>DATIOA010000071.1:0-9983 GCA_035473575.1 Rudaea sp. | reverse complement strand
CAGTGCGTCGACGCCTTCGACCGGCGGCTTGGCGTTGTCCACCTGCAGCGACGAACCGGACAACGAATCGAGCAGGCGAGGCAAGGGGCCGGTGATGTCCACGCGCACCTCGACGCCATCGCCGCGTGCCTGTTCGGCTTTCACGCCGCGCACGAGTTCGTTGCGCGACAAGGTGCCGACCGCGCGCGCGTAATCGACGGCGGAATTCAACCCGCCGATCCAGACATGGAACACCTGCGCCTGGCTGTCGGCGACCGCCCGCGTCGTTTGTGCATTCGGCGCCGCAGCTCCGGCCTGATTGAGCCCCAGATCCGCAATCAACTTGTCCACGGCAGTGCGGTCGAACTGGGCGACCAGACTCAGGCGCACCTGCGGCTTGCCGTCGACCGTCGTGGCCACGTCCTGCGCATACTGGTATTGCTGCACGTAATTGGCGGCATTGGCCACGGCCTGAGCCACGTTGGGCTTGGCCAGCACCGCGTTGTCGCCGCCGGTGAGCTTGACCACGACTTGCGCGAGCGCGCTCTTCAGCGCCTCGGCACGTTCCGCGTCGGACTGCGTGTTCACCGGCACCTGGCCGCTGTACAGGCCCTCGGCATGCGCGGGTGCGCCCGGCGCGAACAGCGCCAGGGCGAGCAGCGGCAACATCGGGGCGAAGCGGCGCAGGGCGGCGAAGGTCATGGCGAGGTTCCGGAATGGCGCCCAGTCTGCCCAATCGCGGCGCGAACGTCTATCATGCACAGCACTTTTACGCGATCTCTGCCACATGTCACCGTCGAAGGAAGCCCTGACCTACCGCGCCGCGGGCGTCGACATCGATGCCGGCGAGGAAGTCGTCGAGCGCATCAAGCCGCTGGTCGCGCGCACGTTCCGCAAGGAGGTGATGGCGGGCCTCGGCGGTTTCGGCGCGCTGTTCGAGCTGGCCGGACGCTACAAGGATCCGGTGCTGGTTTCCGGCACCGACGGTGTCGGCACCAAGTTGAAGCTCGCCCAGCAACTGGGCCGCCACGACACGATCGGCATCGACCTCGTCGCCATGTGCGTCAACGACGTGCTGGTGCAGGGCGCCGAACCGCTGTTCTTCCTCGACTACTTCGCCACCGGCAAGCTCGATGTCGCGACCACCGTGGCGGTGATCGGCGGCATCGCGAAGGGTTGCGAACTGGCCGGCTGCGCCCTGATCGGTGGCGAAACCGCCGAAATGCCGGACATGTATGGGCCGGGCGAGTACGACCTCGCCGGCTTCAACGTCGGCGCGGTGGAAAAATCCGCGCTGATCGACGGCGCGAAAATCCGCGCCGGCGACGCCATCGTCGGCATCGCTTCCAGCGGCCCGCATTCCAACGGCTATTCGCTGATCCGCAAGATCGCCGCGCGCGCGGGCAATCCCTGGGAACTCGACTTGGGCGGCATCAAGCTGTCCGACGCGCTGATGGCGCCGACCACGATTTACGTCAAACCCATCCTGCAATTCCTGAAATCGCATGTCGTGCATGGCATGGCTCACATCACCGGCGGCGGACTGACCGAGAACATCATCCGCGTGGTGCCCGAAGCGCTCGGTCTCGCGCTCGATTCCTTGGCGTGGAAACTGCCCGCGGTCTTCGACTGGCTGCAGCGCGAGGGCAACGTGGCGCAAAGCGAGATGTGGCGCACCTTCAACTGCGGCATCGGCTACACGCTGATCGTGCCCCGCGATGCGGCGAGCGCCACCATCGCCGCGCTGGCGGGGTTTGGTTTGCCGGCCTGGACCATCGGCGAGATCGTGGCGGCGCGTGGCGACGAACGCGTGCACATCGCCTGAACCACCGTGCCCGATGTAATGGTGCGTGATGTCGTCGTCCTTGCCTCCGGCCGCGGCAGCAATTTCGCTGCGCTGCTCGAGGCGCAGCGCAGTGGCGAATTGCCCATTCGCATCCGCGCCGTGCTGTCGGACAAGCCGCAGGCGCATGCGCTGAAACGCGCCGACGAGGCCGGTATCGATGCCATCGCGCTCGCGCCGACCGATTTCCCCGATCGCGCCGCGTTCGACCGCACCATGTTTGCACGCGTCGCTGGCTACGCGCCGGATTTGATCGTGCTTGCCGGCTACATGCGCGTGATCGACACGATCGTGGTGGACGGATGGCGCGGGCGCATGATCAACATCCACCCTTCCCTGCTGCCGAAATTTCCCGGCCTGCGCACGCACGCGCGCGCACTCGAAGTCGGCGACAGCATGCACGGCGCGAGCGTGCATTTCGTCACCGGGGCGCTCGACGGCGGACCGGTATTCGCGCAGGCGGAAATGCCGATGCTTCCCGGCGACACCCCAGAAGCGCTGGCCAGGCGCCTGCTGCCGCTGGAACATCGCCTGCTCGTCGCCAGCGTGGATCTGATTGCGCGCGGGCGCATCGTACTCGGAAATGCCGGCGTCGAACTCGATCGCGTGCCACTCGCCGCGCCGCTGCGCCTGCAAATCGACGGCAGCCTGCGGACGGCGTGAGGCCGACGGACCGTTTCGCGGTTTGCGTGAAGGCCCGGTTCAGTTCCGCGGCATTGACTGCAGGTACGCGGCGACGTTCTTGATGTTGTCCCCCGTAAGACTGTGCGCCACCACCTTCATCACCGAGCCTTCGGGGCGTTCGTCGGTGCGCTGGAACACGGTCAGCTGTTTCTCCAGGTAGTCCAGATGCTGTCCAGCCAGGCGCGGGAAGTTTGCATTGCCGCCACCATCGGCGCCATGGCAACTTGAGCATGGCGGTACCGATTGGGCGGGAAGGCCGTGCTCGAAAATGGCCTTGCCGGCGGCGATGCGCACGGCTTTGCCTTCGATCGGCTGATGCGCCGGAGGCTGTGCGGCGAAGTACGCCGCAAGATCGTGGATCTGGACGTCGGTCAGGTGGCGGCTCAAACCCCACATGTATTCGAATCCGGCCGGGTCGCGCCGGCCGGGCGTGCGGAAACTTTTCAGCTGGGCCACGAGATAGGCTTCCTGCTGGGCCGCGAGGTTGGGGAAATTCGGCGAACGCGCCACTCCGGTGATGCCATGGCAATTGGAACAAACCTGCATCGCGAGCGTGCGGCCCGCGACGTCCGGGTTGGCTACGTCGCGCGAGCGTGGAATGTTGGCGCAGCCGGCGGCTGCGAGCACGAACAACAGCACAATCATGCGACGCGTAGTCATGGCAGGCTCCTTGCGCGCTTCAGTAGGCGGCCCAGACATAGAGGAACAGCGAATCGTTGTCGCTCGCATTGCGACCGAAGCCGTCATAGTTGCTGCCGGCACCGTTGTACTTGTCGTAGCGCGTGTACTGCAAGCCGATGCGCATGTACTGCACCGGAGTCCAGAATGCCTCGTAAGTCCAGCCGCGCACGGCGGGATTTCCCGAGATGTTGCCGGACACACGGGTCGGATCGTATAGCGCCGAATCGGTCGTTCCGGTCTGGTTGAAGAATGACAGACTGCCGCCGTAGCGCGCGCCGTAGACGTAGCTCGCCTTGGCACGGAACACGTTGGTGCGGTCCACTGCATTCGTATCCGGCAACGGGTTGCCGTTCACGTCGAAGACCGGCTGCCCGGCCAGGAACGCCGGCAGGCGCTGGCGGTCGCGCAGATAGGCGAGTTGCGCGGAGAAGGTGTGCGGGTCGAGCAGGTACTGGTATTGCGCATCCACACCGAGATCGCGGAAATGATGTAGCGTCGACGGGTCCGAGGTGTCGAGGGGATCGTCGTATACGTCGGCGTTCATGCCCGACGTGCCGACCATCAGGCTGTGCGGGCCCCAATCGTGCGACAGTGCGATGCGCCAGTAAGGATTGGTGCCCTGCAGCTTGGTCTTGTCGCCATCGGCGACACCGGCGCTCATGAATGATGCCGGGCCCGTGGCGCTGCGGTAGCCACCGGCTTCGACGTACAGGGTCTGGTTCCAGAATAAATAACCGGTCAGGCCGGCGAGATTGCCGCCCGCCGCAAAACCCGGATAGGGTGCACTGCCGTCGATGAAGCGGCTGCTGGTGGGACTCGGCACCGGCACATACTGCATCCATGCGGCCGCAGTGTTCCAGACGTCCGATACCGACGGATTGTTGTTCGTGCTGACGCCCCAGATCACGTCGTGATTTGCGTCGATGCTGCGGTCTGCGTAGCGGATGTCGACGTTGTCGACATTGGTATGGCCGTGGAAATGGCCATCGTCCGACTGGCTGGCGTAGTTGTCGTAGGTGACTTGCAGGAACCCGCCAAGGTTGTCGGTGATCTTGCCGGCCGCGAACACGCTGGCAGTTGCGAAAATCGGCTGATCGTTCTTCTGGAAATCAGCTTTGGGATCGTCGCTTTTGCTCGTGTTGTTGACGTGCGAATCACTCAGTACCGCCATGCCGGCGAACGGCAGCGTGCGCGCGCCCAGCGTATAGCCGGTCAATTTGAACAGGCGTCCGTACGCGGTCAGTTCCGGAAATTGTCCACCGGCGTGGCATGCCAGGCAGTTTTGCCCGGTCTGGCGATTGAACGTCGGCAGTGCACTGGCGATGCCGGGAAGCAAGAGAACCGCCAACAAGGCTCCGAGCGTTCGGCTTGCGCCGCGCCGGATGCTGCGAATGGGCCTGCAGATCATGTTCAGCCTCCCGCATTCCGCCTGGACATCGCGATGTAGGGACGTCCGCGTCGCCGCGACGAACATCCCGAGCAGCCAGCTGGTAAGACCGATCCGCAAAAAACACCTGACAGCGCGTTCGGCAGCGGGCGGCGTAATATATTCCATCGACGGCGACACCGCACTTGATTTGCATCAAGGCACGCCGGGCGCGGTGCCCGCGACCGCACGGCGTTATTCGAACCCGATGCGGAAAATCAGGGGGCAGGTATTCGACCGCTCGCTGGCGTTCGCCGAATGGCTCAAGGCCGCGGTCACCGCGAGTGCCGCCGCGCGCAACGAGCAACTCACGCGCTGGACCGAGGCGCCGTTCGCGCGCTTTTTGCCACCCGCGCGAGGACCATCTGATTCCATAGATGGTGGTCGCGGGTGCGGCCGGCGAGGATACTGGCACGATTACCTGGAGTGGCCTGTTCATGGGCACCCAGCAGACCGGCTTTCATTTCGGCTGATCGCGCCCGATTCGCGTCGGATCACGCCTGTCAGATCACGTCAAAAGCATAGTTGCCCTGCGCCAGGACCGCGCCGGCCAGGCGCTCGATCGCCGCGTCGTCGTTGTGGTCCAGGCCGCGCACGTTGCGCGACATGCGCCGCCGGGCCTGGCGCGTGAAGGTTTCGGCGATCAGCACGGCCTGGTCCGCGGCCGGGTGCGCTGCCTTCACCAGGGCGTCGGCGCGCGAGATCGTGCACAGGCCGACGAACAGATCGATGGCAAGGTCCGCGACGCGCTTTTGCGCGTGTTGCTGGTCCGCGATGGCCTTGCGATGTCGGCGCAGCAGGGTGTCTGCGGTGCGCGAAAGTTCGACCACGTATTTTTCGTAGACGGTGGCGGTCTTGCGCAGCGCCGGCGACAGCGGGTAGCGGATGCGATCGGTGCCGACGCCGGTCGCTTCGCGTACGCGGCGGCCGGCGTAGCCGCCCAATACGCCGAATCCCTTGATCGGATTGTTGAAGATGTCCTCGACGGCGCTCTTCAGTTCGCCCAGGCCCGCGCCCACGTCCTTGAGGCCCGAGAGCGCGACGTACAGGCGCAGGATCTCGTTCGTGCCTTCGAAGATCGAAAGGATGCGCGTGTCGCGCACGATTTGCTCGTAGGGAAACTCGCGCATGAAGCCGTTGCCGGCCGCGATCTGCAGCGCCTCGTGCGCCGCCCGCTGCACCGCCTCGCTGGCGAAGACCTTGCTCATGGCCGCTTCCAGCGAGTAGTCCTCGCAGCCGCTGTCGATCAGGTGCGCGACCACCCACACCGCGCTTTCGGCGGCGAAGCAGTCGATCGCCATCTGCGCGATCTTCTCGCGCACCAGGCCGAACTCCGCGATCGGCTTGTCGAACTGCTTGCGATCCTTGGCCTGGGCGCTGGCCAGGCGAATCAGCGTCTTCATGCCGCCGACGGCGCCGCCGCCCAAGCCGGTACGGCCGCTGTTGAGGATGCTCATCGCAACCTTGAAGCCCTTGCCGACGGGGCCGAGGACGTTCTCCGGCGGCACCTTCACGCCGGCGAAGTCGACAGTCGTCGTGGACGATGAGCGGATGCCCATCTTGTCCTCGTGCGGGCCGTGGCTCACGCCGGGCCACTGTGCTTCGACGAGAAACGCCGTGATCTTGCCCTCGGGCGTGTCGGTGCGCGCGAACACGGTGTAGAACTGCGCGATCCCGCCATTCGTGATCCAGATCTTGCCGCCGTCGAGCGTCCAGCTGCCATCCGCATTGCGCACGGCCTTGGTGCGGATCGACGCCGCGTCGGAGCCGGCGCCCGCTTCGGTCAGGCAGAACGCCGCGATCCATTCTCCGCTCGCGAGCCGCGGCAGATAACGCTGCTTCTGCGCGTCGGTGCCGAACAACAGCAGCCCTTTCATGCCGATCGAACTGTGCGCACCGATCGTCAGCGAGACCGAGCTGTCGTGGCTGCTGGTCTGGCCGAGCACGCGCGCATAGGCGCCGTTCGACAGTTCCAACCCGCCGTAGGCCTCGGGAATGATCAGTCCGAACAACCCCATGTCGCGCAGGGCCTGGATGAATTCCGGCGGCTGCTCGGCCTTGCGGTCGTAGTCCCGCAGCTCGTGCTGCTTGCCATCGAGGAACTGGTCGATCGCGTCCGTCATCGCGCCGAGCATTTCGCGATCGCGCTCGCGGATGCGCGGATACGGGAACAGGTTTTCTTCCAGGATGTCGCCGAGGAAGAGCTGCTTGGCGACACTGAGGTCGCGGCGCAGGCCATCGGACGGGGTGGCGGATGCGCGGCTCGAATCGTTCATGGCGGGACTCCTGGGCAGTCCTGTCATTTCACTCCCTAAGCGCGCGCGGCGCCAGCCCCGGATAATGGAATCCAGTTCATTCGCGGTCGGATAGCATTCAGGCAGCCGCGTTCAGACTCGCGAGCGAATCCTTCGCCGGTATCCGACATGCGCCAAGCACTTCTTGCCGTCAGCCTTCTCGTCCTTTCCGCCACGGCTTTCGCCGGCATGTCCCTTAAACCCGAACAGGCGACCTACACCGTCACCCGCGACGGCAAGGCGATCGGCACGGCGACGTATGCGCTCGCCGCGAACGCCGACGGCACCTGGACCCTGCACAGCGAAACCCGCGGCACCGGCGGCATGGCGAAATTGCTGGGCCTGAATGTCCGCGAGGATTCGACCTTCGCCTTCCATGACGGCAAATTGCAAGGCCTGCGCTACGACTACACCCAAGACGCCGCGATCAAGCACAAGCAGCGCCGCATCGATTTCGACGCGAACGCCGGGCAGATTCGCGTGCGCGACAACGGCAAGGATTTTAGCTACGCGCGCGTCGACGGCGCCATCGACCGCAGCACGGTAGCGGTCGCGCTCGGCCTGGCGCTGGCCGATGGCGCGACGTCGGCAACGCTGCCGGTCGCGGTGCGCGATCGCGTGGAGATGCAACAGTATGCCGTGCAGGGGAAAGCGCCGATCACGGTGCCCGCCGGAAAATTCGACACCACGGAAATCGACCGCACCGACGCGCCGGGCAAGGTGATGAAATCGTGGTACGCACAAGGCCTGCTGCCGGCGCGCGTCGAACAGCCGCAGCACGACGGCAAGGCCATCGTGCTGGAGCGCAAATAACGCGACTTAAGACGGCAGGCGCCGGATTTTGGCCCCGAGCGTGCCAAGCTTTTCCTCGATGCACTCGTAGCCGCGGTCGATGTGGTAGATGCGGTCGACCGTGGTGTCGCCCTTGGCGACGAGTCCGGCCAGCACGAGGCACGCGGACGCGCGCAGGTCGGTGGCCATCAGCGGCGCGCCGGACATGTGATCGACGCCCTTGACCACGGCCGTTTTGCCTTCCAGGCGGATGTCGGCACCGAGGCGTTCGAGTTCATGCACGTGCATGAAGCGGTTCTCGAACACGTTTTCGGTAATCGTGCCGACGCCCTCGGCCACGCTGTTGAGCGCGGTGAACTGCGCCTGCATGTCGGTGGGAAACGCGGGATACGGCGCGGTGGTCACGTCCACCGCGCGCGGCCGCTTGCCGCGCATGTCCACTTCGATCCAGTCCTCGCCGGTATTCAGGTGCGCGCCGGCTTCCTCAAGTTTGTGCAGCACGGCGTCGAGCGTGCGCGGCCGCGCGCGCTTGGCCATCACGCGCCCGCCGGTGATTGCGCCAGCGACGAGGAACGTGCCGGTTTCGATGCGGTCCGGCAGCACGTCGTACTGCGTGCCGTGCAGGCGATCCACGCCTTCGACGACGATGGTGGCGGTGCCGGCGCCGGAAATCTTGCCGCCCATCGCGTTGATGCAATGCGCGAGATCCACCACTTCGGGTTCCTGCGCTGCGTTCTCGATGATGGTGGTGCCCTGCGCGAGCGCCGCCGCCATCATGATGTTCTCGGTGCCGGTGACGGTGACCAGGTCCATGACGATGCGCGCGCCGCGCAGGCGCTTCGCGCGCGCCTTGATGTAGCCATTCTCGACCGTAACCGTCGCGCCAAGCGCTTCCAGTCCGCGGATGTGCTGGTCCACCGGGCGCGAGCCGATCGCACAGCCGCCGGGCAGTGAAACATCGGCCTCGCCGAAGCGCGCCACCAGCGGACCGAGCACGAGGATGGACGCGCGCATGGTCTTGACCAGATCGTACGGCGCGAAATAGCGGTTGGCCGTACGCGGATCGATGTGGATCTTCATGCGTTCGTCGATGGTCAGCGACACGCCCATCTGGCCGAGCAGTTCCATCGTCGTGGTCACATCGTGCAGATGCGGCACGTTGCCGATGCTGACCGGCTCGTCGGCGAGCAGGGTCGCGGCGAGGATCGGCAGCACCGCGTTCTTGGCACCGGAAATCCACACATCGCCGTTGAGGGGTTCTCCACCCGAGATAACGATCTTTGCCATCAACTCATTCCTTGCTTTGCCGCCTCGTCGGGCGTCAGCGTGCGCAGCGACAAGGCATGGATCTCGCCGCCCATCAGCTCACCGAGGGTGGCATAGACCATGCGATGCCGCGCCAGCGGCAACTTGCCCGCGAACGCGGCGCATACCACGGTAGCCCCGAAATGCACGCCATCGTCGCCTTCAACCCGCGCCGTGGCGCCGGGCAGGCCCTGTTCGATCAAAGTCTGGATGCTGCGGGTGTCCATGCGCGGCTCGGAATATGGCGGGATGCGGGCGGCTGCGACGCGGCAGTACCCTGAATCGTCTTCGCCGGGACGGGGCCCGTCGGTTACAATAAGCGAAGGTTGCGCATGGTACTCAAAATCCTTGGCCGCAGATACCCGCGGCGGGACGATCCCGCCATTTCCCTGCTCAATCCCGCCCTCCTGCCTGGTCCCTGCCTCATGAATGCCCGCCTTGTGTCGCTTGCCGAGAATCCGCTGAGCAACCCCATGCTCGACGCGGCGGCGCTCAAGCACAGCGCCATGAACGTGATCGACATCGAGGCGTGCGCGATCGAAGCCTTGCGCACGCGCATCGACGACAACTTCCTGCGCGCCTGCCAGTTGATGTTCGATTGTCCCGGCCGCGTGATCGTTTCGGGCATGGGCAAGTCCGGCCACATCGCGCGCAAGATCGCCGCGACGCTCGCCTCGACCGGCACGCCGGCGTTCTTCGTGCACCCAGC
Source organism: Rudaea sp. (assembly GCA_035473575.1). Classification (GTDB taxonomy): domain Bacteria; phylum Pseudomonadota; class Gammaproteobacteria; order Xanthomonadales; family Rhodanobacteraceae; genus Rudaea. Next base: position 270 of record DATIOA010000071.1, on the reverse strand, counting down.
CGAGGCCAGCCACGGCGACCTCGGCATGATCACGCACAAGGACGTCGTGCTGGCGCTGTCCAATTCCGGCGAAACCGACGAACTGCTCACCATCCTGCCGGTGATCAAGCGCCAGGGCATTCCACTGGTGGCGATGACCGGCAATCCGTCTTCCTCGCTTGCCGACATGAGTGACGTGCACCTGGATGTCAGCGTGCCGGCCGAAGCCTGCCCGCTCAACCTCGCACCCACCGCCAGCACGACGGCGGCGCTGGTGATGGGCGATGCGCT
>DATIOA010000070.1:0-3162 GCA_035473575.1 Rudaea sp. | reverse complement strand
TGCGCGGCTGGCACCGATCGCTCAGCGATTACAGCAGCGTGGTACCACCCGATCCCATCCCGAACTCGGAAGTGAAACGCGCCCGCGCCGATGGTAGTGTGGCTTAAGCCATGTGAGAGTAGGTCATCGCTGAGCACTTATCCCAAACCCCCAGGCCTCATCCCCTGGGGGTTTTTGTTTGGGCGTTCGCCGGGATACACTGCATCCCGATCCCGTGGAGCGAACCATGAGCATCGAAGCCGCCGAGCTTGCCAAGTTCTATCCGCTCGACAAACTGCTGCCGGAAAACCTTGAGCAGCTCGCGCGCGAGGCCGAGAGCGTCGACGTTGCCAAGGGTACGGTGCTGTTCAAGGCCGGCGATACCGACGACCAGACCATCTTCGTGCGTGCCGGTCGTGTAAGAGGCGATTATCCCGACGGCAAGCAGAAGGAAATCGATGCGAGCACCCTGCAGGGACGCTACGCGCTCGGTGATTTGCAGCCGCGTCGTTTCACCGCCACAGTGACCTCACGCAGCGCCACGCTGGTCAAGCTCGACCGGCGCTATATGGAAAAAGTGCAGACCTGGGACCAGCTCTCGCGCAACGAGAATTTCCGCCACGTGGATCCGAGTCCGGACGCCAATCGCTGGGTGTTCCGCCTGCTGCAATCGCGGGCCTTGCACAAATTGCCAACCGGCAACATCGAGCGCATGTTCCAGCGTTTCGAGGAAATCGCGGTCAAGAGCGGCGACGTCGTCATCCGCGAGGGCGAGGAGGCAGACTATTTCTATGCGATCAAGGATGGCACGGCGTCCGTGTCGAAAAGCCTTGAAACCGGCAATGCGATCGTCGCTTATCTGGTGCGCGGCGATACCTTCGGCGAGGATGCGTTGCTGGCGAACACCGTGCGCAATGCGACGGTGACGATGCTCAAGGACGGCAAACTGATGCGGCTTGCGAAAAAATCTTTCGATGAAGTGCTCAAGCCGCCCGTCGTCGAATGGCTGACGCCCGGTATGGCCTCGATCATGGCGCGTCAGGGTGCGGTTGTGCTGGATGTGCGCATGCCCGACGAACACGCCGAGCGCGCGATCAAGGGTTCGATCAACACGCCGCTGTATACACTGCGCGAAAGCATGACCGAGTACGACAAGGCGAAGAAATACATCGTCTACTGCAATACCGGCGAGCGCAGCGCGGCCGCTGCCTTCATCCTGAGCAAGCTCGGATTCCAGGTGTTCGCCCTGCACGGAGGGCTATCTGGGATGATCAAGCAGATGGAAAAACAGGCTTGACCAAGCTGCTGCGCTTGGCACCTTGCGCGAATCCGGTGCTCGAAATGCTCATGTACTTCCCGCGTACACTCCGCTTTCTGCGCTTCGTGTTCGCACAATCTGCCTTCGCTCGCGACGCTTGGTCATCGCTTGTTTAGCGCATCTCGGTATTGCCGATCAGGACGATGTCGGCGGGACGCCTGGCGAACAAGCCGACGCAGACTACGCCGGCAATCTGGTTGAGGTCGGATTCCAGCGCGAGCGGGTCGTCGATGCGCCAACCGTGCACGTCGAGGATGATGTTGCCGTTGTCGGTGATGAAGCCGTCGCGCCAGACCGGATGGCCGCCGCGCCGTGCGATTTCACGGGCGACATGGCCGCGCGCCATGGGAATGACTTCGATGGGCAACGGGAATTTGCCGAGTACATCGACGCGCTTCGCCGCATCGATCATGCACACGAAAGTTTTCGATGCCGCGGCGATGATCTTCTCGCGCGTCAGCGCGCCGCCGCCGCCCTTGATCAGGCGTTTGTGCGGATCGCATTCGTCGGCGCCGTCGACGTAGAGCGCCAGCGTGCCGACACTGTTGAGATCGACGACGCGAATGCCGTGCTGCTTCAGTCGCGCCGTGCTCTGCTCGGAACTGGATACGGCCGCCTCGATCAGGCCGCGCCGCGCACCGAGTGCATCGATGAAATGCGCGACGGTCGAGCCAGTGCCGACACCAAGAACGCTGCCTTCATCGACGTAGCCGATGGCGCGCTCGGCGGCCCGGCGCTTTTGTTCTTCGCGATCGTCGGCCATCATTCCAGTCCGAGAATGTAATTCCATTGTGCCGGCGTCACCGGCAACACCGACAGCCGGTTGCCGGGCCGGATCAGCGCCAAGCCCTGCAATTCCTTGCGATCCTTGAGTTCGGTCAATGCGATCGCGCGCTTGAGCTTGCGTTTGAACTTGACGTCGACAAGCGACCAGCGTGGAGCCGAGCGCATGGCTTTTGCATCGAAATAGTCGCTTTTCGGATCGAACTGCGTCGGATCCGGGTACGCCGCCGTCGCCACACTGGCGATGCCGACGACCCCGGGTTCAGCGCAACTGGAGTGATAAAAAAGCACGCCATCGCCGACGCGCATCTCGCGCAGGTAATTGCGCGCCTGGTAATTGCGCACGCCGCTCCACGGCTCGGTTTTCTTGCGTGCCAGAGCGTCGATGGAAAACTCATCCGGCTCGGACTTCATTAACCAGTAATTCATGGCGTCATCGCGTCTGGCACGGTGCAGGCAATCAATTCTCGGTCGGTCGCAATGAAGTCCATCGGAATATCCCAGGATTGCGCATCGAGTTTCGGCACTTCCTGAAAATGGTAACCGATGCCGACGAGGATCGGGCGCGCGGGCCGCGGCGCATCGCGCAGGAACGCGAAACTGCGGTCGTACCAGCCACCGCCGCTGCCGAGTCGGTTGCCGCGCCGATCGAAACCCAGCAACGGGACCAGCGCGACATCCAGATCCGATGGCGCGAGCCATGCGTCCGCGGGCACATTGGGTTCGGGAATTCCGTAACGGTTGCTGCGCAATGGCAAGTCGGGCTGCCATGCCGCGAAGCGCAGTGCACCAGCTTCGGAAAGCATTGGCAGGCAATAGGCTTGTCCACGCGAGCGCAGGCTGGCGAAGGCGGCGTGCAGCGGCATCTCGCCGCGCACCGCCCAGTAGCCGGCGACGCGTGCGTCGACGAGGAATTCCGGAAGTTGTTCAAGCGTTGCTGCCAGCGCGGTGGCAGCGGCGATGCGCTCGCTGGCAGACAATCGCGCACGTTGCCCGCGCAGGCGTTCACGCAATGGGGCAGGGTCGGGTTCGCGATTCACGCGCAGCGAGCGCGTGGAAAAAAAAGTGCGCCCTCCGCGATG
>DATIOA010000069.1:0-12189 GCA_035473575.1 Rudaea sp. | reverse complement strand
TCGCGGCGCGATCCGATCAAGATCGAACCGACACTCGCACCGATCGAAAAGAGCAAGCGGGCCGAGGCCGAACAGCAGATTCCGCTGTTCTCCGGCATTGCCAATTCCGACCTGCCGCCGCTGTCGCTGCTCGACGAACCGCAGCAGCAGGTCAAGGGCTATTCCGAAGAAACCCTCGATGCGTTGTCGCGGCAGGTCGAGTTCAAGCTCAAGGATTTTCGCATCGATGCGCATGTGGTCGGCGTGTTCCCGGGACCGGTGATCACGCGTTTCGAGCTGCAACCGGCGCCGGGGGTGAAGGGATCGCAGATCAGCAACCTCGACAAGGATATCGCGCGTGGCCTGTCGGTGATCAGCGTGCGCGTGGTGGATGTGATTCCGGGCAAATCGGTGATTGGCCTGGAAATTCCGAATGCCAATCGCGAGATCGTGTATCTGTCCGAAATCCTCAAGTCCGAGAAATACGACAGCGTGAAGTCGCCGCTCGCGCTCGCGCTCGGCAAGGACATTGGCGGTCGCCCGGCGGTCGTGGATCTGGCCAAGATGCCGCATCTGCTCGTCGCCGGCACCACGGGTTCCGGCAAGTCGGTGGCGCTGAACGCGATGGTGTTGAGCCTGCTGTACAAGGCCACGGCGCGCGACGTGCGCATGATCATGATCGATCCGAAGATGCTCGAGCTTTCGGTTTACGAAGGCATCCCGCACCTGCTTGCGCCGGTTGTGACCGACATGAAGGAGGCCGCCAACGCGCTGCGCTGGTGCGTGGCCGAAATGGAGCGCCGTTACAAGCTGATGGCTGCGGTCGGCGTGCGTAACCTCGCCGGGTTCAACAAGAAGGTCAAGGACGCCATCGACAGCGGCAAGCCGTTGTCCGACCCGTTGTTCAAGGCTCCGGAAAACACGACGCAACCCATCGTGGTGCCGACACTGGAGCCATTGCCTTACGTCGTCGTCATCATCGACGAATTCGCCGACATGATGATGATTGTCGGCAAGAAGGTCGAGGAACTCATCGCGCGTCTGGCGCAGAAGGCGCGCGCTGCCGGCGTGCACCTGATCCTCGCCACGCAGCGCCCGTCGGTCGATGTGATCACGGGACTCATCAAGGCGAATATCCCCACGCGCATCGCGTTCCAGGTGTCGAGCAAGATCGACTCGCGCACGATCCTGGATCAGTCCGGTGCCGAGACCCTGCTCGGCCACGGCGACATGCTCTACCTGCCGCCCGGCACCGCCACGCCCGAGCGCGTGCACGGCGCCTTCGTCGGCGACGATGAGGTGCACAAGGTCGTGGCGCACCTGCGCAACCAAGGCAAACCCGATTACATCGAGAATGTCTTTGCCGATGTGCAATCGCTTGGAGACGGCCGCGTGGTCGGCGAATCCGGCCTGCCCGAAGATGCCGAGGACGGCGAGGGCGACTACGACGAGCTGTACGACAAGGCCGTCGCCATCGTCACCGAAAGCCGGCGTGCCTCCATTTCCGGCGTGCAGCGGCGCCTGAAGATCGGCTACAACCGCGCCGCGCGCCTCATCGAGCGCATGGAAGCCGATGGCATCGTCAGCCCGCCCGAACACAACGGCAACCGTGAGGTGCTGGCGCCGCCGCCGCCGGAAATCTGACTACGCGCGCGTTCAGCGTGGACGCCGCAAGATCGCCACTGCGAAAACCGAGTTGCCTGCCATGCGTATTTTCGTTTTTATCCTGCTTTTGTTGACCACCGCAGTTGCCAGCGCTGCCGACACCGCACGCGCGCGCCTGGATGCCTTTGCCAAGGGCATTTCCTCGATATCCGCCGACTTCGCCCAGCAGGTGCACGACCCGGACGGCGCCGCCGGCAAGGCCAGCTCCGGCACGCTCGCGCTCAAGGCGCCGCGCCAGTTCCGCTGGGATGTAGCCAAGCCGTACCAGCAGCTCATCGTCGCCGACGGTGAGAAAGTGTGGGTTTACGATCCCGACCTCGAACAGGTCACGGTGCGCGCGCAAGGCACCGAGGAAGCGCACAGCCCGCTCACGGTGCTGACCGACCTGTCGCAACTGGATCGCGATTTTTCGACCAGCGAGCAGGGCACGCACGATGGAATGACCTGGCTGCGCCTGAAATCGAAGGACAAGGAACCGCAGTTCGCCTGGTGCGATCTCGGTTTCGAAGTGAACGGACTCGCGCGCATGGATTTCGAGGACTCGCTAGGCAATCGCACGACGATCACCTTTTCGCACTGGCAGCGCAATCCGAAACTGCCGGATGGCACATTCCATTTCGTGCCGCCCAAGGGTGTGGACGTGATCGGCGATGCCACGCCCGCGGCGCAGGCGTTTCCGCTCAGGAACTAGCGCGTTTGCCGATCGCCGCGAGTATGCCCTGCAGCAGTGCGGTGGGTGTCGGCGGGCAGCCTGGAATCGCGACATCGACCGGGATCACGTTGGCGATCGCACCGAGGCTGGCATAGCTTTCGCCGAACACACCGCCGCACGTTCCGCAATCGCCGACGGCGATCACGAGCTTGGGGTCCGGCGTAGCTTCGTAGGTGCGGCGTAGTGCCTGCGCCATGTGCCGCGACACGGGGCCGGTCACGAGCAGTGCGTCGGCATGGCGCGGACTGGCGACGAAGCGGATGCCCATGCCTTCGAGGTTGTAGTAGGGGTTGTGCAACGCCTGGATTTCCAGCTCGCAGCCGTTGCATGAACCGGCATCGACTTGCCGGATAGCGAGCGCACGGCCGAACACGCGCGCGATCTGCTCTTGCAACTCGCGCTGAAGCATGGCCACGTCCGCATCGGGCGCAGGCTCGCTGATGATGCCGACCTTGCGGATCTGTTGCAGAAGATGCCACATGTCATGCGCTCCTCAGAGGTCGTGCCCGCTGTAGGCCAGGTTGAACGATTTGTTGATCAGCGGAAAGTCCGGAACGATGTTGTCGATGATCGCGTGTTCCAGTACCGGCCAGTTGTGCCACGACGGATCGTGCGGATGGCAGCGCGCGATGCGGGCGTTCGCATCCAGGCGCACGGCGACGAGCACCGGCCCACGCCATCCTTCGACGCCACCGAGGCCAAGTGCGCCGTCGCGCGGCGCGCCGAGCGGCGCGACGAGTTCCCCATCCGGCAGCGTCGCCAGCCAACCACGGCACAGGCCGATCGAGGCCAGCGTCTCGTCGAAGCGCACGTCGACGCGTGCGGCCACGTCGCCGCCGGAGCGCACGACCGGGGCGATGGCAGCGGCCGCGTACGGAGCGACCGGCAATGCCCGGCGCCAATCCTGCGTCTGACCGCTGGCGCGCGCGGCCAAACCCACGATCCCCAGCTCGATGGCGAGTTCCGGACGCACGACACCGGCGCCCATGAAACGGTCCTGAAGGCCAGCATGATTGTCGTAGACTTCGCGCAGGCTCAGCAGTTCGGCTTCGAGCGCGGCGAGATCCGCCAGCAGTACCAGCATGGCGTCCGCGTCGACATCGTCACGCACGCCGCCGGGCACGATCGCATCCAGCGGATAGCGCCGGCCCCAGACACGCGCGTTCGCGCGCAGCAGGTTTTCCTTCAGGCGCGAGCACTGCGAGAGGCCAAACGCGAAACCCGCGTCGTTGGCGATCCCGCCGATGTCGCCGACGTGGTTGGCAAGGCGCTCGCGTTCCAGCAGCAGCCCGCGCAACGCCAAGGCACGTGGCGAAGGTGAGGTGTTGGTGACGGCTTCAATGGCCATCGCGTAGGCCCACGCGTACGCCGCCGCGCTGTCGCCTGAGGTGCGCGCCACGAGTTTTGCGCCGGACGCGACGTCGAGTCCTTCGGCGCGCTTCTCGATGCCCTTGTGCGCAAAGCCCAGGCGTTCTTCGAGGCGCAGCACCTTCTCGCCGACGACCGAGAAGCGGAAGTGTCCCGGCTCGATGGTGCCGGCGTGCACCGGGCCGACCGGAATCTCGTGCACGCCTTCGCCTTCCACGCGCACGAACGCGTATTCGTCCGCCGCGTCGGTTGCGGCTGTCGGCGCGTCGTGGCGCAGCGGAAACACGTCCGCCGGCCAGGCGGCGTGGCGCAACCAGGGGCGCGCATCGCCACCGAGCGCACGCAGACCGACCAGATCGTAGACGGCGCGCTGCAGGCGGGCGGCGCCCGGGAAGATTTCCGCGAGGTTCGGGAACACCGGATCGACGGCCGGTAGCGGCAATTCAGCCACGATCAAAGCGCCTTCCTGGCGCAGCACGAGACACAATCGGTACCCATGGCCGGTGCGGCGCAGATCCTCGCCCCACAGCGTTACGAGACAGCCGCCGGCCTCGCGAACATGTCGGCACAGCTCGATCAGCCGCGTCGCGGTGACCGCCACGCGTGCTGCCGGCAGTGCGCCGGGCAATGGTTCCAGGACGAGATCAGCAAATGGCATCCCGTCACCCGATCAGCTTCGCCGCGAGGCGATACCACTCTGCCAGAGCCGGCGGAATGTAGATGCCGAGCATGAGCACGAGCAGCAGATGCGCGAACACGGGCAGGAGCGCTGGCGAATGCGACAGAGGTTGCAGTCGCGTATCGCCAAACACCATTTCCTGCACGCGCGTGAAGATGGCGGCGAATGCCAGCGCCAGAGCGAAGAGCAGGATCGGCGTCGCCCAGGCGTGTTCGCGCATTGCCGTGACCAGCACGAGGAATTCGCTCGTGAACACGCCGAACGGCGGCATGCCGAGTATCGCCAGGGTCCCGAGCATCAGGCCCCAGCCGATCGTCGGGCTGACCACGATCAGGCCGCGGATGTCGTCCATCATCTGGGTACCGGCTTTCTGGGCGGCATGGCCGACGGCGAAGTAGATCGCCGACTTGGTCAGCGAGTGCACGGTCATGTGCAGCAGCGCGGCGAAGTTCGCAACGAGCCCGCCCATGCCAAAGGCGAACGTGACGATGCCCATGTGCTCGATCGACGAATAGGCGAACAGGCGCTTGATGTCGCGCTGGCGCCAGAGAAAGAACGCGGCGAGTACCAGCGAAAGCAGGCCGAACCCCATCATCAGGCGGCCGGCGAACGGGCTGTGCGTGGCGCCGTCGACCAGCACTTTGCAGCGCACGACCGCATACAGGGCAACATTGAGCAACAGCCCGGAAAGCACCGCCGAGATCGGCGTTGGACCTTCCGCGTGTGCGTCCGGTAGCCAGTTGTGCAGCGGAGCCAGCCCGACTTTCGTGCCGTAGCCGACGAGTAGAAAGACGAATGCGAGGCTGAGCACGGTCGGCTCAAGCTGGCCCTTGACGGCATCGAGATGGGTCCACAGCAGTGCGGTGCTGCCTTCAGCGCCAAGTATTTTTTCCGCGGCGAAGTACAGCAGGATCGTGCCGAACAGCGCCTGCGCAAGGCCGACGCCGCACAGGATGAAGTATTTCCACGCCGCCTCGATGCTTGCGGCGGTGCGGTACAGCGATACGAGCAGCACGGTCGACAGCGTGGCCGCTTCCATCGCCACCCAGAGGATGCCGAGATTGTTCGTCGACAACGCGACCAGCATCGTAAAGCAGAACAGCTGGTACATGCTGTGGTACAGGCGCAAGCGTTGCCGGTTGACGCGGCCGCGATCCTCCTCCACGCGCATGTACGGACGCGAGAACAGCGACGTGGTCATGCCAACAAACGCGGTCAGCGCGATCAGGAACACGTTGAACGGGTCGACGAAGAACTGCTCGCGCGCCACCAGCAATGGACCATCGGCGATCACACGCGCGGTGAGCGCGCACGCGGCCACGAACGTGGCGATGCTGAACGCGGCGTTGAGTTCTGCCGCCCAGCGGCGTGCGCCGAACGCGGCGAGCGCGAAGCTGCCGATGAGCGGCATTGCGAGCAGCCACAGCAGTGTCATCAATCCTCCTTGAGCCTTTCGAGGTGGTGTAGATCGAGGCTGTCGAATTGCTCGCGGATCTGGAAGAAGAACACGCCGAGGATCAGCGTGCCGACGAGTACGTCGAGTGCCACGCCCAGTTCCACCACCATCGGCATGCCGTAAGTGGCGCTGATTGCGGCAAAGAACAGGCCGTTTTCCATGGCCAGAAAGCCCACCACCTGCGACACCGCCTTGCGTCGCGTGATCATCATCAGGAACGACAGCAGCACTACCGCGAGTGCGATGCCGAGCGTGCTGCGCGCCACCGTGCCGGACAGTTGCGCGATTGGCTGGGCGAGCGCGAATGCAAACACGACAATGACGATGCCGACCAGCATCGTCGCCGGGATGTTCAGTTGCGTTTCGGTATCCCAACGCACGTTCAGGCGCGCGATCAGGCGATGCAGGATCCACGGCAGCACGATGACCTTGAGGATCAGCGACAGCAGCGCCGATGCGTACAGGTGCGTGGCGCCAGAGGTGTGCGCGACGATCGCGGTGGATGCGGACAGCACGGCGCCCTGCAGCGCGAACAAGTTCACCAGCGACAGGATGCGCCGCTGCGACAGCATCGCGAACGACGACAGCAGGAGCAGCGCGGCGCCTAGGTTGATCATCTGCGATGCCCAGGTCGGTGTCGGCATGTCAGCTTCCGAGCAACTGGTGGACGAGCAGGCCAAGCACCGCGAACAGGAACGCGGTCGCGAGGAATTCCGGCGCGCGGAAAATGCGCAGCTTCGCGCTCGCGGTTTCGATCAGGGCGAGCGCGGCACCGGTGACGCCGAGCTTGAGCGCGGTGGTAACGATGCCGACCGCGAGGCCGCGCGGGCCGCTTGCCGCAGCGGTGAGTCCCCACGGCACGAACAGCGCGAGCCCGATCGCCATGAAGTTCATCAGCTTCAGCGCGGAGGCCCATTCGATCAGGGCGAGGTGGCGGGCGGAATATTCCAGCACCATCGCCTCGTGGATCATGGTCAGTTCCAGGTGCGTGGCCGGGTTGTCGATCGGAATGCGTGCGTTCTCGGCGAGCAGCACCATCGTGAACGCGACGCCGGCAAAGGCCAGGCTCGGGTAAATCGCGAACTCGCGGTGCGCGAGCGTGTCGACGATCGTCGGCAGCAAGGTACTGCCGCAGATCAGCGAGGCAGTGAAGAACACCATCAGCAGCGCGGGTTCGGAGAGGAAGCCGACGAGCATTTCGCGGCGCGCGCCGAGGCTGCCGAAAGCGGTGCCGATGTCCATGCCGGCCAGCGCGATGAAGACGCGGGCGAGTGCGAACAGGCCGACCAGCGCGATCGTGTCCGCGGCAAAGGCAAGCGGTGCGGTGATGCTGACGACCGGGATGATCGCGGCGGCCAGGCACATCGCGCCGAATTGCACGTACGGCGAAGCGCGGAACAATGCCGATGCGTCGTGCGCGATCACGGCGTCCTTGTGCACGAGCTTGCGCAGCACGCGATAGGGTTGCAGCACGCCGGCGCCGCGCCGGTTCTGCAGCCAGGCGCGGCACTGATCGACCCAGCCCAGCAGCAGCGGCGCGGCGAGGATCGACAGCAGCGCCTGGAACATGCCGAGCAGGATGTTCGTGGCGTTCACAGCACGAATGCCAGCAGTGCCACGAGCGTGGCGAAGCTGTAAAGCAGGTACAACGCGATGCTGCCTTGCTGCAGCACGCCGATGCGCGCGGCGCTGGCTCTCACGGCGCTCGCGATCGGGTCGTAAAGCCAGTCCCACCAGCGGTCGCCGAGATCCAGGAAATAGCGCGGCGCCGTGTCGAACGGCGACGGCGTCTGCCGGCGGATGCGGAACACGGGGCCGAAGATGCGTCGGATCGGCTGGCCAAAGCCTTCCGCCGTGTCCTGCATGCGCGCGGTTTGTGGAGGAAATCCGCAGTTCCACGGTGCGCTGCGCCGCGCGTGGCCGTGGTAGACGAGGCGCACGATCAGGAACACGGCAAGCACCGCGGCGACGATGCCGCCGAGGAACGCGAGCGGGCTGTACACCGCGCGTTGCGGGGACGACGGCACCACCGCCCACCATGAAGCGGCATTGGCTCCGAGCCCGGTGCCGAGCAACAGTTCGTTGACGTGGTCGAGCCCGTGCAGCACGGCGCCGGGAAACAGGCCGAGCGCGATGCAGGCGAGCGCTAGCCAGGCGAGCCCGGCGCGCTCGAGCCGGCTGGCATCGTGCGCGTGCTCGAGCGAGGGCTCGCGCGCGCGTCCGAGGAAGATCACGCCGTAGAACTTGACCAGCACGTAGGCGGCGAGCGCGATCGTGAGCACGAACGCGGCCGCGCTCAGCGGCACGAGCATGTCGATCATGCCTTTCGGCAGCGACGGTGTGAACAGGTATGCCTGCAGCAACAGCCACTCCGAAACGAAACCGTTGAACGGCGGCAATCCCGCCATGGCGAGCGTGCCGAGCAGAGCGAAGCCGGCAACCCAGGGCATACGGTGTATCAGCCCGCCCAGGCGGCCGAGATTGCGCTGCCCGGTCGCGTGCAACACCGAGCCGGTGGCAAGGAACAGCAGGCTCTTGAACTGGGCGTGGTTCAGGCAGTGGTACAAGGTGCCCGCCAGCGCCAGCGCGGCGAGAGCATTGCTGCCGAAGGCACGAAACAGCAGCGCCAATCCGAGTCCGGAGAAAATCAGGCCGATGTTCTCGATCGACGAATACGCGAGCAGGCGCTTCATGTCGGTTTGCACCGCGGCGAAGATCGCGCCGAACAGTCCGGTGCCCGCGCCGAGCGCGAGTACCGCCGCGCCCCAGCTCCATTGTGGCGCGTGAATCAGGTCGAAGGCGACGCGGATGCAACCGTACACCGCGGTCTTGAGCATGACGCCGCTCATCAGCGCGGAGACGGGCGATGGCGCCGCCGGATGCGCTTCCGGCAGCCACACATGCAGGGGCACGAGACCGGCCTTGGCGCCGAAGCCGAACAACGCGAGCGCAAACGCCACGCTGGCCCATCCCGGCGTCAATGTTGCCGCGCGCATCGCGTCGAAGGTGAATTGCCACGAGCCACCCTGCAATACGCCGAAGCACAGCAGCAACCCGATCGCGCCTATGTGCGCGAGCAGCAGATAGAGAAAACCGGCGCTGCGGATCTCGGCGACACGGTGCTGGGTGGTCACGAGGAAATACGACGACACAGCCATGGTTTCCCACGCGACCATGAATGCGAAGGCGTCGTCGGCCAGCACGACCATCGCCATGCTGGCGAGGAAAATGTGGTATTGCAGGCACATCAGGCCCGGAACCGCTCCTTCGCCGGAACGGAAATACCCGGCGGAATAGATAGACACACCGGCGACGGCGGTCCCGATCAGCAGCAGAAAGAACGCGGACAGCGCATCCAGGCGCAGATGCATCGGCAAGTCAGGCAGGCCGATCGGCAGCGTGGCGGTTTCCGGAGGCAAGGCGAGCGCGACATACGCGCATATTGCGATGATCGCCGCGACCACTGCCCCTAGCGGAAAAAGCACGCGGCTCACCCAGGTGAGATTGCGCGGAAACAGCAGGCCCGCCGCACCCAACGCAACCCAGGCCATGACCAGAGTGAAAATCGAATGTAATGCGCTCGGCAGCGACATGCAGAACCTTTCGACGGGATGTTCCACCGCGCCGCCTGCGGCGGTGCGCTTGACAGCGTCGGGTGGGATTATCATGCTATGCGCATCACATGTAAATAAAATTTGCGCATGTCACGCGAGAACCGCAGCGCCCGGCTGACCATCCTGATCGATCCCGACAAGAAGGCGGTGTTCGAAGAACTGTGCCGGCTCGAGGATCTGACGCCGTCGCAGGTCGTGCGCCGCCTGATTCGCGGCCACATCGAACTGAAGTTGGGCCGGCCGTGGAAGCCGGGCGATGGACTCGCCATTTCCGTCGCGTCCGCACGCAGCAAACGCAGGAAGGCGTGAATTCCGTATCATCCGCGGATGACCCGCCGCCAAACGACCAGCGCTCCCAACCTGTTCCCCGAATCCGACGCGCTGAAACCACTTGCCGAGCGCATGCGGCCGCGCACTCTGGACGAGATTGTCGGCCAAGCGCGCCTGCTCGGTCCCGGCACTGCCTTGCGCCGCTCGATCGAGGCGGGGCATGTGCATTCGATGGTGCTGTGGGGACCGCCGGGCTGCGGCAAGACCACGCTCGCATTGTTGTTGGCGAAGTACGCCAAGGCCGAATTCCGCGCGATCTCGGCGGTGTTGTCCGGAATTGCCGAGGTACGCACGGCGCTGGCCGAAGCGGAAGTGCGCTTCGCGCAGGGCGAACGCAGCGTGCTGTTCGTCGATGAGGTGCATCGCTTCAACAAGGCGCAGCAGGACGCCTTCCTGCCGCATATCGAACGTGGCATCATTCTTTTCGTCGGCGCGACCACGGAAAACCCTTCCTTCGAACTGAACTCGGCGCTGCTTTCGCGTTGCCGCGTCCACGTCATGGATACGATATCGGTCGAAGCCATCGTCGCGGCGCTTCGACGCGCGTTGCGCGACGAAGAACGCGGACTCGGAAAATCCAATCTGAAAATCGACGACCACGCGCTCGGTTTGATCGCGCAGGCCGCCGACGGCGACGTGCGCCGCGCGCTGACCTTGCTCGAAATCGCCGCCGACGTTGCGCACGATGGCATCGTCGACGAGGCAACTCTGGCGCAGGTGCTGGCCGACCGCACGCGCCGTTTCGACAAGGGCGGCGAGCAGTTCTACGACCAGATTTCCGCCTTGCACAAGTCCGTGCGTTCCTCCGACGCGGATGCCGCGCTGTACTGGTGCACGCGCATGCTCGACGGCGGCGTCGATCCGGCGTACCTGGCGCGGCGGCTCGTGCGCATGGCGATCGAGGATATCGGCCTGGCCGATCCGCGCGCGCTCACGCTCGCGCTGGAAGCCTGGGGCACCTACGAGCGCCTCGGCTCGCCCGAAGGCGAACTCGCGCTGGCGGAAGCAGCGATCTATCTCGCCATCGCGGCCAAGAGCAATTCCGCCTACGCCGCGTTTGGCGAGGTAAAGGGATTGATCGCGGAAACCGGCACGTTGGATGTGCCCATGCATCTGCGCAATGCACCGACGAAATTGATGAAGGGTCTCGGTTACGGCAAGGGCTACCGCTACGACCCCGACGTGGAAGGCGGCATCGCCTTCGACCAGCAATGCTTGCCGGATGCGCTTGCGGGCCGCGAGTTCTACCAGCCGACCGATCGCGGCCTTGAGGCGAAAATTGCGGAAAAGTTGAAAAGTATACGCACGGCGCGCGCCACCTCGCGCAAGGGCAGGGAGGCATGATCGCCGCGATCCGCAGATTGCCGAACACGGTCTGGCTTCTGGGAATCATCAGCCTGGTGAACGATGCCGCCAGCGACATGATCTATCCGCTGGTTCCCCTGTATCTGGCCAGCGTGCTGATGGCTGGGCCGAAGGCATTGGGCATCATCGAAGGCATCGCCGAGGCGGTCAGCAGCTTGCTGAAATTGTTTGCCGGGGTGCTCGCCGACCGCTCGCGTCACATGCGGAGCTGGTTGCTGGCTGGTTACGGCATCGCCGGGTTTGCACGGCCATTGCTTGGCCTGACGACGAGCTGGCTCGGTGTATTGACCTGCCGTTTCGCCGACCGCGTCGGCAAGGGCCTGCGCTCCGCGCCGCGCGACGCGCTGCTGTCGCTGAGCGTCGACCCGTCGCAACGCGGCCTCGCCTTCGGTTTCCATCGCGCGATGGACAACTTCGGCGCGGTGATCGGCCCGCTCGTTGCGGCGGCGATGCTGGCGGCGGGGATGTCGCTGCGGCATATATTTCTCTGGGCTATTGTCCCGGGCATCCTGGTGATCGTGCTGGCCATGATGCTGAAGGATACGGGGCCAGCGCCGGCACACAAGCCGGTCGCATTTTCGTGGACGCTGCGCGAATTTCCGCCGGCATTCCGGCGTTATCTGGTCGTGCTTGCCTTGTTCACGCTCGGCAATTCCTCGAACATGTTCCTGCTCCTGCGTGCGCGCGACCTCGGCCTGCCGCAAGCCGAAGTGCCGATCCTGTGGGCGCTGGTCTCACTGGTGGCGGCGCTGCTGTCCACGCCGCTATCGGCATTGTCGGATCGCATCGGCCGCACGCGCCTGATCCTCTCCGGCTGGATCGTTTACGCCGCCTTCTATCTCATCCTCGGCGCGCAGCGCGACAACACCTGGGCACTGTGGCCGATGTTCGCCGGATACGGCGTGTTCCTTGCCGCCACCGAGGGCGCCGAAAAAGCGCTGGTTGCGGACATGGTGCCGCGCGAGTCAGCAGGTACCGCGTATGGCTGGTACAACCTCGTCGTCGGCCTGTTCCTGCTGCC
>DATIOA010000068.1:0-17383 GCA_035473575.1 Rudaea sp. | reverse complement strand
GGTGGAGTTGCCGGCGGGCGTGGAGATGGTCATGCCGGGCGACAACATCAAGATGGTGGTGAGCCTGATCCACCCGATCGCGATGGAAGAAGGGCTGCGTTTCGCGATTCGCGAAGGCGGCCGTACTGTCGGCGCCGGCGTCGTGGCCAAGATCATCAAGTAAGGCAAGTCATAACCGGCGTGTCGGAAAGCGGCGCGCCTTCGATAAGGTTCTTTGAGGAATACGGCAATGGCGGACCAGAAGATTCGGATTCGACTCAAGGCGTTCGATCACCGGTTGATCGACCGTTCCGCGAGCGAAATCGTGGAAACGGCCAAGCGTACGGGCGCGCAGGTGCGCGGTCCGATTCCGCTGCCGACCAAGATCGAGCGCTACACGATCCTGACTTCGCCGCACGCCGACAAGGACGCGCGCGACCAGTACGAAACGCGCACGCACAAGCGCGTCCTCGACATTGTCGATCCCAACGACAAGACCGTGGACGCACTGATGAAGCTCGACCTCGCCGCCGGCGTGGACGTGCAAATCAAGCTGTATTGAGACGAAGATCATGAGCATCGGATTGGTTGGAAAAAAATGCGGCATGTCACGGATCTTCACCGACGCCGGTGAATCGATTCCGGTCACGCTGATCGAGGCGACGCCGAACCGCATCACGCAGGTGAAGACGGTCGAGACGGACGGCTATAGCGCGGTGCAGGTCACCGCCGGCACCAAGCGCGCGGCGCTGGTGCGCAAGCCGCTCGCAGGACACTATGCCAAGGCGAAAGTCGAGGCAGGTCGTGGTCTGTGGGAGTTCCGCGTCGACGCCAAGGAACTGGGCAAATATCAGGTCGGTGGCGAGATCAAGGTCGACGAGGTCTTCAAGACTGGGCAGATCGTCGATGTCGCCGGCGTGACCAAAGGCAAGGGTTTCCAGGGCACGATCAAACGCTGGAACTTCAAGATGGGCGATGCGACGCACGGCAACTCGCTGTCGCATCGCGCGCCGGGTTCGATCGGCCAGCGCCAGACGCCGGGTCGCGTGTTTCCGGGCAAGAAGATGTCCGGCCACATGGGTGCGACGCGCCAGTCGATGATGAATCTGGAAGTCGTGCAAATCGACGCCGAACGTCATCTGATCGCGATCAGGGGTTCGGTCCCCGGCGCGCCTGGCGGCAACGTCGTGATCTGTCCGGCGGCGAAAGGTTGAGGAGCAACATCATGGAATTGCAAATCGTCGGCGCGAAGAAACCCCTGTCGGTCTCCGACACGGTATTTGGTCGCGAGTATTCCGAAGGACTGGTGCATCAGGTCGTGGTTGCGTATCGCAACGCGGGCCGCGCTGGTACCAAGGCACAGAAGTCGCGTTCGGACATGTCCGGCACGACCAAGAAGTTCAAGGCGCAGAAGGGCGGCGGTGCGCGTCACGGCGATTACCGCGCGCCGATCTTCGTCGGCGGTGGCCGTACCTTCGCCGCACGCCCGCGCAGCTTCGCGCAGAAGGTCAACAAGAAGATGTACCGCGGTGCGATCCAGACGATCCTGTCCGAGCTCAACCGCCAGGGCCGCCTGCAAGTGGTCGAGGCGTTCGGCATGGACAAGGCCAGCACCAAGGGCCTGAGCGCCAAGCTCAAGGATTACACCGGACGCACCCTGATCGTCACCGAAAACGTCGATCAGAACCTGTTTCTGTCCGCGCGCAACCTGCCGCATGTCGCGGTGGTCGATGTCGCCGCCATGGATCCGGTGAGCCTGGTCGACGCGCACAACGTGGTCATGACCGTCGATTCGGTCAAGAAGATCGAGGAGTGGCTGGCATGAGCACCGAAATCAAGAACGAATACCTGTTCGGCGTGCTGCGTGCGCCGCACATCTCGGAAAAAAGCGCGCGCTTGGGCGAACACAACCAGTACGTGTTCGAAGTTGCCGCCGATGCCGACAAGAGCCACGTCAAGGCCGCGGTCGAGGCGATGTTCAACGTCAAGGTCGTGGCCGTGAATCTGGTCAACGTGAAGGGTAAGGCCAGATCGTTCCGCTTCCGCGCCGGCAGCCGCAAGGGCTGGCGCAAAGCTTATGTGCGCCTTTCCGAAGGCCAGACCATCGACGTGACGGCCAAGCCGTAAGCGCCGTACCCATCGGGAAATCAAGACAATGGCACTGATCACAGTCAAGCCCACTTCCGCCGGACGCCGCGCCATGGTGCGCGTGTCTACGCCGGGGCTGTACAAGGGCGATCCGTATGCTCCGCTGACCGAGGCCCAGGCCAAGACCGGCGGCCGCAACCACTATGGCCGCATCACCACGCGGCACAAGGGCGGCGGTTCCAAGCAGAATTACCGCATCATCGATTTCAAGCGCGACAAGGAAGGCATCGCCTGCCGTGTCGAGCGCCTGGAATACGATCCGAACCGCACCGCGCACATCGCGCTGCTGTGCTATGTCGACGGCGAGCGTCGTTACATCATCGCGCCGAAGGGCGTGGCGATCGGCGATCAGCTGATGGCCGGCCGCGACGCCCCGATCAAGGCGGGCAACACGCTGCCGCTGCGCAACATCCCGATCGGCTCGACGATCCACTGCATCGAGATGAAGCCCGGCAAGGGCGCGCAGCTCGCGCGCAGCGCTGGCGCCTCGGTGCAGCTGGTCGCGCGCGAAGGCGGCTACGCCACCCTGCGCCTGCGCTCCGGCGAAATGCGCAAGGTGCCGGCCGACTGCCGCGCCACCATCGGCGAAGTCGGCAACTCCGAACACAACCTGCGCAAGCTCGGCAAGGCCGGTGCGAAGCGCTGGCGCGGCATCCGCCCGACCGTTCGCGGCGCAGCAATGAATCCGGTCGACCATCCACACGGTGGCGGCGAGGCGAAGGCTGGCCAGGGCAACCCGCATCCGGTGTCGCCGTGGGGCCAGCCGGCCAAGGGTTACAAGACGCGCAAGAACAAGCGCACCACCCAGTTCATCGTGCGCGACCGCCGCGGCTAATAGGCTGACATCGCGCCTCGGCGCGATGTCGAAGACAGGAATTACGACATGGCACGTTCACTGAAAAAAGGCCCGTTCGTCGATCTGCACCTTCTCAAGAAGGTCGAGACCGCGGCGGCCAGCAACTCGAAGAAGCCGATCAAGACCTGGTCGCGCCGTTCGATGATCCTGCCGGAAATGGTGGGACTGACGATCGCCGTGCACAACGGCAAGGCACACGTACCGGTCCTGGTCAACGAGAACATGGTCGGACACAAGCTCGGCGAATTCGCCGCCACGCGCACCTTCAAGGGCCACTCGGCCGACAAGAAGGCCGCCGAGGACAAGAAGTAAAAGGCAGATGACTATGCAAGCGAAAGCCACTGAAAACGTACAGCAGGCCAAAGCGATCCTGCGCGGCGTGCGCATCTCGCCGCAGAAGGCGCGTCTGGTCGCCGATCAGGTGCGTGGACTGCCGGTCGGACGCGCCACGGACCTGCTCAAGTTCAGCGACAAGAAGGCCGCGCACCTCGTGAAGAAGGTGCTGCTGTCGGCGGTCGCCAATGCCGAGAACAACCTCGGCGCCGACGTGGACGAGCTGAAAGTCGCCACGATCATGGTTGACGAAGGCCCGCGCCTGAAGCGCATGCACGCGCGCGCCAAGGGCCGCGGTTCGCAAATCATCAAGCGTACCAGCCACATCACCGTGGTCGTGGGCAGCTGAGGAAATCACGATGGGTCATAAAGTTCATCCAACCGGCATCCGCCTTGGCATTTCCAAGGACTGGAATTCCAAGTGGTTCGCGACCAAGCGCGATTACGCGCAGTACCTCGCCGCCGACTTGAAAGTGCGCGAACTGCTGCACAAGAAACTCGCGCAGGCCGGCGTGTCGAAAATCCTGATCGAGCGTCCGGCCAAGACCGCGCGCATCACCATCCACACGGCACGTCCGGGCGTGGTGATCGGCAAAAAGGGCGAGGACATCGAGAAGCTGCGCAAGGAAGTGACCAAGATGATGGGCGTGCCCGCCCACATCAACGTCAGCGAAGTGCGCAAGCCCGAACTCGACGCACAGCTGGTGGCCGAGTCCATCGCCCAGCAGCTCGAGCGCCGCATCATGTTCCGCCGCGCGATGAAGCGCGCCGTCGGCAACGCGATGCGCCTCGGCGCACTCGGCATCAAGGTCAACGTCGGTGGCCGTTTGAACGGCGCCGAGATCGCGCGTTCGGAGTGGTACCGCGAAGGCCGCGTGCCGCTGCATACGCTGCGCGCAGACATCGATTACGGTTTCGCCCAGGCGAAGACCACCTACGGAATCATCGGCGTCAAGGTGTGGGTGTACAAGGGCGAGGTATTCGACCTGCACGCCGCCAGTCAGGATACCAAAGAAGAAGCCCGCGACAGCGCGCCGCCCGCGCGCGAGCGCCGCGAGCCGCGTGAGCACCGCGAACCGCGCGAACAGCGCACACCCCGCGGCGGCCGCGAAGCAAGGAATTAAGTCATGTTGCAACCCAAACGCACCAAGTACCGCAAGGTCCAGAAGCAGCGCAACCGCGGCCTGAGCTTCGTCGCGAACAAGGTCAGCTTCGGCGAATACGGCCTGAAGGCGACCACGCACGGCCACCTGACCGCGCGCCAGATCGAAGCCGCGCGCCGCTGCGTGACGCGTTTCGTCAAGCGCGGCGGCAAGCTGTGGATCCGCGTCTATCCGGACAAGCCGATCAGCAAAAAACCCATTGAGGTTCGCATGGGCAACGGCAAGGGCAATGTCGAGTTCTGGGTCGCCGTCGTGCAGCCCGGCCGCATGCTCTATGAAATCGAGGGCGTGACCGAAGTCGAGGCGCGTGAGGCGTTCCGCCTGGCCGCGGCCAAGCTGTCGGTGCAGACCACATTCGTGAATCGTACGGTGCTGTGATGGAACTCAAAGAGCTTCGCAAGCAATCCGCGCAGAACCTCAACGAGCAGTTGCTCGAGCTGCGCCGCGAACAATTCAACCTGCGCATGCAGAAGGGCGCGGGCAACCAGGCGCAGACGCATCATTTCAAGCGCGTGCGTCGCGAGATCGCGCAGATCAAGACACTGCTGACTGTGAAACCGGCGGCCGGGAAATGACCATGACCGAACAGAAGAAAGTCCAACGCACGGTCGAAGGCCGCGTCGTCAGCAACAAGATGAGCAAGACCGTGACCGTGCTGCTCGAGCGCCAGGTGCAGCATCCGCTGTACGGCAAGATCGTGCGCCGTTCCACCAAGGTGCACGCGCATGATGAGAACGGGCAGTGCAAGGAAGGCGACACCGTGCGCATTGTCGAATGCGCGCCGCTGTCCAAGACCAAAAACTGGCGCGTCGTCGAAGTCGTCGCGCACGCGGCACCCTGACGGCAGGCGAGGAGAATCCCATGATCCAGATGCAAACCACGCTGGCCGCCGCCGACAATTCCGGCGCCAAGGAACTGATGTGCATCAAGGTGCTCGGCGGCTCCAAGCGCCGTTATGCCGGCATCGGCGACGTCATCAAGGTCTCGATCCGCGACGCGATTCCGCGTGGCAAGGTCAAGAAGGGAGAGGTCTACGATGCCGTGGTCGTGCGTACCCGCAAGGGCGTGCGCCGTGCCGACGGTTCGCTGATCCGTTTCGACGGCAACGCCGCCGTGCTCCTCAACAACAAGCTCGAGCCGATCGGCACCCGCATCTTCGGGCCGGTCACGCGCGAGCTGCGCAGCGAGCGCTTCATGAAGATCGTCTCGCTCGCTCCGGAAGTTCTTTAAGGCTTTTGAGCCCCCTTAAGTTAAGGGGGGCGGCGAAAGCCGGGGTTGTGGATGTGCTACAGCGTTATTCGAAGTAAACGAAATTTGCGCTCTACTGAATCAAGAAGGTTAGTTATGAACCGAATTCGCAAAGGTGATCAAGTCATCGTGACCACCGGCAAATACAAGGGCCAGAAGGGCGAAGTCCTGCGCGTCGCGGCAGACCGCGTCTTCGTGCAGAACATCAACCTGGTCAAGCGCCACACCAAGCCGAACCCACAGGCCAACCAGCCGGGCGGGATCATCGAGCGCGAGGCATCCATCAACCTGTCGAACGTGATGCTGTTCAACCATGCCTCGGGCAAGGGTGAGCGCGTCGGTTTCAAGACCCTGGACGACGGCCGCAAGGTGCGTGTGTATCGCACCAGCGGCGAAGTCGTGGACGCCTGAGGATACGATCATGGTACGCCTTGAAAAATTCTACAAAGACGTAGTGGTGCCGAAGCTGATGCAGCGTTTCGGCTACAAGAACGTGATGCAAGTGCCGCGTCTGTCCAAGGTCACGCTGAACATGGGCGTGGGCGAGGCCACCGGCAACAAGAAGATCCTGGAAAACGCGCTGGCGGACATGACCAAGATCGCCGGCCAGAAACCGGTGGCGACGCTGGCGCGCAAGTCGATCGCGACGTTCAAGATCCGTGACGGCTGGCCGATCGGCTGCAAGGTCACGCTGCGCCGCGCCAAGATGTATGAGTTCCTCGATCGCCTGATCAACATCTCGCTGCCGCGCGTGCGCGACTTCCGCGGCGTATCCGGTCGCGCGTTCGACGGCCGTGGCAACTACAACATGGGCGTGAAGGAACAGATCATCTTCCCCGAGATCGATTTCGACCAGGTCGACGCGATGCGCGGCATGGACATCGCCGTTACGACCACGGCGAAGAACGACGACGAAGCCAAGGCGCTGCTCGAAGCGTTTGGTTTCCCCTTCCGTAATTAAGCTCGACGCAACTAATCAAGATAGAGAGTATCCGCATGGCCAAGACCTGCATGATCAATCGCGAACTCAAGCGCACGAAGACCGTGAAGAAGTACGCGGCAAAGCGCAAGGAGCTGAAGGCCATCGTGCTCAGCCCGAAGTCTTCGTATGAAGAAAAAATGGCCGCGCAGACCAAACTGCAGAAGCTGCCGCGCGACGCGAGTCCGGCGCGCCAGCGCAACCGTTGCGAGTTGACCGGCCGTGCGCGCGGCGTGTATCGCAAGTTCGCACTAGGCCGCCACAAGCTGCGCGAAGCGACCATGCGCGGCGACGTGCCTGGTCTGCGCAAGGCCAGTTGGTAACAGAAGAACCAAACGAAATCCATTTCGGATATCGATGCCGAGGAAATGAAACAATGAGCATGACTGATCCCATCGCCGACATGTTTACGCGCATCCGCAACGCCCAGGCCACGGCCCGGCCGACGGTGCGCATGCCGGCTTCCAGCGTCAAGGTCGCCATCGTCAAGGTGTTGAAAGACGAAGGTTATGTGCGCGACTTCCAGGTCAACAAGGACGGCGCCAAGTCGGTACTTGAAATCGCGCTGAAGTATTTCGAAGGCCGACCGGCAATCGACAAACTCGATCGCGTCAGTCGCTCGGGTCTGCGTGTGTATCGTGGCAAGGACAAGCTGCCCAAGGTCATGGGTGGACTCGGCATCGCCATCGTTTCCACGCCCGACGGCATCATGAGCGACGCCCAGGCGCGCGCCAAGGGCGTCGGTGGCGAAGTCATCGGCACGGTCGCCTGATCTCTCGGAGATACCCATGTCAAGAGTAGCTAAAAAACCCATTTCGCTGCCCAAGGGCGTCGAGTGCACCGTGGCCAAGGACGCCATCACCGTCAAGGGCCCGAAAGGCACGTTGAAGATGGCGGCGATCGCCGGTGTCCAGGTCGCGATCGACAAGGGCAACGTCACCTGCGCCGACGGCACCGCTGAAACCAAGTTCGCGGGAACCACGCGTGCGCTGCTGGCCAACATGGTCAAGGGCGTGAGCGAGGGCTATCAGAAGAAGCTTGAATTGGTCGGCGTCGGCTATCGCGTCGCGCTGCAGGGCAAGGACCTGAACCTGACCCTCGGCTTTTCGCATCCGGTCGTGTTCAATGCGCCGGAAGGCATCACCTTGACCGTACCGAGCCAGACCGAAATCCTGATCGCCGGTGCCGACAAGCAGCGTGTCGGCGAAGTTGCGGCGAAGATCCGCGCGTTCCGTCCACCCGAGCCCTACAAGGGCAAGGGCGTGCGCTACGCCGGCGAACGTATCACCCTCAAAGAAGCCAAGAAGGCCTAAGGCCTATCCGCTTTCGGAGAATAATGATGAGCGAAAAAAACATTGCCCGACTGCGCCGCGCCAAGACCACGCGCTCGCACATCCGCAAGCTCGGCGTGCCGCGCTTGACCGTGCACCGCACCGACCAGCACATCTACGCCCAGGTCATTTCGGCCGAAGGCGACAAGGTGCTGGCCGCGGCCTCGACCGTGCAGAAGGACCTTGCAAAGGGCCTGAAAGGCACCAAGAACAAGAACGCCGCTGCGGCAGTGGGCAAGGCGATCGCGCAGAAGGCGAAGGCCGCCGGCGTGGAATCGGTGGCGTTCGACCGCTCCGGTTTCCGCTACCACGGCCGCATCGCCGCGCTTGCGGACGCCGCGCGCGAAGCGGGCCTGAAATTCTGATCCAACGATCCAACCACAACTACAAGCGACTTCGGTCGTAATCGAAGTCCGCCGGGCAACCGGCGGCAAACAGGTGAGAACAGATGGCAAACAACAACGAACGTGAAAACAGCGACGGCATGCTGGAAAAGCTCATTGCCGTCAACCGCGTGGCCAAGACGGTCAAGGGCGGCAGACAGATGAGCTTCACCGCGCTGACCGTGGTCGGCGACGGCGATGGCCGTGTCGGACTCGGCTACGGCAAGGCGCGTGAAGTGCCGGTCGCGATCTCCAAGGCGATGGAGCGTGCGCGCCGCGGCATGGTCAGCGTCAAGCTCAACAACGGCACGCTGTGGCACGCGGTCAAGGCCAACCATGGCGCCGCGCGCGTGTACATGCAGCCGGCTTCCGAAGGCACCGGCGTGATCGCCGGCGGCGCGATGCGCGCCGTGCTCGAAGTGGTCGGGGTCAAGAACGTGCTGGCCAAGGCCGTCGGTTCGCGCAATCCGATCAACCTGGTGCGCGCCACGATCAAGGGTCTGCAATTGATGGCCACGCCGGAGCGCATCGCGGCCAAGCGCGGCAAGAAAGTGAGCGAGGTGGGTGGTTATGGCCAAGGCTAAGGCAACGAAGGCGACCGGCACGATCCGCGTGCGCCTGTACAAGAGCATGAACAGCTGCCAGTGGAAGCATCGCCTGAGCGTGAAGGCGCTTGGCCTGAACAAGCTCAACGACGTGCGCGAGTTGAAGGATTCGCCGCAAGTGCGCGGCTTGGTCGAGAAGATCAATTACCTCGTGCGCATCGAAGAAAGCGCGTAAGCAACGAAGCCTATTTCTGGAGTTCGCATCATGCGTCTGAATACACTCAAGCCGGCCAAGGGATCGCGCAAGACGCGCGTGCGCGTCGGCCGCGGTATCGGGTCGGGACTCGGCAAAACCGCGGGTCGCGGCCACAAGGGCCAGTTCGCGCGTACCGGCAAGGGCAAGGTCAAGCCGGGTTTCGAAGGCGGTCAGATGCCGATGCAGCGTCGCCTGCCGAAGGTCGGTTTCCGCTCGAAGCTCGCGCGCGACACGTCCGAAGTGCTGCTGTACAAGCTCGATTCGCTCAAGGGCGACGCGATCGATTTCGCCGCGCTCAAGGCCGCTGGTCTCGTCGACACGCGCGCGATCCGCGCCAAGGTCGTCAAGAAGGGCGAGATCAAGCGTGCGGTCAAACTCAAGGGCGTGGCCGCGACCGCGGGCGCCAAGGCGGCGATCCTCGCTGCCGGCGGCAGCGTGGAGTAACAGGTGGCCGCACCCCAAAACAATGGCCTGCTCGGCAATCTCGGCAAACTGACCGAGCTCAAGCAGCGCATCCTGTTCGTGATCGGTGCACTGGTCGTGTTCCGCCTGGGTTCGTTCATTCCCGTGCCGGGAGTGAACTCCGATGCCATGACCAAGCTGATCCAGGGCCAGGGCGGCGGCCTCGTGGACATGTTCAACATGTTCTCCGGCGGCGCGCTGGCGCGTTTTTCGCTGTTCGCGTTGGGCGTGGTGCCATATATTTCCGCGTCGATCATCGTGCAGATGTTCGGCTCGGTGATCCCGAGTTGGGCGGCGATGCGCAAGGAAGGCGAATCCGGTCGGCGCAAGCTCACCCAGTACACGCGTTTCGGAACGATCGGACTGGCCGCATTTCAGGCTTTCGGCATCGCGACCATGTTGCAGCATCAGGCTGGCGTGGTTTACGCGCCGGGCCCGAGCTTCATCTTCACCGCCATGGTTGGCCTCACTGCCGGCACCATGTTCCTGATGTGGTTGGGCGAACAGATTACCGAACGCGGCGTCGGCAACGGCATTTCGCTGCTGATCTTCGCCGGCATCGTCGCCGGCCTGCCGAGCGCGGTCACCCGCACGTTGGAAATGTCGCAGCAGGGCGAAATCACGCCAATGAAGGTACTGGTCATCCTGGCGCTGGTCTTGCTGGTCACCGCATTCGTGGTGTTCATGGAGCGTGGCCAACGCCGCATCACCGTGAACTACGCGCGGCGCCAGGGTGGTTCGCGCGCCTACATGAACCAGACTTCGCACCTGCCGCTGAAGATCAACATGTCCGGCGTGATCCCGCCGATCTTTGCCTCGTCGCTGATCCTGTTCCCAGCCACTGCCTCGTCGTGGTTCTCCAACGGCGCGGACATCCGCTGGCTGCAGCAGATCACCGCGGCGCTGAATCCGGGCGAGCCGCTGTACGAAATCCTGTATGGCGCAATGATCATCATTTTCGCGTTCTTCTACACCGCGCTGGTGTTCAACTCGAACGAGACCGCTGACAACCTGAAGAAGTCCGGCGCCCTGGTGCCGGGCATCCGCCCGGGCCGTGCGACCGCAGAATACATCGACGGCGTGCTGACCCGGCTGACTGGCGCGGGTTCGATCTACCTCGTCGCGGTGTGCCTGATTCCGACCCTGCTGCAGCAGAACTGGCATGTGCCGTTCTATTTCGGCGGCACCTCGCTGCTGATCGTGGTCGTCGTGGTCATGGATTTCACCGCGCAAGTGCAGGCGCATCTGGTATCGCACCAGTACGAAAGCCTGCTCAAGAAAGCCAACCTGAAAGGTTATGGCCGGGGTGGAAGTCAGCGTTGAGGCATGGATTGAAGTACCGGCGCGGGTTTTAGCGCTTTGATAACAGTGAAAGTCGGGTTATAATTCACGGTTCACTGCGCATTTTTGCGCGGAAGCCGCTTTCGGAGACAACGAGATGGCGCGTATTGCGGGTGTCAATTTGACGGTGCAGAAGCATGTCGTGATCGGCTTGCAGAGCATTTTCGGCATTGGCCGGGCACGGTCCAAGCTGGTGTGCGTGGCCGCCGGCGTGGATCCTTCGACCAAGATCAAGGAACTGACCGAAGGCCAGATCGAGAAGCTTCGTGCCGAAGTCGCCAAATACACGGTCGAAGGCGACCTGCGCCGCGAAAACGGCATGGCGATCAAGCGCCTGATCGACCTTGGCACCTATCGCGGCCTGCGTCATCGCCGCGGCCTGCCGGTGCGCGGCCAGCGTACGCGCACCAACGCGCGCACCCGCAAGGGTCCGCGTCGCGCGATCAAGAAGAACTGATTTAGCTCCAGACCGATTCCATCGAAATTTCTGCGGATATCCTGACAAATGAACAAACCGGTCGCTGCCGTAAAAACCAAGAAGAAGGCCAAGCGCGTCGTCACTGACGGCGTGGTGCATGTGCAGGCTTCGTTCAACAACACCGTCGTGACGATCACCGATCGCCAGGGCAACGCGCTGTCGTGGGCAACTGCGGGCGGCGCGGGCTTCCGCGGCTCGCGCAAGTCCACTCCGTTTGCGGCCCAGGTCGCGGCGGAAAAGGCCGGGCGCGCGGCGGCCGAGTACGGCGTCAAGACCGTGGAAGTGCGCATCAAGGGTCCGGGTCCGGGCCGCGAATCGGCCGTGCGTTCCCTGAACGCGCTCGGCATCAAGGTCACCAACATCATCGACGTCACGCCGATTCCGCACAACGGCTGCCGTCCGCCCAAGCGCCGCCGGGTCTGAGGAAAGAACATGGCACGTTATATCGGTCCGAAACTCAAGCTGTCCTGCCGCGAAGGCGCCGACCTCGGTCTCAAGAGCCCGGCGCGCGCGATCGAATCCAAGTGCAAGAAGTTCGAGAAGCTGCAGAAGCCCGGCCAGCATGGCGCGGCCACCGGCAAGAAAGGTCGCCTGTCCGACTACGCCGTGCAGTTGCGCGAAAAGCAGAAGGTCAAGCGCATCTACGGCCTGCTCGAGCGCCAGTTCAGCAACTATTACAGCAAGGCCTCGCAGATCAAGGGCAATACCGGCGAGAACCTGCTGCGCATGCTCGAAGCGCGCCTGGACAACATCGTCTACCGCATGGGTTTCGCGGTCACGCGCGCGCAGGCGCGCCAGCTGGTGTCGCACAAGGCGATCGAGGTCAACGGCAAGAAGGTGAACCTGCCGTCGTTCCAGGTCAAGGCCGGCGACCAGATCGCCATCGTCGAGAAATCGCGCGGCCAGTTGCGCATCACCGAGGCGCTGAACCTGTCGCAGCAAATGGATCTCGCGCCGAGCTGGATTGAAGTCGATGCGAAGAAATTCGCCGGTTCGCTGAAGGCATTGCCGGAACGCTCGGACCTGCCCAGCGACATCAACGAATCACTGATCGTCGAACTGTACTCGAAGTAATTTGTTACACCCGCTTCGGCACAGGATGTGCCGACGTGGCGGACACGCAAGTGCCCGTCGCGACAAACGTGGCGCGGCACTGCCGCGACCGTTTGCGAGCAAACCGCGGCAGGACGCCCGGTTTTGCGCCCTATCAATAACTTTTGGAGAGCGTAGTCCATGGCACAATCGCCTACTACCATCCTGCGCCCGCGCGGCCTGCATGTCGAACGTACCGGTGCCAACCGCGCCCGCGTCGTCGTCGAGCCGCTGGAACGCGGTTTCGGCCATACCCTGGGCAATGCGCTGCGGCGCGTTCTGCTGTCGTCCATTCCCGGTGCGGCGGTGATCGAAGTCGAAATCGACGGCGTCCTGCACGAGTACACGACGCTCGAAGGCCTGCAGGAAGACGTGATCGAAGTCCTGCTCAACTTCAAGGACGTCGCGATCCGCCTGCACAACCTCGACGAAACCACCGTCACCTTGTCGAAGAAAGGCAAGGGCGTGGTCACGGCCGGTGACATCAAGGTCGACCACAACGTCGAGATCCTCAATCCCGAGCACGTGCTTTGCCACCTGACCAAGGATATCGGGCTGAACATGCGCATCAAGATCGCGCGTGGCGTCGGCTACGTGCCGGCCACGTCGCGCCGGCGTCCGGACGAGGAATCGCGTCCGATCGGACGTCTGCAGCTCGATGCCTCGTTCTGCCCGGTGCGTCGCGTCGCCTATGAAGTCGACAGCGCGCGCGTCGAACAGCGCACGGATCTGGACAAGCTGGTGCTGGACATCGAAACCAACGGTACGATCGATGCCGAGGAAGCGGTGCGCAAGTCGGCCGAGATCCTGATGGACCAGCTGACCGTGTTCGGCGATTTCAGCCGCCGCGAGAGCAGCGACGCCAAGGCTGAGAAGTCCGGCGTGGATCCAGTGCTGCTGCGCCCGATCGACGACCTGGAACTGACCGTGCGTTCGGCGAACTGCCTCAAGGCCGAAAGCATCTATTACATCGGCGACCTGGTGCAGCGCACCGAAGTCGAATTGCTGAAGACGCCGAACCTCGGCAAGAAATCGCTCACCGAAATCAAGGACGTGCTCGGCGCGCGCGGTCTTTCGCTCGGCACCAAGCTGGAAAACTGGCCGCCGTCAGGCCTGTCGTCCGGCATGCAGATGAATTGAACCTCTGAATAAGCTGCTGCGCTCGGCGACTCACGCGCCCGGCGCTGCCCGGAATCCTCATGTACTAGCGTGTACACTCCGGTTCCTGCGCTGCGGCGGCGCGCAATTCGCCATCGCTCGCGACGCTTCTTCAGAGGTTCAGAAAGCACCACCGAACCAAGAGTTCGCCTCGGTCGGAATCGTCCGCCCAAGGATACAATTATAAAGTTATACGAAGGAATTACTTATGCGTCACATGAATTCAGGTCGTCAGCTCAGCCGCACCTCGAGCCATCGCCAGGCCATGTTCAAGAACATGGCGTCGTCGCTGTTCAAGCACGAGCTGATCAAGACCACGCTGCCCAAGGCCAAGGAATTGCGCCGCGTCGCCGAACCGCTGATCACGCTGGCCAAGTCCGACAGCGTCGCCAATCGCCGCCTCGCCTTCGCGCGCCTGCGCGACAAGGTCGCCGTCGGTAAACTCTTTGTCGAACTCGGCCCGCGCTACCGCGAGCGCAAGGGCGGCTATCTGCGCATCCTCAAGTGCGGCACGCGTGATGGCGACAACGCGCCGATGGCCTACGTCGAACTGGTCGGCCGGCCGCGCGTCGAAGCCGAAGCCGCGGAGTAAGCCGCTTCGTATCGTGTTCTAAAGGCCTCGACGGGAAACTGCCGGGGCCTTTGTGCTTCTTGCGCAGGAACAATGGCGAGAGTGCATGGTCTGATTCGCAATGTCCGATTCGGGGATTCACATGCTCAATCCATTCCGCTGGCCGTTCCGTACGCAGTGCATCGCCGGATTCCTCG
The DNA here is from genome assembly GCA_035473575.1 of Rudaea sp. Taxonomy (GTDB): domain Bacteria; phylum Pseudomonadota; class Gammaproteobacteria; order Xanthomonadales; family Rhodanobacteraceae; genus Rudaea. The sequence goes on along the minus strand of DATIOA010000068.1, from coordinate 2,863 downwards.
CCTGCGTTGCGCTGCTTGGGTACGCGTACTTCGTGCAATTCCAGCTTGGCATCGAGCCGTGTCCGCTTTGCATCTTCCAGCGCCTTGCCTTTATCGCCATGGGCCTGGTCTTTCTCGCCGCTGCCGTGCATGGGCCGCGCAGCGTCGGGCGTGGGGTCTACAGCCTGCTTATCCTGCTGGCAGCCGCAGTCGGTGTGGGCATCGCGGGCTATCACGTGTGGGTGCAACAGCAGCCACCCGACCCGATGGCGGGATGTGCGCCGGGCTGGAACTATTGGGTCGAGAATTATTCGCTCAAATACGCCTGGAGCAAGACGCTGCAGCAGGCCTTCACCGGGCACGCCGATTGCGCGCAGATCAACTGGACCTTCGTCGGCCTGTCGATGCCGTTCTGGACATTGGTTTGCTACGTCGTGATGGGAGCCGGCGCCGTCTGGGCGGGCTTCCGCCGCCGCACCTGAGGTCTTTTCACTTGCACGCGGGTCAGGCTGTGGCATGATGGAATGCCGCAGCGCAGCATGAACGATGCCGATGCAAGCCGATCCGCGCAACCTGACCGCCGTCCGCGAGCCCCGCGATTGGGCGCCGGATTCGTGGCAACGCAAGCCGGCGGTGCAGCAGCCATCGTATCCGGACTCCGATGCGCTTGCCGCCGCACTCGCCCAGTTGCACGCGCTGCCGCCGCTGGTGACTTCGTGGGAAGTGCTCGCGCTCAAGCGCAAGCTGGCCGACGCCGTCGAGGGCCGTTGCTTCCTGCTGCAGGGCGGCGATTGCGCGGAAAGTTTTGCCGATTGCACTTCGCCCATCATCTCCAACCGGTTGAAAGTGCTCCTGCAGATGAGCCTGGTGCTGGTGCACGGGCTCAAGTTGCCGGTGGTTCGCGTTGGGCGTTTTGCTGGCCAGTACGCCAAGCCGCGCTCGGCCGATACCGAAACGCACGATGGCGCGACACTGCCCAGCTATCGCGGCGACATCGTCAATGCACCGGCATTCACCGCCGCCGCCCGGCGCCTCGATCCACAGCGTCTCATCGAAGCGCATTCGAAATCCGCGCTGACCATGAACTTCACCCGCGCCCTGATCGACGGCGGCTTCGCCGATCTGCATCACCCGGAGTACTGGGACCTGGCCTGGGTCGAGCATTCGCCGCTGCAGGACGAATACCGGCACATGGTCGAGGCGATCGGCGATTCGGTGCGTTTCATGGAGACCCTGGCTGGCCAGATCGGCAGTTTCGGCAAAGTGGATTTCTATACTTCGCATGAGGCATTGCTGCTGCATTACGAACAGGCGCAGACGCGACAGGTGCCGCGCCAGTGGGGCTGGTTCAACCTGTCCACGCATTTCCCGTGGATCGGCATGCGCACCGCGCAGCTCGACGGCGCGCATGTCGAATATTGCCGCGGCATCCGCAATCCAGTCGGACTCAAGGTCGGTCCCGGCGTGACGCCGGATGCGCTTTTGCGCACGCTCGACGCGCTCGATCCGGACAACGAGCCGGGCCGCATCACCCTCATCCATCGCATGGGCGTGAAGAAAATCGCCGCGGAGCTTCCACCGCTTTTGCAAGCGGTAAAGACGGAGGGTCGGCGCGTGTTGTGGTGCTGCGATCCCATGCACGGCAACACCGAGGCGCTGGCGAACGGCGTCAAGACGCGGCGCTTTGCCAACATCCGCGCCGAACTCGACGCGGCCTTCGACATCCATGCCGCGCAAGGCACGCGCCTGGGCGGCGTGCACCTGGAACTGACCGGCGAAAACGTCACCGAATGTCTCGGCGGCGCGCGCGACCTCGCCGAGTGCGACCTTGGGCGCGCTTACAAATCCAGCGTCGATCCGCGCCTGAATTACGAGCAATCGCTGGAACTGGCGATGCTGATCGTGCGCAAACGAAGCAGCGCGGTTTCGGCGCACGCAGACTAGGCGGCGTGCGCCGAAATCCGGGTCAGTGCGGCCAGAAGCAACCGAAAGTTCCGGCCGTGATCAATGCGTAGATCAAGCCGTCGATCATGTCCTTGACCACGGCGCCCCACGGCTGGCCCCACCAGATGGCCATCGGCAACGCGCCGAACGCGAAGCCCATAAAGGCTGCGGTGCCGACGATCTGGAACACATGCAGATACGGTGCGGCGACCTGCAGCGCGTGGATCGCGATGTATGCGGAAAACAGCGCGACGATCAGGCAGAACACGAACCACGATCCGAGCGACTTGCCCATGTTCATCATGCCGTTGGCGCGCAAAATGATGAAACCGACTGGTCCTTCCGTGAATTTGGCCTGCGCCGCGGGCTGTTTCATCTCCTCCATCTTGCACCACGGCAGCATGTACATGCCCGGCGCCGGATTGCCCTTGCGCACGGCCGCACGGACTTCGTCTTCATTGGCGAAGCCGTGGTAATCGGGCATGTGCCAGAACTTGAGCAGCATGTGCAGGATGCTGCTGGCGATGAACACGAATACGCCGGACAGCAGGATCGGCAACCACAATTGTGCGAGCGACACCATGACATTCCTCCCGTTCGATAGGTTGGTACAACGCTACTGGAATTCCACAGACATCATTCTTCTTCCACCTTCGGTTTGTAGGCTTCGGCCAACTGCTTCTGCACCTGCGCCGGCACCGCATCGTAGTGGCTGAACTCGATCGCGTAGCGGCCCTGGCCGCCGGTCATGGCCTTGAGCTCGGTCTGGTAGTCGGTGACCTCCGCCAACGGCACCTGTGCCTTGATCACGATCTCGCCGCCGCGCAGCGAATCGGTGCCGCTGATGCGCGCGCGCTTGCCGGCGAGGCCGCCGGTCACATCGCCCATGTGCGCGTCGGGCACGAACACTTCGAGGTTGACGATGGGCTCGAGCACCTGC
>DATIOA010000067.1:0-5855 GCA_035473575.1 Rudaea sp. | reverse complement strand
ACACGGGCAGATAGCGGTAGGCGAGAATGCCCACGAGCAGGATCGCCGCCATCAGCAGGCTGGTGGCGACCGGACGCAGGATGAACAGGCGCGAGGGGTTCATGCGCGGATTACTGCTTCTTGCCGCGCCGCTGCCCCTTCACATCCGCCGCCTTGGCCGGTGGCGGCGCCTCGCCGGGCAATTCGACGCGGCTGCCGTCGCGCAAATTGTCGGTGCCGTCGGTCACGACGATGTCGCCCGGCTTCAAGCCTTCGGTGACGGCGATGTCCTGGCCCTGGCTCGCGCCGGTCTTGACCGTGCGCTGCGCGACCGTGCGATCGGCATTGACCACGAACACGTACATGCCGTCGCTACCGCGCTGCAGCGCCGCGCTCGGGATGATCGTCGCGCCGGTCAGCGTGGTCAGGTGCACGCTCACGTTGACGAACTGGTTCGGGAACAGGCTCTCGTCCGCGTTGGCGAATTCGGCCTTGGCCTTGACCGTGCCGGTCGCGGTGTCGATCTGGTTGTCCAGGCTCGCCAGCGTGCCGCTCGCCAGTTGCGTGGTCTTGTCGCGGCTGAGCGCATCGACTTTCAGGCTGGCGTCGTTCATGTGCTTGAGCAGTTCCGGCAGGCTGTCTTCCGGAATCGTGAACAGCACGTCGATCGGCTTGAGTTGGGTAATGGTGACGAGCGTGTCGCTGGTCGTGATCGTGTTGCCGGGATCGACCGCGCGCAGGCCGACGCGGCCATCGAGCGGCGCGACGATGCGCGCGTAGCCGAGATTGAGTTTCGCGGTGTCGATCTGGCCCTGATCCGATTTGAGCGTGCCCTCATACTGCGCGACCAACGCCTTCTGCGTCGCCAGCGTCTGCTCCGGAATCAGGCCCTGCGGCGCCACGTTCTGGTAACGTTTGAGGTCCGCGCGCGCATTCGCGAGCAAAGCCGCATCGCGCGCGAGCGTGCCCTGCGTCTGCAGCAGCGCCGCCTCGAACGGGCGCGGGTCGACCTGGGCCAGCACATCGCCCTGCTTGACCTCCTGGCCTTCCTTGAAATTCACGCTTTGCAGCAGACCATTCACCTGGCTGCGCACCGCGACCGTGCGCAACGGCGTGGCCGTGCCGAGCGCATCGAGGTCGATGCCGATATCGCCGGTCTTGACCGTCGCAACACCCACCGGCATGGCCACGCCGGAAAACTGGCTCGCCGATGCGCCACGGCCGAAGCGGAAGTTGGTCGGCACCGTCGTGCGATGCGCCAGCCAATAGCCACCCACCGCGACGACGGCGATGACGGCCAGGATGATCAACAACGCGCGATTGCGCACTAAAAACGGTTTGCGATATTCCATGTCGAAGGCTGGCTCAAGCGCCGCGGCGGGCACGCATGCGCGCGACTATAGCGCAGTCGGCAGGTAGCTAAAGTAAGCGCTTGTAAAGTCATGCGACGGTATGGCCAGTGCATGCCATTGCGTACAATGCGCAGCAGTTGCCCGATCGGATATACGTCCATGCGTTTGCTGCGTCTGAGTCTTGTCATGGTGTTGTGCGTGCCGCTGCGCCTTTGGGCCTGTGCCTGCGGCTGCGGCGTGTTCGAGGTCGGCGGAGCGGACATGCTGCCACAAGTTTCGGGAACGCAACTGTTCTATCAGGCCAGCTACCTCGACCAGACCGACAACTGGTCCGGCACGTCGCGCGCGCCGGCCGCGGACAACGAAGACCAGCATATCCGCACCCTCTACCAGAGCGTGGGCATGCGCCACATGTTCAATCGCGATTGGGGAATCGACGTCCAGTTGCCCTACGACTCGCGCCATTTCACGACGCTCGACGATGGTGTCCCGCAAATCACCAACCACGGCCAGATCGGCGATATCCGCATCACCGGCATGTACACGGGATTTTCCGGCGACATGTCCAGCGGACTGACGTTCGGCCTGAAGCTGGCCAATGGCGATTGGAAGGTTCCGGGTTTCGACCGCGACACCCAGATCGGCACCGGCAGCACCGACCTGTTGCTCGGCGGTTACCATCAATTCCGCTTTGGGGGCCTCGACGGCAAGTGGAGCGGCTTCGCACACGTGCTGCTGGATACGCCGCTGAATACCCAAGGCGGCTATCGTCCGGGCACGGAGTTGGACGCCGCTTTCGGCGCCTATCCGGATAGCTGGCGCCTCGCGCCGGGCGTGGAGTTGACGCCGCTCGTGCAGGCCGTCGCCTCGCTGCGCCGTCCCGACAGCGGCGCGGCTGCGGATGTCGCCAACACCGGCTACAACCGCCTGCTCGCCGCGCCGGGACTGGAATTGCGCGTCAAACGCCTGCGCGTTTTCGCCGACATCGAAGCGCCGCTATGGCAGAACGTGCGCGGCAACCAGCTCATTGCGCCGTGGCAGGCGAAACTGACGATCAGCCTGCGCCTGTAATCGTTGGCGGATTCAGCGTTTGGACTTGCGCGCGGGTTTGGATTCGGCCTGCGCGGTTTTCTTCGCCTCAGGCCGGTAATCGCCGATCAGCGATTTCGCCGGGCAAATCCCGAAAATCGGGCAGCGCTTGCAACCGATGGCCACGGCGACGGGACACAAAGTCATGGCGTTCTCCTGTCTGGTTCACTCGCCGGGAAAAATTGCGACGTGGATTTTTCCATCCTTGTCCACCCATCCGCGGAACATGCCTTCGGTGTTGAACGGCGTCGCGAATTCGCCGTCCGCACCGAGCACGATCGCGCCGCCGTCGCCGCCGAGCTTGGGAATCTGCGTGTTGATGACGTACTCGGCTGCCTGCCTCACCGGCTGGTGCATTTCGCTGACACGCATGCAGATCTCGTGCGCGGCCACGGTGCGCAGGTAGAACTCTCCCCAGCCGGTGCCGGATACGGCGCAGCCGGCATTCGCGTAGGTACCCGCGCCAATGATCGGTGAATCGCCGACCCGACCGAAGCGCTTGTCGGTCATGCCGCCGGTGGACGTGCCGGCGGCGAGGTGCCCGCCCTTGTCCAGCGCGACCGCACCGACCGTGCCGAAGTGGCCCTCTTTCTCGGCATCGGCATGCTGACCGGCAGCATCCTTCTTCAGCGCGTCCTGCAGTTCCTGCCAGCGCTTTTCCGTCCAGAAATATTTTGGATCGACCAGGACGATGTTCTGCGTCTTCGCGAATTCCTCGGCACCGTCGCCGAACATCAGCACATGCGGCGAGTGCTCCATCACGCTGCGCGCCAGCAGAATCGGATTTTTCACGCGATGCACATTGGCCACGCCGCCGGCGCTCAGGGTGGCGCCGTCCATGATCGAGGCATCGAGTTCGTTCTTGCCGTCGTGATTGAACACCGCGCCCTTGCCGGCGTTGAAGTGCGGATCGTCCTCGAGCACGGTGATCGCCGCAGTCACGGCATCCAGCGCCGGTTTGCCGGCCTTGAGCTGCGCGTAGCCATGTTCGAGCGCGGTGGTCAGCGCAGCGCGAATCGCCTTCTGCGTGGCCGGATCCATTTCGCGCTTGATCACGCCGGCGCCGCCATGGATGACGAGCACGGCCCGATCCGCGGCCTGGCTCACGACAGCAATGCCAAGGACAGACAAGGTGATGACGGCAAGTTTGCGAAACATCGGTGCGACCTCCGCGGTGACATGCGCCGATTATGACGTCGACGGCGGCGCTGGCAAGCGCTGCGGGAAACGGATCGTCGCGGTGGTGCCCGCGCCGACTTCGCTGCGCAGGTCCACGGGCCAGCCGAAACGCTCGGACAGGCGCCGCACGATGCTCAGGCCCACGCCGTGCCCGGCGCTGGCGCTGCGGCCGGCACGAAAATAGGGTTGGCGGGTGCGGGCGATTTCGTCGGCGCTCATGCCGATGCCGCTGTCGGCGACACTGACGCTGTCCTCGTCGATGCGCACGCGCACGCTGCCGGACTCCGTGTACAGGCAGGCGTTGCGGATCAGATTGCCGATCATCGCCGCGAACACGCGCGGCGGCGCACGCAGGGCGAAGCGCGCCCGCTCGTCCAGTTCCAGCCTCACCGGCTTGCCTTCCAGCAGCGGTTGCGCGCGTTCGACTTCTTCGCGTACCGCGTCGTTGACCACGAACTCTTCCTGCAGCAGACCCGTGTCGGATTCGCGCGCGAGGAGCAGGAATGTCTCGAGCATCGCCTCCATGTCGCGCACCGAGCGGCGGATGCGCTGCAGCGCGCGCTGCGCGAATGGCGAGACGTCTTCCTCGACGAGCACGTCGCCGGCGAGCTTGATCACGGTAAGCGGACTGCGCAGTTCGTGGCTGGCATCGCGAGTGAAGTTGCGTTCGCGCTCGACGAATTCCTCGATGCGGCTGGCGTAGCCGTGCAGGGCGCGCGCCAACGTCTCTACATCGCCGTCGGGATCGCTGGACAGGTTGCGCGGATCCAGCGCGGCCAGATCGGGCTGTTTGGGATCCCAGTCACGGACGACTTTGGCGAGTGCGATCACCGGCGACAGCGCGCGTCGCGACGCGCGGTAGGTGAGCCAGGTCGTGATGTAGATGATCAGCAGCACCAGGATCAGCGGCAGGAAGCCGAACAGGAAGGCGAGGCGTCCGACCTGCTCCTGGTTGAAGACGAGGAACAGGCGTCCCGGTGGCCCATCGGAAACGTGCACAAGTTCGAAACTGCCGTTTAGCTGGACGCGGTGGTAACCGGGCCCAAGATTGCGCAGCGACCCCGGCAGCACAGCCGGGGCGCCCGGCGCGAGCAGGTAGCCGGTCATGTTGTTGGTTTCCGGTACCGGTGCGGCATGGTTGCGATCCCAGCGTTGCCAGTAGAACGCCGACTCGCCGGCGAGTGCACGCTTGATCAGCACGTCTTCGAGCACGGTGGCCGCCGCGTAAACGCCCAGGATGGTGGCGAGACTGATCGCCGCCACCTGCAGGACGTAGACCGCCCAGATCTTGCGGCGGATGCCAGCGCGCGGCGGCCGCATCATGCGCGTTTGCTGGCCGCCACCTCGGCGTCCAGATCGGCAAGGCGGTAACCGGCGCTGTGGATGGTGTGCAGCAGCGGGCGCTGAAAGGGCTTGTCGATAATTTTGCGCAAATTATACAAATGGCTGCGCAAGGTGTCCGAATCGGGCAGCAGGTCGCCCCAGACCTCGCGCTCGATGTCGGCGCGGCTGACCACGCGCGGCGATTCGCGCATCAGGATGGCCAGCAGCTTCAGGCCGATCGGCGAGACTTGCAGGTCGTGCCCGGCGCGCACGACGCGCACGCTGGCGGTGTCGAACACGAGATCGGCGACATGCAGGGTCTCGGCGCTGACCTGGCGGCGGTCGCGGCGAATCATGGCACGCACGCGTGCCTCGAGTTCGCGGATCTCGAAGGGTTTCACCAGGTAATCGTCGGCGCCGGCATCCAGACCCGTGAGTTTGTCTTCGAGCGTGTCGCGCGCGGTGAGCATCAGCACCGGCGTGGATTTCTTCGCTTCGCGGCGCAGCTTGCGGCAAAGCTCGAGACCATCCATGCCCGGCAGCATCAAGTCCAGCACGATCACGTCGTAACTGTTGGAAACGGCCAGATGCAGGCCGGTCACGCCATCGGAGGCATAATCCAGGCCATAGCCGCGGCGTTCGAGGAATTCGCCGACCATCTCGGCGATGCCGCGGTTGTCCTCGATCAAAAGGATCAGTCCGGCGTGTTCTTCGCGTTGCTTCATGCCCGCCCCCAGCGCTTTCACATTCGTGAAGAATGCGCGGCGAGCGGTGAGCGAGGCGTGAAGAACCTCACTCGGTCCGGTGTCGTCGCCAACCGATCAAGCCGAGAAGACCGGCCAGAAGACCAAGCGCCCAGGTCGACAAGGCTGGCGCCGGTATCTTCGCAGCGGCAGCCGCGACGGTGCCCTGGAAAGCACCGATATCGGTGAG
>DATIOA010000066.1:0-7239 GCA_035473575.1 Rudaea sp. | reverse complement strand
TCGATGTATTCCTCGGCAATCGCGTCCAGGTTCATGCGCTCGTGGATCATCGCGATGCGCGCGACGAATCCCGCCTCGTCGTCGACGACCGAGGCTTGCGAGATGCCGCGCGAGGCTTCCTCGGTCAGCGGCTTGACGATGCACGGCAGTTTCAACGTCTTCGGCAGCCACACCTTGCGCCCGCGGTAATAGACATGGAAGCGCGGCGTGCGCACGCGGTGGAAGCGCAGGATCTTCTTGCACAGGCTCTTGTCGTTGCACAGAAACAGCGCCTGCGAGCTGGACCCGGTGCACGGCACGCCGAGCAGTTCGATCGTCGCGACGATGTTCTTGTCCCAGTGCGGTGCGTTGCGGAACGTCTCGCACAGATTGAAGATCACGTCCGGCTTGATGTTGCGCACGGCGTCGAGCAGCGGCTGGATGTCGTCGAACAGGCTCAGGCGATGCACCTCGTAGCCGCATTCGAGCAGGGCCTGCCAGACGTCGTTCTCGGTATAGCTGCCGTCCGGATCGGCGAATTCCGCGGCGAAGTCGTAGTCCGGTTTCACCGCATACGGCAGGTCGAACACCATCAGCACGCGGGTAGGCATGGCTACAATTCTCCACGCAATCGAGTGGTGTAGCGGTAATTCATCATCAACGTGGTGAGATAGGTCGCCAGCTTCAACATCGCCAGCGATTCGCTCTCGTCCGCGACCAGGCGCAAGGCGCGGCTGCGTTGCACGACCGCCGTGTAGACCTCGTTGACCATGAAGCGGCGCTCGCCAGTCCAGTTCGCCACCGTGGTCAGCAGTTCCTTGCGGTGCGCCTGCAGCAAGCGGGCGAGCGGCTGGCGCGTTTCGCCTTCGGGTTTGGCCACGCCGAACATGCGCGACAGGTTGGCATCGTGGAATTCCGGAAAATCCTCGGCTTCCACGGCGCGGCGTTTCTGGTAATAGCGCTTGAGCGTGCTGCGGATCGTCGCGGCCTTCCACAGCATTCGACCGGTCGCCTGCAACGGCGGCTTGCCGGCGATGCCGCTCATCAGCCGGTCGACGAACAGCAGTTTGTCGAGCGCCTTCCAACCCTTGTACTTGCTGCGCCAGTCCAGGCCCGGCGTCAGCCACACCGCGAACGTCTCGACGAAATCCTCGTCCGGGTGGTACTGCGCGTAGTAATAATCCAGATGACGCACGAAACTCTTGCTGTACGGGCGAAAACGATAGGTTTCCTCGTAAGGCGCCGACGGATGCCCGAACACGCGCTGCCAACTGCGCTTGCGGTTGAGGTCGTAGGCGTAGGTGAGCGCGTGGCCGCACTCGTGGCGCAACAGTTTCATGCACCAGCCGACGTTGTCGCCCTCGGCTTCGAGCAGCATCTTCTTCTGCAATTTGATCAGGCGCGGATGCGCCAGGTAAAACGGAATGCCGATCACCGGCTCGTTCTCCGGCGTCAGCCATTCGTCGGCGAGGTAGCAACGCGGCTGGAACGGGATGTTCCGCGCTTTCAATTCCGCGTAGAGCTGGGCGATGCACGGCTCCAGCCAGCTGCCTTCGATGCGCAACGGCAGTTCCGACAAACGCAGGTTGAGCAGGTCATCTTCGGCCATCGTGGCCAGATCGATGGCCGCCCTGGCGGCAGGCTCGTTCGGCACCGATGCGGCTTCGTTGGGACTGGCCATGGCCCAAGGATAACCGAGTTGCGGCGCCTGGCCTGATGCCGACGCGCGGATCGTGTCAGGAAAACTCCTGCCGCACGGTCGCCTGTGCTGCACAAGTCTGTTTCGTAGTATCGTCACGCACCCAAGGAGTCCCGCCATGAAACCGCTGACATCCCTCGCCGCTGCCGTCGCCCTCGCGCTTGCCGCCTTTGCGATCCCCTCGCATGCCGAACTCAAAGTCGGCGCGCATGCGCCGGACTTCAGCCTGCCCGCCTGGCTTGCCGGCAATCCGTTCACGTTCGACCTCAACGCTGCGCTGAAGAAAGGTCCGGTCGTGGTTTATTTCTTCCCCGCCCCGCACACCTCAGGTTGCAACGTCGAGGCGCACCTGTTCTCCGAGTCCATCGACAAGTTCAAGGCCTACAACGCCACCGTCATCGGCGTGACCGCCGGCAACCTCGATCAGATCGCCGATTTCTCCAAGGAAACCGACCATTGCAGCGGCAAGTTTGCGGTCGCCGCCGACAAGGATGCCGTGATCGCCAAGAAATACGACTCGATCCTGACGATGAAACCCGACTGGTCGAACCGCACCTCCTACGTGATCGACCAGTCCGGCAACATAGCCGCGGCTTTTTCCGCGATGAGCCCCAAGGATCACGTCAGCGAAATGCTGGCCGCGCTGAAGGCGCTGCCGCACCCCAAACCCGCATCCTGACCGCAAGCGTGTTGTCGAAGGCGGGCAAGATTGACTTGCCCGCCAGCGCCCCCACATCTGGGCTATCTGCTTTCGACAGGACGCCCATGAATTCCCCTGCCCGCCTTCGCATCGACTTCGTCTCCGACGTGGCTTGCCCGTGGTGCGCCATTGGCCTGGCCAGCCTGCAGGCGGCGCTCGCGCGCCTGGACGGCACCGTCGAAGCGGACATCCACCTGCAACCGTTCGAACTCAATCCGCAATTGCTGCCCGAAGGCGAAGACGCCAACGAGCACCTGATGCAAAAATACGGCATGGGCGAGGAACAGCTCGAAACCAACCGCGCCGCGATCCGCGAACGCGCGGCCGCACTCGGCTTCGCCTTCAACATGCGCAAGGGCAGCCGCATCTACAACACCTTCGACGCCCACCGCCTGCTGCACTGGGCCGGGAGCGAACACGCCGACCGCGCCTTGCCGCTCAAGCAGGCGCTGTTGCGTGCGTACTTCAGCTACGGCGAGAACGTGGCGGACCGCGAAGTCCTCGCCCGCATCGCGGGCACCGTTGGCTTGAACGCCGACGCAGCGCGCCGCGTTCTGGAAAGCGGCCAGTACACCGACGAAGTACGCGCACAGGAACGCACCTACCAGCAGGCCGGCATCCATGCCGTGCCGGCAACCATCGTGAACGGCCAGTACCTGATTTCGGGCGGCCAGCCGCCGGAAGCGTTCGAGAGCGCGCTGCGCGAGATCGCGGCGCAGGCGCCGGCCAGCCCAGCGGTCCTGCACTGATCCGGAAGATACGCATGAGCGAGTCCCTGCACATCGTCTGTCCGCACTGCGCAGCGGTGAACCGCGTGCCGGCCGAACGTCTCGGCGCAGCGCCGACCTGCGGCAAATGTCACCAGCCGCTGTTCGATGGTCATCCGCTGGAAGCAGGCGCGGCCACCTTCGACAAGCACCTCGCGCGCAACGAGATTCCCGTGCTGGTGGATTTCTGGGCGCCGTGGTGCGGGCCATGCAAGATGATGGCGCCGCAGTTCGTGCAGGCGGCCGCGCAACTCGAACCGCGCGTACGCCTGCTCAAGGTCGACACCGACGCCGAACCGGCGCTGGGCACGCGCTACAACATTCGCAGCATCCCCACCCTCGCGCTGTTCCGCGGCGGGCACGAAGTCGCGCGCCAGGCCGGCGCCACAAACAGCGCCGGCATCGTGCAGTGGGTAAATGCCCATCACACCTAGCCGGTAAGGTGGATGCTGGCTCCAGCATGGCTGCTGCGCATGCGACTCGCGGCGTGGAGACATGCTCCGTCCGCGGCGTCCATGGCGACTCGAGCCGCAAGTTGCCGGCTACTTGATCCAGATCAAGTTCGCACAGCGGTCGGCGAATATAAGTGGCATTATGGGGATTGTTGGCGGAGTTCCCGCGGATGCCTGTCTGCGCAAGATCTCCGAGGGTCGATACCACCTGGGGAACATCATGTCTTCAATACCAAAAACGCTTGGCCGTCCAATCCACGGATTGCTGTTTCTTGTCCTGATCTTCGTTGCGCCTTGCTGGGCCGGCGTGGTCACCACGACCGCCGACGCGGGTGCCGGCAGCCTGCGCGCCGTACTCGCCGCCGCCGCGAGCGGTGAAACGATCACCTTCTCCCTGCCTGCGCCATCGACGATCACGCTGACCAGCGGCGAGCTGCCGATCACGACCTCGGTCACGATCAGCGGTCCCGGCGCCAACGCACTGTCGATCTTCAACGGCAGCGGACGCGTGTTCAACCTGGACACCAGCGGCAAGACCGTGCTGATCTCGGGCGCGCACCTGAGCGGACAGAATCCGTCGGGCAATGGCGGAGCCATCATCAACAATGGCGGTGCGCTGACGCTGCAGTATGTGCTGATCGACAACAGTTCCACGACCGGCGAAGGCGGCGCGATCGAGAACAACTTCAATGGCTCGGTCAGCTATTCGCTGACCATCCAGAACAGCACGATCGCGAACAATACCGCGAACAAGGCCGGTGCCATCGCGTTCATCGGCTGCGACCTGCGCATCGAGAACAGCACGATCTACGGCAACCACGCGACCGACAGCTTCGGCGCGATGACCTTGTCCGGCGGTTGCGGTTACATCTACAACTCGTCGATCGTCGGCAACACAGCCGCATTCTCCGTCGGCGGCATCAACAGCCAGTCGTCCGCACTGACGATCGAGAGTTCAATCCTCGCCAACAACACTGACAGCAGCGGCATCAACGACCTGAATCGTACCGGCGGCGGCAACAGCTTCGTGTACGCCTCGAATTCGATTTTCAGCGAGAGCTTCGTCCCCGCCGACAATGTGCTCAATGGCTCGGACGTCAATGATCAGGTCGGAGTGGATCCGCAACTCGGCGCCTTGGCGAACAACGGCGGGACGACGCCGACCCTGCGACCGGGGCCGACCAGCCCCGCGCTCGGCCTGGGCAGCAATTCGCAAGGTTACGCCTACGACCAGCGCGGAGCCGGTTTCGCACGCAATGCCGACGCGAGCGGCGCCGCCGGCAACGTCGACATCGGCGCGATCCAGCGCTACGTGCCTGCGGCACCGCCGCCGACCTCGACGCCGGCTCTGAACGTGTGGGGGCTGCTCGCACTCGCCGTGATGCTGGGCTGGGCTGTCTGGCGCCAGAATCGCAAGACGCGCGAAACCGCATCGGAGTGACGGCACAAGAATAGGGTCGAGAACATTGCCAAAGTCTTGAAATGTTCTCCGACTCCATTTTTCTTAATCGCCCTTCTTCGCCCGCCTGCGCCGCATGCGCAGCCAGCGCATCAAGCCATACGACAACCGCACCTTCTCCTCGCCGACCGGCAGGTCGGCGTGGGCGAAGATCCACGACGATTTGCTGAAGGCGATCTGCTGTTCCGGATAGACGCTGCGGTGGCCGATGATGAGATACGCCGCCACGCAGGCGCCGGCGACGTACAGCGTGGAGTCGGCGCCGAACAATTCCACGCCCATCAGGATCGCCGCGATCGGTGCGTTGGAGGCCGATGCCGCGACCGCGACGAATCCTACGGCCGCGCCCAGCGCCGGAGCCAGGCCGAACGCGTGCGCGAACGCGCTGCCGGTCACCGCGCCGATCACGAATTGCGGGGTGACGATGCCGCCGTAAAAACCCGAACCCAGCGTGATCGCGACGAGCAGCGATTTCCACAGGAAGCCGAGGTACGGCATGGTGTCGCCGCGCAGTGCGCCGTCCACCATCGGCAGGCTCAGGCCGAGATACTGCGTCGGGACCGCGATGATCAAGATTGCCAATGCGACGCCACCCAGGGCGGGCACGAGCGGCTGCCACAGGTTGAATTGCCGCTGCAATGCGCCGAATGCCTTCTTCGCCTGTCGCAGCAGTTCCACGAACAGCCACGCGACCGCGCCGCAGAGCACACCGATCAAAACCGTCTTCAGGAACAAGACTTCCGTGAACTGGCCGCTGAAGTCGATCGCGTATTGCGGATACGGCACACCGAGCCAGCGCGAAACCTCGAACGCGGTGACGCCCGCGACGATGCCGGGAAACAGGAAATCATGGCGGATGCGGCCGATCGCCAGCATCTCAACGCCGTAGATCGCGCCCGCGATCGGCGTGCCGAACACGGCGGAGAATCCCGCACTGACGCCGCAGGCAAGCAGGCGTTTGCGCATCTCGGGATTCAGATGCAGCAGGCGCCCGATTACCGCGGCGAAACTGGCGCCGATATGCGAACACGGGCCTTCCTTGCCGGCCGAGCCACCGCAGGCCAGCGTGATCAGCGCCGCCACTGGTTTGATCCACATCGTGCGGAACGGCATCTTGCCCTGCTGTTCGTTGACCGCGACGATGGCGTTGTCGACGAACCTGCTGTGGCGTAGCCGATATCCGTAATGCAGCAGCAAGCCATTGGCGAAACCACCCAGCGGCAAGGCCAGCGCCAACATCCACCACGGCGCGGCGTAGGCATGGCCTTCCGTCGCGAACAGTGCACGCAGGAAGATCGTGCAGCCCAGGCCAACCACGACGCCGGTGAATGTCGCCAGCACCAGCCACTGCAGCACGGTGGCCAGCATCACCAGTGGTTCGGTCAGGCGGAAGCGGCGCATGGGCGAGTCATGAAACGTCCTTTTTTCCAAGTTATCGCTCCCGCTGATCCAGTTCGTTGTGGATCAGCAGGACGCACTGCGAGGCGAACAGCATTTTCGAGCCGAGGCTGATTTCCTCGGCGCCCAGGCGTTCGAGGGTACTCAGGCTTTTCTTCGGCATCGGCATGTGGTCTGTGAGGATGAAGCACGGGTTGCCCGCAATCGCCTTGCCGCGGATCGACGCACCCTTGGGATCCATCGTGAAAAGTTGATGATCGCGCGCCAATTCCTGCGCCAGTTTCTCGAAACCGATCGTGCGCACGGTGATGCCCGATTCCACCGCGCGGCTTTCTTCCTTGCCCATGCCACGCGAGGCATCCAGCGCCGCGGCGATCTTGCCGAGCAATGCCTGCTCGTGGAAGCCGCCGATGTCGCGCATGGCGTTGGCATCGAATCGAATCGCTCGCGAGTAGTCCGGCGTGCTTTCCAGCACCAGATGCACCACGACATCGGGGCGATGGGACTGCGCCACGAAGATCGCGTTCATCAGCGTATGCGCGAGGATTTCCGTGTGCGCATCCTTGCCGACCGCATCCAGCAGTTGCCGGCTGTCCGTCGGCGCCGATCTGGCCCTCATTACAAAGACGCGCATTGCAGCGGGTGCTCTCCTGGAACGGGAAAGTGTACCCTGCCCCGTGTTTTCCCGGCCAACTCCGCGCATGAAAAGCCAGCGCCGCCTGCCCCAGTCGTTCTTTCGCCGCGATGCGCGCGCGGTGGCGCCCGAGTTGCTCAACAAGATCCTG
>DATIOA010000065.1:0-7823 GCA_035473575.1 Rudaea sp. | reverse complement strand
AAAGCCGAACAGGCACGCGGCGATGGCGTCGAGGTGCGCGTGGACATCACCGGCCCCTTGCCTCGCCTGCTCGATTCGTTGTCCGGTTCGTCGCTGCAGGTGGACAACGCCAAGCCGCCGGTCGAAGGCGTCGACGCACTGCTGAGCCTGCGGCCGCAGTAACCATGACCGAGGCGACCGCGACGATGTGGCGGCATCTGCCCAACACGTTGACGGTGTTGCGCATGGCCCTGGTCGTGCCGCTGGCCTGGATGATCCGCGAGACACGCTACGACGAGGCGGTCGTCGTCGCCGCGATCGCGGGCCTGACCGATGCACTGGATGGATTCCTCGCGAAACGGTATTGCTGGCAAAGCTGGCTTGGCGGCGTGCTCGATCCGATCGCCGATAAGCTGATGCTGGTCGCCTGCTTCGTCACCCTCGGCTTGGTCGGCGCGCATCCGGATTGGTTGACCTGGCTCGTGGTCGGTCGCGACGTGGTGATCGTCGCTGGCGCCGTGGTTTGGCACAATCTGATCGGGCGCATCCACGCGCAGCCCACGCGCCTGTCCAAGCTGACCACTGTCGTGCAGATCGTCTACGTGCTCGCGCAACTGCTGCATTTGAGCCATTGGTTCGATTTGCCGCCGCGCCTACTCGAGGGCCTGATCGTTCTCACCGCCATCCTCACCGCCGCCAGCGGCCTGCAATACGTGGTGGTGTGGTCGCGCAAGGCGCTGCGCCTGCGCAAGGCGGGCACATGACGACCGCAGTGCGCTGGCAACTGTTCGCCCTCGTGCTGATCGTCGGTGCGCTGTTCTGGTTGCTCGCACCGGTGCTCACGCCGTTCGCAGTCGCGGCGATGTTCGCCTACCTGTTCGATCCCGTGGTCGAACGCCTGCAGCGCTGGCGACTGGGACGCGGAACGGCGGTTGGCATCGTGTTCCTAATATTGACGGCGCTGTTGATCCTTGTCCTGTTGTGGCTGATCCCGTACCTGCAGCGCCAGGTGGCCACCCTGATCCGACGCTTGCCGGACTGGATCGATTGGGTGCAGACCGACGCCGTGCCTTGGCTCAACGCGAAGCTCGACCTCAACCTCGAGTCGCCCGACGCGCAGCAACTGGCGGCCGTCCTGCAACAGCACTGGAAGGAAGCTGGCGGTCTGGCCGCCACGATCCTGGCCCGGGTTTCCCGATCCGGATTCGCCCTGGTGACCTGGGGCGTGCACGTGCTGGTCGTGCCTGTCGCTTTCTACTACTTGCTGCGCGACTGGCGCGGCATGATCGCGCGCATCCACGACCTGCTGCCGCGGTCGATCGAGCCGGTTGCGGTACGCCTGGCGCGCGAATCCGACGAGACCCTGGGCGGATTCCTGCGCGGCCAGTTGTCGGTGATGATCGTGCTTGTCGTGATGTACGCGATCGGCCTGTTCGCGATCGGCCTGGACGTCGGCCCCCTGATCGGCATCATCGCCGGCCTGATCAGCTTCGTGCCCTACCTGGGCGCCATCACCGGCGTGCTGATGGGCATGATCGCGGCGTTTGCGCAATTCCATGACTGGATCCATGCGCTCGGCGTGCTGATCGTGTTCGGCGTCGGCCACGTCATCGAAGGCTACGTGCTGGTGCCGCGCCTGGTCGGCGAGAAGATCGGCTTGCACCCGCTCGCGGTGATCTTCGCCATCCTGGCCGGTGGCGAACTGTTCGGCTTCCTCGGCGTCCTGCTTGCCTTGCCGGCGGCCTCGGTGGCGATGGTGGTGCTGCGCTACGCGCACGAACGCTACCGCGCCAGCGCGCTCTACGGCAGCGGCCACGCCGCGATGGTCGTCGTCGAATCTTCCGTCCGCGAGTCGCCGCCGGACGCACCATGAACGCGCAATTGCCGTTGCTGCTGCGCTGGCCGGCGCAACAGCGATTCGAGACGTTTGTGACCGGCACGGCGAATCGCATCGCGCTCGCCGTGTTGCAGGAAGCGGCGACGACTGGCGCGCCGCACTCGGCTTTCGTGAGCGGACCTGCCGGCAGCGGTAAGACCCACCTGCTGTTGGCCGGCTGTGCCGCGGCGACTGCGGCCGGCCGCACCGCGCAGTACATGGCGCTGGGAAAATTGCTGGATCACGCAGAGGCGATCCGTGCGTTCGGCGGCAGCGATCTGCTCGCGCTCGACGACGTGGACGCCATTGCTGGCGACGCGACCGCCGAACACGCGTTGTTCGATCTGTACAATCGCTGCAAGGTGGAAAAATCCACATTGCTGTTTGCCGCATCCGCGCCGCCGGCACAGATCGGCATCGGCCTGCCGGACCTGGTGTCGCGTCTTTCCGCCTGCACGCAGGCGCGCCTGACCCCGCTCGACGATGCGGCGCGCCGCGATTGGCTGCGCGCGCGAGCGCAGACGCGCGGACTCGTCCTCGAAGATGCGGCGATCGATTGGCTGTTCGCGCACACGCCGCGCGACCTGGGCAGCCTCGCCGCCTTGCTCGAGCGCATCGATCGCGCCGCACTGGCCGCGCAACGACGAGTCACCGTGCCGTTTCTGCGTGATTTACTTCGTGCGTAAAAGCTGGTCCAGCTCGACCAATCGTTGCGGCGTGCCGATATCGAACCAGTTCCCGCGATGATGTGAACCCGTGATGCGGTCATCGCGCATCGCCGCGCGCAGGATCGGCACGATGCCGAACTTGCCCGCGGTTTGTCCGACCAGCAATTCCGGTCGATAAACGCCGATGCCGGCGAAGGTCAGGAGCTGCGCGGGCTCGTCGTGGAGCAATCCATCGTGCAGGACGAAATCGCCATCCGGGTGCTGTGGCGGATTGTCGACCACGATGAGATGCGCAAGTCCAGGTGGATCATGCGGCAATGTCGCGAAATCGAAATCCGTCCGGATGTCGCTGTTCACCGCGATGAAGGGATCCGTCCCGAGCAGGGGCAGGGCGCGCAGCATGCCGCCGCCGGTTTCCAGCGGTTCCGGGCCTTCGTAGGAATAGACGATACGCAGTCGCCAGCGCGAGCCGTCGCCGAGCGCAGGGGGAAACTGTTCGGCGAGATGCGAGGTATTGATAACGACCTCGCGCACGCCGGCGCGCGCGAGGTTTTCCAGGTGCCATTCGATCAGGCGCTTGCCGCCGGCAACGAGCAGCGGCTTGGGCGTTGTATCCGTCAGCGGGCGCATGCGTTCGCCGCGACCGGCCGCGAAGATCAGCGCACGCTCGATCATGGCGCGTTTGCCGGCATGGTCAGGTCGCGCCCGGCGACGGCACGTTGCAGCAATGTGGAAAAATCCACAAGTACCGGATATTGCCGCGCCACCTCGACGACGTAGGCGAACACGCGCGGCAAGTCGGCCAGGTAGCCGGGCTTGCCGTCGCGGTAGTTGAGGCGGCAGAAGATGCCGAGCACCTTGATGTGGCGCTGCAGGCCGACGAGATCGAACCAGCGCCGGAAGGTCTTGCCATCGGCGTGGGCGGCAGTGCGCTGCCGGTAGCCCTCCAGCCACGCCTCCACGCGTTCGATCGGCCAGGCGATGTAGCAGTCGCGCAGCAGCGAGACGAGGTCGTAGGTGACGGGCCCGACAACGGCATCCTGGAAATCGATCACACCCGGCGAATGGGTGTCCGTGACGAGCAGGTTGCGGCAGTGGTAGTCGCGATGCACAAACACGCGCGGTTGTTCCAGCGCGGCGTGAACGAGGAAAGTGAACGCGGCCTCGATGATGTCCCATTCATCGCAAGTTGGCGTGAAACCCAGGTGCCGGCCCAGGAACCACTCCGGCAGCAATTCCATTTCCGCAACGAGGCGTGCGCGGTCGTAGGCAGCCAGGCCGGTCGTGTCGATCGCCTGCATGCGCGCGAGCGCGTCCAGCGCGTCGGCATAGAGCGTATCGACGGTGTGATCGGAAAGTTCCGGCAGATAGGTACGATTGCCCAGATCCTCCATCAGCACGAAACCCGCTGCTGCGTCGCTGGCGATGACTTGCGGCGCGTGCAGGGCGGCGCGGCGCAGGCGTGCGGCGATGTCGAGCCAGGGCGCGATCGGCTCCCTGCCGGGCGGCGCATCCATCAGGATGAGGCTGCCGTCGCCGGTTTCCACGCGCCAATAGCTGCGGAAACTCGCATCCGCCGAGGCCGGCGCGATGCGGGGGGCGGCGCCGGGCAGATGTGCGCGCAGGAAGTCGAGCCGTTGCGCGGATCGGTCGTTTGCATCCATCGGCATAAGCTTAGCGGTTCGCGTACCCTTGCGCTGGCCAGTCCGGCCCGCCATCATGCCCGGCCTTGCAAGCCGCAACATTGAACATGTCCGAACTGTCCACGCTCGACCGCCTCGAAGCGGAGAGCATCCACATCCTGCGCGAAGTCGCCGCCAATTTCGAGCGGCCGGTGCTGCTGTATTCGATCGGCAAGGATTCGTCCGTGCTGCTGCACTTGCTGCTCAAGGCGTTCGCGCCGGCCAAGCCGCCGATGCCGATGCTGCACGTGGACACGACCTGGAAGTTCCGCGAGATGATCGCCTTTCGCGATCGCACGGCAGCAGAAACCGGCATGGAACTGATCGTGCACATCAATCCGGACGGCGTGCGCGATCATGTCGGGCCGTTCACCCACGGCGCCAGCCTGCACACCGAGATCATGAAGACGCAGGCGCTCAAGCAGGCGCTGGACAAGTACCGTTTCGACGCCGCCATCGGCGGCGCGCGCCGCGACGAGGAAAAATCGCGTGCCAAGGAGCGCGTGTTCTCGTTCCGCGACGCGCAGCACCGCTGGGAGCCGCGCCGCCAGCGCCCGGAGTTGTGGAACGTCTACAACACGCGCGTGCACAAGGGCGAATCTGTGCGCGTATTCCCGCTGTCGAACTGGACCGAGCTCGACGTGTGGCGCTACATCGCGCGCGAGGCCATTCCGGTCGTACCGTTGTATTTCGCCGCCGAGCGTTCGATCGTCGAACGCGAAGGCTTGCTGATCATGCGCGATGACGAGCGCATGCCGCTGGCCGCCGGCGAAAAGGCAACGCTGCAACGCGTGCGCTTCCGCACGCTGGGCTGCTATCCGCTGACCGGCGCGGTGCGCTCGGATGCGGCGAACCTCGATGAAATCATCGCCGAGATGCGTGCATCCCGCACAACCGAACGCCAGGGGCGTGCCATCGACCACGATCCGAAATCGAGCATGGAAGCGAAAAAGCGCGAGGGTTATTTCTGATGTCCGCGCCCAACACACCCGACCTGTTGCGTTTCATCACCTGCGGCAGCGTGGATGACGGCAAGAGCACCCTGCTCGGTCACCTGCTGTACGACGCCAAGCTGTTGCGCGACGACGAGATGGCCACACTCGGCGATCCGCCGGATTTCTCGCGCCTGCTCGATGGCCTGGCGCTCGAACGCGAGCAGGGCATCACCATCGACGTCGCGTATCGCTACTTCAGCACCGCCGCACGTGACTTCATCGTCGCCGACTGTCCCGGCCACGCGCAGTACACGCGCAACATGGCCACCGGCGCATCCACCGCCTCGCTCGCGCTGGTGCTGGTCGATGCGCGCAAGGGCGTGCTCACGCAAACGCGCCGGCACAGTTACATCTGCGCGCTGCTCGGCATCCGCCGCGTGGTGCTGGCGGTGAACAAGATGGACGTGGCCGGTTTCGACGAAGCCGTGTTTGCAGCCATCGAACGCGAATACCGCGAACTCGCCGCGAAACTTGGCATCACCGACGTGACCGCGATCGCGTTGTCGGCGCTGGACGGCGACAACCTTGTTGCGCGTTCGCCGCGCATGCCGTGGTATCGCGGCCCGACCCTGCTCGAATACCTCGAACGCGTACCCGCGCAACACGACGCAATCGACACGCCGATGCGCCTGCCGGTGCAATGGGTCAATCGCAGTGGTCAGGATTTCCGCGGCTACGCCGGCACGCTGGTGGCCGGTCGCATCGCTGTCGGCGATGCCGTCGTCGCGCTGCCGTCCGCGCGGCATACGCATGTCACGCGCGTGTTCGATGGCGACAAGGACATCGATGCCGCCATCGCGGGGCAAGCCGTCACGCTCACGCTCGCGGACGAGATCGACATCGCGCGTGGCGACGTGATCGCCGCCACGCACGACGCGCCGGAAGTCGCCGACCAGTTCGCCGCGCACATTTTGTGGATGGACGAGGCGCCGCTGCTGCCCGGGCGCCTGTATTTCTTCCAACTCGGTCCGGCGTCCGCCGTGGCGCGCGTGACCGCGATCCGCCACCGTGTGGACGTGGATACGCAAGAATCGCTCTCGGCCACGCGCCTCGAGATGAACGAAGTCGGCTACGTGCACCTGAGCCTGGATCATCCGGTCGCGTTCGAGCCTTACGTCAAGAATCCCGCGCTCGGCGGCTTCGTGCTGATCGACCGACAAAGTTTCGCCACCGCCGCCTGCGGCACCATCGACTTCGCCCTGCGCCGCGCCGCCAACATCCACTGGCAAGCGCTGAGCGTGGACCGCACGACGCGTGCCGCGAGCATGCAGCAGCATCCGCGCTGTCTGTGGTTAACCGGATTGTCGGGCTCGGGCAAATCGACCATCGCCAACCAGGTCGAGCAGCGCCTGCACGCGCTTGGCCGCCACACCTACCTGCTCGACGGCGACAACGTGCGTCATGGCCTGAATCGCGACCTCGGCTTCACCGACGAGGATCGCGTCGAGAACATCCGCCGCGTCGCCGAAGTCGCGCGATTGATGGTCGATGCGGGACTCATCGTGCTGGTCAGCTTCATCTCGCCGTTCCGCGATGAGCGGCGCATGGCGCGTGATCTGTTCGGCGCAGGCGACTTCGCCGAAGTCTTCGTCGATACACCGATAGAACTGTGCGAAAAGCGCGATCCGAAAGGACTCTACGCCAAGGCGCGTGCCGGCGAATTGCGCAACTTTACCGGCGTGGATTCGCCCTACGAGCCGCCGCTGGAACCGGAACTGCACCTGCGTACGGAGAAAGAATCCGTGGATGCGCTGGCGCGTCGCGTGGTCGAGTTTCTGGAGCGCGGGTAGGTGCTCCCAAGCACGCCCATGCCGCCATCGGGGCTGCTCTACCCCGGCCGCGATCTTGAAGCGATGTCGTTCGCGCGCAATTACCATGAATGGGTTTTGGCTGAAATCGCGCCTTGGCTGAAAGGCAAGGTCGCGGAAATCGGCGCCGGTGCCGGAAATTTTTCCCGGCTTCTGCTCGGTTTGCCGACCGTGACTTCGCTGTTTGCGTTCGAGCCTTCCAAAAACATGTATGCGTTATTGCGAGACAGCCTTGCCGAAGAGCCGAATGCGCGAACCTTTCCGGTGACGCTGGACGAGGCTTGCGCCGAGCATCGCGGCGAGTTCGATGCGATCACGTATATCAATGTGCTCGAGCACATCGAAGACGACGCGCAACAGCTCCGCTTCGCATGGGACACCCTGAAGCCGGGCGGCCACTTGCTCGTGTTCGTACCCGCGCTGCCCTGGCTGTACAGCGATCACGATCGCCGCATCGGCCATTACCGCCGCTATCGCGCCGCGCCATTGCGCGAATTGGTATCTGCACAAGGTTTCGAGATCGTCCGGCAAAAGTGGTTCGATTGTGCCGGCATCCTGCCGTGGTACGTCGCTTTCGTCCTGCTCAAGCGCTCGGTAGGCACGGGGAGCGTATCGGCCTACGACAATCTGGTCGTGCCGTTGATGCGGCGGGTCGAGGCGCGCTTCGCGCCTCCGATAGGCAAAAACATATTGCTTGTCGCGCGCAAGAACTGATATCGATTCATCCGCGATGCGGTGCGCTGGCATTTCGATGAAGGTCAGGGACCCCGTCTGATCCGTTGAAGTACACGGCGATTGCTCGCGCGTCCTGATCA
>DATIOA010000064.1:0-26418 GCA_035473575.1 Rudaea sp. | reverse complement strand
TCGCGCTCAGCGTGATCTGCGGCAGGCGGCTGGCGATGGCGACGCCGACCTGCGCGCTGGCCGCGTGCCAGTTCGCCTGCGCCTGGCGCACGTCGGGACGTTGCTCGACCAGTCGCGACGGCAGGCTCAGCGGCAGGTCCTGCGGCAGCTTCAGGCTCGCCAGATCGAAGTCGGAATCGCGCAACTGCGCCGGAAATTCGCCGGCAAGCACGGCAATCAGGTGCCGCTGCTGTTCGAGCTGCTTGCGCAACGGCGGCAAACCGGCTTGCGTCTGCGCGAGCTGCGATTCCTGTGCGGCCAGATCGAGCCGGCTCGCGTAACCCTTGTCGAATTGGTAGTGCAGGATTTCGACGGATTGCGTTTCGATTCCGACCAGTTCTTCGGTCGCCTTCACCTGCTCGCGCAGCGCAGCCTCACCCACCGCCGCATTCACGACATTGGCGGCAAGCGCAATGTGCGCGGCGACCAACTGGAAACGCGCGGCCTGCGCCTGCGCTTGCAGCGATTCCACCGTGCGCCGGTTCAGGCCGAACACGTCCGGCACATAGGACACGCTCAACTGCGGCGTGAACAGGCTGTACAGGAACTCCTGCGGCACTACAGGGAAATTAGGCGCCGGTGCAATCAGCGTGGACTGTTTGTTGCGCGAGGTGGAAAACTCCGCTGATACGCCCGGGAAATATGCGCCGCGCTGGGCCAGCGTGTTCTCGTGCGCTACGGTCAGCGCCGCGCGCGCGGCGGCGAGATCGGGATTGTTCTTGAGCGCGCGTTCGATCAGCGCGTTCAGCGGTGGCGACTGGAACAATGTCCACCAGTCGCCGGGAATATCCGCGCCGCTTTCGAGGTGTTGCGCTTCGCCACCCGCCACCGGCGCACTGGCCGTTTGCGCGGGCAGTTGTTCAAAAGTATACGTTTTCGCATCCGGCGCGGCGGGCTTGTGGAAATCCGGCCCGACCGCGCAACCGGCAAGCAAAAATGCCGCGCAAGCGCAAAAATGCACACGCATCATCGAGGACCGCCGCATCGGCATACCGGTTTCATCGAAGCCGGAAAGGCCGGCCATGTAACGATATAATGTATCAGAAAATCGTCAAGGAAAACTGCCGCGCAAGATCGTCGCCGCCAACAGCGCTACGGAACATGAGTCGCGTATCGTCCGCGGCGCTGCGCCGCACGAGACCGCAGCTTCAGTGCGAGGGCCGTCCGAGCGCCGTCAGCGCCGCCACCAACCAACGCAGTTGCACGCCGTTGCGCGTCGCATAGTCGGCACCGGTATAGCCGAACCAGTCCCAGCAGGCCTTGGGATTCGCGGCGACGCCCGAGCGCGTCTGCGGATACAGCACGGCCACGTCGTAGGCATCCGCCCAGCGGTTGAAACCGGCCTCCTTGACGAAAGCCTCGCCGACGCTGTCGACGTTCTGCAGGCAGCCGTGCAGCGCGACCAGCACACCGCAGCGCCGGCCTTTTGCGCAGGCGGGCGGGACGTAGGCGACGCCCGCGTCCGCCAGCGCCGCATCCTTGCCATCCGCCAGCAATGCTTTCTGGTCGAAGTGCTGCAGCTTGCCTTTGGCTTGCGCCACCTTGTGCAGCGGCGCACCGTACAACGCATGGAACACGGCACCGGCGCCGTCGAAACCGCACTTGCCGAGGAACGGCGCGCCGACCTTGTCGCAGTCGATCCCCGCGGATTCGGTCGGGAACGTGTGGCTGAAGTCGTGGCTGCCGTCCCAGGTGACCGTCAGCGACGACAACGCCGGCACGGAGGCCTTGAGCGCGGCGTAGAAATCGACGGTGGCGTGGGCCACGGATTCGGCGATCACCGGATCCTGCTTGCCGTGCAAAATGTATACTTTGCCGCCCGCCAGCTTGGCCAGCGGACCGATTTCGCCCTTCGCGGCGCGCTCCTGCGCGAGCTTGACCAGTGCGGCGGGATCCGGCGCCGGGTTGCCCTTCATGCAGGTGGTGACGGCGGCAGCAACGCTGTTCTGCGCGCAATCGTAGGGGCCGCCGGCGACCAGCGCCGCACCGTGGAAAATTTCCGGATACGCCAATTGCGCCTGCTCGGCCATGTAGGCGCCTGCGGACATGCCGGCGACGGCGACGCGCGCGGGATCGACGCGCAGCTTCGGCAGCGCGGCGGCAGCGGGTGACGCCGCGTGCGCGGTCAGGGTCAGCAATGCAATGGCCAGCGGTGCGATGCGGAATTTCATGGCGGATACCTTTTCAGTCGATCCAGTCGCGCGCGATGCGACGGGAGGCAAGATACAGCAGCACGGCCGCGATCACGTAGAAGCCCAGGCCATACAGGAACGCATATTTGATCGAGTCTTCGCCATACGCCGGCTTGAGCAGATCCGATACGCGGCCGAAGAAGTACGGCCCGATGCCGAGGCCGACCAGGTTGTTGATGAGCAGGAACAGCGCCGACATGGTGCTGCGCGACGACGCTGGCGCCAGATGTTGCACGGCGGTCAGCACCGGCCCGAGCCAGACCAGCGCAAGCGCATACGGCAGCAGCAGCAACGCGAAGGTCTGCAACGGCGTCACGGCCTCTATCGCCAGCGCGTACAGCGGCGCGGCAGCGAGGAACGCCGCGGCGGGAATCAGCGCGTAGGCGCGCTTGTTGCGCGTGCCGAGCCGGTCGGCGAGCCAGCCGCCCGCGGCCATGCCGGCGATGCCACCGATGAACAGCACGGCGGCGAGCAATTCCGAACGCGCGACGATGTCCATGTGCAGCGTGCGCGCAAGGAACGTCGGCAGCCAGTACATCAGGCCATAGGCCACGAGCGACGAGCTGCCCGAACCGAACGCGAGCAGCCAGAACGTCGGCTTTTCCATCGCAAGCCGGGTGACGGCGGCGAGGCCGAGTTGCGGCGCGGCCGTCGCCTGGCGCGGCGGATCGCGCACCAGCCAGAGGAACAATGGCGTCAACAGCACGCCGAACGCGCCGATCGCGATGAAGGCGAAGCGCCAATCGACCGCCTTGGCGACAAGCCCGCCGAACAGCACGCCCAAGGCGCTGCCGATCGGAATCCCGAACGAGTACGCGGCCAGCGCGCGCGCGCGCGAACGCGGCGGAAACCAGTCCGCGATCAGGCTGTACGCCGGAGCGACGCCGCCGGCTTCGCCGACGCCCACGCCCATGCGCGCCAGGAACAACACGGCGAAGCTGCCCGCCATGCCGCACATCGCGGTGAAGCCGGACCACAGCAACAATCCCGCGGAGATGATCCACACGCGCGAAAAGCGGTCCGCGAGCCAGGCGAACGGAATCGCGAGGATCGAATAGAACAGCGCGAACGCAAAACCGCCGAGCAGACCAAGATCGGTGTCCGACAAATGCAGGTCGGCGGCGATCGGTTCCTTGAGGATGGACAGGATCTGCCGGTCGACGAAGTTCAGCGTGTAGACGACGATGAGCAGGATCAGCCCGATCCGGCGCGCGCGCACTGCTTCCCCATCCGTCGATTGCGCCGCGATGGCGTCATGCATGCGCATTTCCCGGTTTCCCGGCGGCTGCCCTGACACAGCCGCCGGGAAGCGCGATCAGAACGCGTACTTCACGCTGGCGAACACCAGCCGCGGCGCGCCGTAGAAGCCGGTCAGCACGCCCAATGCAGGAATGTTGTAGCCATCGGTGCGGTACGCCTTGTTCGTCAGGTTGCTGCCCTGCAGGGCGAACGTCCAGTGCGCGTCGCGGTTCCAGATGAGCGTGGCGCCGAGCAGGCCGTACGGACCCTGCGCGATCGCGCGGCTGAGATCGGTGGTCGGATATTCCTTGGTCTGGAAGGTGTAGCCGACGCGCGCGCGGATATTGCCGCCAAAATCGACCGGCGAGGAATACTCGAGGTTGAGGCCGGCCTGTGCGTTCGGCGCGGCGGGGAAACGCTGCTTGTCGGCGATGTTCACGCCACCGCTGAAATACTCGTCGTACTCCGTG
Source organism: Rudaea sp. (assembly GCA_035473575.1). Lineage (GTDB taxonomy): Bacteria > Pseudomonadota > Gammaproteobacteria > Xanthomonadales > Rhodanobacteraceae > Rudaea. The sequence continues at coordinate 22,478 of DATIOA010000064.1, read as the reverse complement.
TGCAGTCCGGCGACGTTGCCGATCAGCGACCAGTGTTCGATCGGGCGCCAGGCGAACTCGGCCTCGATGCCGTAGGCGTGCGCCTTGCCGGCGTTGGTGTAGTCGCCGTAGAACCCCGGCGTGCCATTGGCCTGCGTGAACGAGGTGAACACCGACAACTGGATGTCGCGGTAGCGCGTATAGAACACGTCGGCGTTGAGCGCGAAGCGACCGTCGGCAAAACTCGATTTGCTGCCGAACTCGAACGTGTCGAGCACTTCGTCGGCGATCGGGTGATCCGCCACCGGCGCCGCCAGCGTGTTGGCGCGGATGTTGTAGCTGCCCGACTTGAAGCCGCGACCGATCGAGGCGTACAGGTTGGTCTCGTCGTTGAGCTTGTACAACAGCGACGCGCGCGGCGAGACGTTGCTCGGTTGGCGCGTGCGGTCGAAGTCGGCAGTGATCGCCACCGGCGCGCCGAACGTGGCGTCGGCCGTGGTGTAGTTGTTGACGATGGCGTGCTTCTTTTCGTCGGTGAAGCGCGCGCCGGCGGGCAATTGCCAGCGGTCGGAAAGCGCCCAGGTCCAGTCGGTGTAAACGGCGTAACTGCGCGTATCCACCTTGCCGCCAGTCACACCGAACAGCGCGTTGAAGAAATTGTTGTGGATCCAGCCGGCCGCGGTACCGTCGAAATAATAGAGCCCGACGACGCCGCTGGTGCCGCCGGCGCCCTGGTAGTTGGCCTGGAATTCCTGCGACGTCTGGCTGTCGCGGTAATACGCCTGCACGTCGGCGATCGGCAGCGGTGTGGTATCGAAATCGATGTTGGTCAGGGTGTTCGACTGGCGGTGCGCGGTGATCGACTTGAACGTCCACGCATCATTCGCGTACAGGTTCACCCTGAACGATTCGCCGACCATGTGCGTGGGGTTGACACTGGGCATGCCGCTGCGCACGTCGTAGTCGCTGTCCAGCGGCGCGTAGGTCGGCGTGAATTTGTTCTGCGCGAGCATGCGCGCGCCGCGCGGATTGGAATTGTCGTGCACGGTGTCGGCGCTGAATTGAAAGTCCAGCGGCACGTCCTTGGGAAAGAAACCCGCGGAAATACGCCCGGCATTCGTGTTCTGGTTGCTGACCGAATCGCCGGTGTTGGAATTCGTGCCGTAGCCATCGTGATGCAGCGAGGCATAGGCCACGCGTGCGCGGAACTGGCCGTCGTCCGTGGCGCCGCCCAGGCCCACTTTCAGGTCGGCGCGGCCCTCGTTGCCGGCATCGACCTGCGCATAGCCTTCGTCCTGCGTGGGCAGGTCGCGCGAAACGTACTTGATCGCGCCGCCGATCGTGTTCTTGCCATACAGCGTGCCCTGCGGACCGCGCAGCACTTCGATGCGCTGCACGTCGAACACGTCGAGCAGCGCGCCTTGCGGCCGCGCGATGTAGACGTCGTCGAGGTAGATACCGACGCCGGGGTCCGAGCCCCAGGTCGGGTCGGACTGGCCCACGCCGCGGATATACGTAGTGATGGTCGAGTTGCTGCCGCGCGCGTCGTGGATCACGAGGTTCGGCACGTTGCCGGCGAGGTCGTTGAGGCTCTGCACGTTCTGCGTCTCGAGCGTCGCGGCGGACAGCGCCGTGACTGCGATCGGCACGTCCTGCAGCAACTCCGCACGGCGGCGCGCGGTCACCGTAATGGTTTCCATCGACGTGGCTTGCTCGTTCTTCTTCGCCGCGTCGTCCTTCTTTGCCGCGGCCGCGCCGGGCACGTCCGCGGTGGTGCCGGCGGCGGCATTGGATACGGCGTCGGCATGCGCCACCGCGCTGGCGAACAAGGCGGCGGCAATAGCGATTTTCAGGGGCTTGCAGGTCATTGTGGGCTCTCCAGGATGTTGGTGCCGTGCGGGTGCGGCGTTGTGCAGTGCAGTTTGCTTTTTATTTATTGGTGAATAAACTAGCAGCCTGTTTTCTGGCACGCAAGCCGCAATGCAGCAATGCGACCCGATCCCGATTTGGCTTGGCTCAGCGGCGCGCGCCGATGGCGCGGATGCCGGCCGTGCACCACTCGACCAGGCGCGGCTCGATCGCCGCGTAGTCGTTGGCGCGGCAGCGTCCGCGCGACAGCCCCTCGATGCGATCGTTGCGCGAGTAGCTCAGGGTCAGCGCCCCGGAAATGAATTGATAGCCCCAGTACAAATCGACTTCACGCGCCTTCGGCAGGGCCAGCCGCAGCAGCTCGATCAGGCGCTGTACGGCGGAATCGAAGTATTCCTTCACCGTGCCGCCGCCCCACAATTCCGAATTGTTGGCCAGGGCAATGAGCGCCGCGAAGTTGTTGAAGCCGCGACCGCCGTTGCGCAGGCGCTCGAACACCGGATGCAGATAGGCGCGCACGATGCCTTCGACGTCGGGCTTGCCGCCGCACGCGAGGGCGTAGTCGTCCAGCGCCTGCATGCGCGCCGCATTGATCTCGCCCGCGCGGCGCAGCAGCACCGCTTCGTAGATGCCATCCTTGTTGGCGAAGTGATAGTGCAACAGCGCGGTATCGACGTCGGCGCGATCGGCGATGTCGCGAATGCTCACGCCGTAGATGCCGTGATGCGAGAACAATTCCTCGGCCGCATCGAGGATGCGCGCCTGCGTCCTGCGGCTGCGCGCGGCCTTGCCCGAGGCGGCTGTCGTGGCATCGGCCGCCGCGCGGCGCGGTGGCGGCTTGCGCCGGCCGGATCGGGTATCGGTAACGCGTCGTGGCTTGGGCATGGGCATCTCGCCGGAGTCGTTGCCCTATTCTCGCTAAATTCACGATTTGATCAATAACCAAGTAATCTGAGCAGGCGATCGAGAGGAATTCATGCCGCAATACGCAGACACGTATTTCACCAGCACCGACGGCCTGCGCCTTTTTGCGCGCGACTATCCGGGCCCGGATTCGCATGCCGCCACGCTGGTCTGCCTGCCCGGCCTGACCCGCAACTCCAAGGACTTCGCGGATCTCGCCGCACACCTTGCGCAACGTTATCGCGTGCTCTGCCCCGACATGCGCGGGCGCGGCCGTTCCGCGCGCGATCCGAAGCCGGAGAATTACCGGCCGGACATCTACGTCGGCGACGTCTGGCGCCTGCTCGATGGCCTGGGCGTGGACAAGGTCGGCATCATCGGCACCTCGCTCGGTGCGCTGATGGCGATGGTGATGAATGCCGTCGCGCCTGCTCGCGTCACTCGCACCGTGCTCAACGATGCCGGGCCCGAACTCGATGCGCGCGGCCTCGCCCGCATTGCGAGCTACACCGGCAAACCCTCGCCGCCGATGACGACCTGGGCCGAGGCGGCACGTCGCATCGCGGAAAACTATGGCGTGTGCTATCCGGATTTCACGCCGGCGGACTGGGCCGACTACGCACGCGCAAGCTGCATCCGTGACGTCGATGGCGCGATCCGGTTCGACTACGATGCGGATATCGCCATCGGCCTGAAGACCGGCTCGGCCACGCCCGACCTGTGGCCGCTGTTCGACAGCCTTGGCACTAAGCCATCACTGGTGCTGCGCGGCGAACGGTCTGACCTGCTGAGCGAGGCGATCGTCGCGAAGATGTGCGCACGACTACCGACCTTGCGCGCCGTCACGGTTCCCGGCCACGGCCACGCGCCAACCTTGAACGAACCCGCCGCGCGCGCGGCGATCGACGCATTCTTGATCGACGCGTCCCTGGCCCACGCCGATGTGTAACAAGGGCTGCAGCGGGAAAGGAGACAACGATGGTCTCGAGCCGAAGCTGTCGTTCGCGAACGTCCGCTCACTTGAGCGCCAACTGACGGGCTGACAAGAGCACCCCGGGCCGGAACTTCACCCGCTGAGTTCAGTGCTTCGGAAGCTTCTGTAGCCAATCGACAACCAACGCCGCGAGCGCGATTCGGTGATCCTGAAAACTATGATCGCTCTCGAGAGTCACAGCCGAAACGTTGCCACCGGCGGCGGTCACTGCTTCGGCAAGCTTCCGGTTATCCTCACCTCTCCCACGCGAAGCGCCGATTATCAGTAACGGTTCATGCGCAAGCTCCGGAGCCCAGGACTGGTAGTTCCATTCGGTGCGATGCGCAATAGTCTCAGCAACTACGCTGAGTGCGGTTGCGCCGTGCAGGGAATTGCCAATATCGCTAAATCGCTTTTCAGCCGCCACGGGCAACCCACCCTTCGGCACTGTGCTCATCTGATCCCCGGTCGCGCCCGCATTCCAGGCATCGATCAGCACGACCCCCTGGAGACGGTGATCGTGACGGGCATGCGCGGCGCTCGCAAATCCTCCCATGCTATGACCACCGAGCACGATTCGCTGGGTATCGATGCCAAATTTTTCTGCAATGTCCGACCGGCGCACGAACTCCACCGCTGCGTCCGCATCTTCCAATACGTGCGCGATCGAGAACAATCCCGGGCTACCCCAGGCACCGCGGTAATGCAGAGTCAGCACATTCCATCCGGCACGGCGAATGGCCTGAGCCAGGTCGAGGTTTTGCTCGTTGCCGGGGAATCCATGCAGCAGAACCATGGTGGGATGCGGGCCTGCGCCACCCGCCAGATAAAACAGCGCATTCATTCCCATACCATGGCTGGGGATGAGCACTTCAGCCGAGGTGGGCGGATGCAATAAATCGGGCTCTGGATCGCTTATCACGGAAGGCGGAATGGGTTGAACAGCATTGTCTGCGAGCGCCACTCCGGACAACGCGAACAGCAGACCTGCGGCAATCAGTATCTTCACGAGGTGCTCCGAATGGACAAAACGAGTCTGGGAGTTTTCAGCGATAGCAAATCTATCTGATTCGAATAGCGTATCAATCGCGTCATTCGGCGCACCAATCAATCCTTTTTGCTTAGTTCCAGATGAAACTTGTGCAGGAACCGATGCACTACCGGTGCGAAAATGATGCCGGCGATCGCGAGAACGGTGAATCCGCAGTACAACGCGTAGAGCCCGGCGAACAGTTTGCCGCCGGTCGTGCGCACGGGATCCACGGGGCCCATGCCGCCCAGCAGCATCGATGCATTCACGAACGCGTCTAGCCACGAAAGGCTTTCGAGGAAGTGATAGCCCAGCATTCCGATGAGCAGTGAAATCGCGATCAGGATGACGCCCGCGACGGCGCTGCGGGCCATCCGGCCAACAAATGCGCGCCGTGGAAGCAATGGGTCACTGCGATGCTCGAACACGACAGGTCCTCCATGCACGCCAACAGTCTAGCCGCACAACAGTCGACACGCGACTTCGACGCTCACGCCATCCCTGGATTCTCATCCGAGCCGCGCGAAGTTCGCAGACGTGCAAGTAAAGGGTGACACGATCTGCGGGCATGTGAACGGGAAGAATGGCTACGGCGCATACGTTGGATTCAAGCTGTTCTACGCCATGTTTTTGGGGGCGCAAAGCGTGATCCTTTTCGGCATAGATACCGGCGACGGCGGAGCAAGTCCTGGCCCTGTTCTAGCCAAGGAATGCGCGGACGCAGGAATATCGCTCTAGTATCCATTCCCCGCGCTTAACCGCCACAAAGCCGCCTTCGGGCGGCTTTTTTTCGTGCGGCTGGTGACTCCACCAAAAAGAAAAAGGCCCTGCATTGCTGCAAGGCCTTGTTTCATTTGGCTCCCCGAGACGGGATCGAACCGCCGACCCAGTGATTAACAGTCACTTGCTCTACCGCTGAGCTATCGGGGAAATGCTCGGAGCGAGCCGCGTATTTTCAGGGACAACGGGAGTTTGGTCAAGGTGCCGGCAACCCGGCACAGGCCGCCGCGGCCTGGCTGACGGTGGCCTTGCCGGAACGGATACGGCCGGCATTGCTGATTACCACCGTATCCGCACTCGCCGGACCTCGTCGATCGCAGAACGTGAAGGTGAGATTGCTGCCGGCCGAAGTGCCGTCGCCGCGATAGGTGACGTGCCGGCGGCCGGCTGTGCTGGCGATGGCCATGCCGTCGTGCATCTGCCCGACGTGAATGATCGCCTCGCCCTCGCTGCGTACGCCGTCGCGGTTCGCATCGGCGAATACGATCCAGCCGCGCTGCCACCAGATCGCGTTGTCGCACGTGGCGCCATCCGCGCTCGGGCAGATCGAAACATCGGACTGGCGCGATACGGCAGTGCTGCGCGCCAGATTCAACGCGGCAACCAGGGCATTGTGCGCGCTGCGCGACTGCCCGCTTCGCATCAGGCTGCCGAGCGCGGGCAGGCTGACGGCGCACAATATGGAACCGATCGCGATGGTGAAGATCAGTTCGATCAGGGTGATTCCACGAACGGATTTCGACGACGGCTGGTGCATGGCAACTCCTCTTCGACGAGGACGACATGCTAGGAAACGCGCCGCTTTCATGGCATCGGCACCGGACCCCGGCGCGTGTAGGAAAACGCCGACTCCGAATCCCGCGCGGGGCTATAATGAGCGGTTCGCTCGCGGAGTCTGCATGTCCGACCGTCTTCAATCAGACCAATTCCAGCTCGTTGCTCCCTTCCAGCCCGCCGGCGACCAGCCCGAGGCGATCGAGAAACTCGTGGCCGGATTCGAGTCCGGCCTCGCCCACCAGACCCTGCTCGGCGTCACCGGTTCGGGCAAGACCTTCACCATCGCCAACGTCATCGAGCGCGTGCAGAAGCCCACGCTGGTGATGGCGCCGAACAAGACCCTGGCCGCGCAGCTCTACGGCGAGTTCAAGGAGTTCTTCCCACACAACGCGGTGGAATACTTCGTCAGCTACTACGACTACTACCAGCCGGAAGCCTACGTTCCGTCGAGCGACACCTACATCGAGAAGGATTCGTCGATCAACGAGCACATCGAGCAGATGCGCCTGTCGGCAACCAAGGCGCTGATCGAGCGACGCGACGTGGTGATCGTGTCGACGGTGTCGGCCATCTACGGCCTCGGCGATCCCGGCGAATACCATCGCATGGTGCTGCACCTGGCGCGCGGCGACCGCCTCGACCAGCGCGAATTGCTGCGCCGCCTGACCGAACTGCAATACGAGCGCGGCGACTACGAACTGCACCGCGGCAGCTACCGCGTGCGCGGCGAAACCGTCGACGTGTTTCCAGCGGAAAACGAAATGGAAGCCGTGCGCATCGAATTGTTCGACGGCGTAATCGAAAACCTGTCGCTGTTCGATCCGCTCACCGGCGCGGTGACGCGCAGGATTCCACGTTACACGATTTATCCAGGTTCGCATTACGTGACCACGCGCCGCACCGTGCTCGAGGCGGTCGAGACGATCAAAGTGGAGTTGAAAGAACGCCTCGAACAGTTGTACGCGGCGAGCAAACTGGTCGAGGCGCAGCGTCTGCAGCAGCGCACGCAGTACGACATCGAAATGATGGCCGAGATCGGCTACTGCAACGGTATCGAAAATTATTCGCGGCACCTGACCGGCCACGCGCCGGGCGAGCCGCCGCCGTGCCTTTTCGACTATCTGCCCGCTGATGCGCTGCTTGTCGTGGACGAGTCGCATGTGACGATTCCGCAACTTGGCGCGATGTACAAGGGCGACCGTTCGCGCAAGGAAACCCTGGTCGAATTCGGCTTCCGCCTGCCCTCGGCACTGGACAACCGCCCGCTCAAGTTCGAGGAATGGGAACGCCGCGCGCCGCGCTGCATCTTCGTTTCCGCGACGCCCGGCAAGTACGAGCTCGCGCACACGCAAGGCAACATCGTCGAGCTCGTGGTGCGCCCGACCGGTCTCGTCGATCCGCAGGTCGAGGTGCGTCCGGTGCGCACGCAAGTCGACGACCTGCTCGGCGAATGCAACGCGCGCGTGGCCATGGGCGACCGCGTGCTGGTGACGACGCTGACCAAGCGCATGTCCGAGAACTTGACCGATTATCTGGAAGAACACGGCGTGCGCGTGCGCTACCTGCACTCGGACATCGAGACCGTCGAACGCGTGGAGATCCTGCGCGATTTGCGCCTGGGCAAATTCGACGTGCTGGTCGGCATCAATCTGCTGCGCGAAGGCCTGGACATGCCCGAGGTGTCGCTGGTCGCGATCCTCGACGCGGACAAGGAAGGCTTCCTGCGTTCGACCGGCTCGCTGATCCAGACCATCGGCCGCGCCGCGCGCAACCTGCGCGGCAGGGCGATCCTGTACGCCGACCGCATCACCAACTCGATGCGCGCGGCGATCGACGAAACCGACCGGCGTCGGCAAAAACAGGTGGAATACAACGCCGCGCACGGCATCGTGCCGAAATCGGTGGTGAAGAAAATCACCGACATCATGGAAGGCGCACGCGCCGATGCCGAGCGCACGGGCCGCAAATCGCGCGGCGGATTGCGCGTCGCCGAAGAAGCCGCCAATTACGCCGCGCTGGCGCCGGAAAAACTCGCCGCCGAACTCAAGCGCCTCGAGGCGCAGATGTACAAGCACGCGCAGAACCTGGAATTCGAGGACGCCGCGCGCCTGCGCGACGAACTGCACCGCCTGCGCGAAGCGGGATTGCGCAGCTGAGGCGGTTTCAGCGGCTCAGATAGCCGCGCTCGACCAGAGTTGCGGCGAGTGCATCGGCGTAGGCCGGCTTGTCGCGATAGTCCATGTGCGAATCGTCCGGCAGGTCGAAGTGCGACAATGCCGGAACGTCCAGTGCATCGAGGAAATGCGCCTCGGGAAACGCCGCGACGAGGCGATCCCAGTATTGTTCGCGCGGAAACACGCGCTGCAGCGCTTCGCGTTGCAGTCCGTTGACCGGACTGGAATAGAAAATCACGCTGCCGCCACGCGCAGCGATCGCGCCGATCCATGCGTGCATCGGCGCCAGGTCCGCAAGCCAGCGCTGCGGATCGTGCGGCGGCAATGCAGCGATGTTGCCTTCCATCGCCTGCGCGAAATGCCGCTTGGTGGATTCGGGATCGGTCTGCCGGTAATCGATGTCGCCGCTGCGGTTGGCGTAATAGCGGATGTAATCGTGGAACGGCTCGCTGCCTTCGAGCGCGTGCGTGAGGCTGGCCTTCCAGCCGAAGGCCGGATTGGCGATGACCGCACTGCGCTGCCAGTCCGTCAGCAGGCGACGATGCAGGTTCCAGCTCGGCGTCCATTGCTTGTGGAAATAGTCGACGTAGGGTTGTTGCATGTCCCAATACACGCGCAGGTAGCCGACCGCGTCGAGGTCGCACAGCACCACGCCGCGGAAATCCGCGTCGGCCGCCAGGTCGCGCAGGGTCGCCAGCGGATAATGCGCATCCACCGCGAGCATCACCGGGCGGTATTTCGGCAGGCGTTCGCGCAGGCGCTTCGGATCGATGCCGAATTCGGTGCGCGAGGCGCCGAGCAGGGCGAGCGCGATGCCGCTTCCGCTATCCACGCGTTCGCGTTGCTGCGCCCAAAGCTGGCGCGAATCGAGGATATTCGAGCGATAACCCAGCGCACGCCAATGCGCCTCGGCCAAGGCGCAGACCGCCACCGCCAGCGCGATGGCGAGCAGCCATGCGCCGAGCCAGCGCCGACCCACGGGCGCGTCAGAACTGGAAGTAGATGAATGCATGATTGTCTCCGGGCGAGAGCACGATCATCGCCAGCATCAGTCCGAGCGCAATGCCGATCACCGGCGCCGGCAGGCGCTGCTGCCATGTCAGCAGGTCGCGATCGCGCATCAGCCAGTGCACCGCGGTAACCAGGGCGAATCCGACGACGGCGAACATCTGGCCGCTATCCAGGGCCGCACCGTTCCCGGTCGCCGGCAGAAGGTGGGCGAAAGCCTGCCACGCCGTTGCCGCATCCGGCGCACGAAACCAGATCCAGGTCAGCGTGACCAGCAACAAGGTCAGCAGGCCATAGCCGAAGCGCAATAGCGCCGGCGCCTGCCATTTCGCCGGCAACAGGCGCTCGCGCGCGAACCGCTCGGCGGCCAGGAACAGGCCATGCAATCCGCCCCAGATCACGAACGTCCACGCCGCACCGTGCCAGAGGCCGCCGATCAGCATGGTCAGCATCAGATTGACGTAGGTGCGCCACTGGCCACGCCGATTGCCGCCGAGCGAGACATAAAGATAGTCGCGCAGCCAGGTCGACAGAGAAATGTGCCAGCGCCGCCAGAAATCCGAGAACCCCGCGGCCGCGTAGGGAAAACGGAAATTGATCGGCAGCTTGAACCCAAGCGCCAGCGCCGCGCCGATCGCGCAGGTCGAATAGCCGGCGAAATCGCAGAAGATCTGGCCACTGAAAGCCAGAGTTCCGCTCCAGGCAGCCGCCGCAGACGCGCTGCTCACCGAATTGAAGAACGCATCCGCCACTGGTGCGAAAACGGTATCGGCAAGCACGCATTTTTCGAACAGTCCGAGCACGAGCAACGCGCAGCCCAAGCCGAGAAGCTCGCGCGTGGTCTGGCGCGGCGTTTCGATCTGCTCGCGCATCTGGGTGAAGCGCGTGATCGGTCCGGCCACGAGCTGCGGGAAGAACGCGACATACAGCGCGTAATCGCGCCAGTTTCGCGTCGGCTCGAACTTGCCGCGGTAGATATCCAGGCAATACGACAGCGAATGGAAGGTGTAGAACGAAATGCCGATCGGCAGCACGATGTCGAAACGCGCCGGCACGTAGCGCAGGCCGGCCAGTGCCAGCAAGGCGGCGAAATTGTCGAGCAGGAAGGCGTGGTACTTGAACAGCCCGAGCACGCCCAGGTTGATCAGCAGCGTCGCCACGATCCAGCGCTTGCGCGCAGCGCGCTCCGTCGACGCATGGATGCGCTGTGCGATCCAGAAATCCAGCGTTGCCGAGCCGACCAGCAACGGCAGGAACAGCGGATTCCAGGCCGTATAGAAAACGTAGCTGGCGACCAGCAACAGCCATTTGCGCGCCGCCCAGCCGCGCAAGGCGTTGTAAGCGCACAGCACGACCGCGAAAAAGACGACAAAGGTAAAGGAATCGAACTGCATGCGCGGCCGGTTCTCGACGACGCGTGATTATCGGCGAGCGCCGGCCGGTCTCCAAGCGCGCCTGCCACGCTTGGCGCGGACGGCTGGGTACGGTATGATGCGCGCCCCCACGGGCAGTTAGCTCAGCGGTAGAGCATCACCTTGACATGGTGGGGGTCACAGGTTCGATCCCTGTACTGCCCACCACTCCTGCTTGATTACGCTACTATTGCGGCACTTCCTCACGGGAACTGCCGTGCGTCGTCTTCCGCTTTCCTGTCTCGCATTTTGCCTCGGCATGGCTGGTCATGCGCCGGCCTTCGCCGGCGTCGGCACCACGTCGGCGGGCGTGACCACGGTCGATCCGAACAATCCATCCACGGACGTGCAGCAGCAGTCGTCCGGATTCGTCGCGGCGAACCAACAGGCGCAAAACGCAGCCAATGGCGGGATCGCGCTGCCCAATGGCGTCGCTGGCACCGCGCAAGCGGGCCAGAACGCTGCCGGCAATGCGGGCGCGAATGGCGCGCAGCCCGGCGGATCCAATGCCGCGGTCGAACACGCGCCGCCTGCCGTGCCGCCGCCACCTCCGCCACCGCCGCCGACCTACGAATCCAGGATGCGGCCGGTCACCTCGACGACCGTCGTCGCGCCGGCGCCGACACAACCTGCTGCACCGGCAGCGCCAGTGCACGAGCCAGTACACCTACCGGAGAAACCCGCGCAGTCGACAGTAAAGCCCGCCGTTGTTCCCGCGCCGAACCCCAACCGCGCGCCGCCGATCGAGAAAAAGCAGGATGACGCCACGCCAACACTGACGGCCGATCCCGGCGGCGGTCGTGGCGCGGCGCCGGATGGCTACACGTTCTGGTTCGGGCTGCTCATCGCCGGCGCGCTGCTTGCGCTGGCCGCGGCCACCTGGCTGCGCATCCAGCGCGGCGAAGCATTGGGTTGAGCCGTTCGGTCAGTGTTTGGGCTTGAGCAGGGTCCCGCTGCATTTCTTCGCACCGCAACGACAGGCCCAGATGCGCTTGAGCTTCGCGGTCTGGCGTTCTTCCAGGGTGATGCCGTAATCGTAGGTGAGTTCCTCGCCCATGTGGATGCGCCGTCGCGTTTCGATGACAACGCGATCCTTGCGCGGATCGCCGCTCGCGTGCTCGATCACCCAGGCCTGGCAGTTCGGCGCGCAACTGTGGTTGATCCAGCGCGCGTCGTTGCCTTCGACGTTCGCGTCGATCAGGTATTTTTCGTTGAGCGTGAACAGGAACGTGTGTCCGCTGTCGACGTCGTTGCCGTAGGCGCGATTGGCCTGCGCGTGGGTCATGCGGCGACCACGATACTCGATGATTTCGGTACGCGCAGGCAGATCGCAGGCGGCGAAGACGCCGTTGCCGTGGATCGGCGAGCGGCGGCGGACGATGCGTTTGGTCATGGCGATGGCTATTCGGTGCGAGTCGAACATTATAACGCGCCGCGTCGGCGCCTTGACCTGCATGCGACGCGCGCGCAATCTTGCAACAAGCAATGTTCGAGGATCGCGCCATGCCCGCAACCATCAAACTCAAGCACGCCAGCAAGGCACCGGCCAAGGCCGACGGCAAGCGCATCCTCGTCGACCGCCTGTGGCCGCGCGGCAAGTCCAGGGAATTCCTTGAACTCGACGCCTGGGTGCGCGATGTCGCGCCGAGCACCGAGCTGCGCCAGTGGTTCGGCCACGATCCGGTCAAGTGGGTCGAATTCCGCAAACGCTATTTCGCCGAGCTGAAGAAGAATCCCGCTCTCGCGAGCCTGCGCGAACTGACCGCGAAGGGAACCGTCACCTTCGTCTTCGCCGCGGCCGACACCGAACACAACAATGCCGTCGCCCTGCGCGAATACCTGCAGCGCTGAGCCAATCCGCATCGCCCTCCACGGAGATCGAACATGCGCTTTCCCCGCCGCATCGCATTGATCGGCCTGCTGATCGTGAGTGTCGCAACGCTTGCCTTTGCGCGTGGCCATGGGCATCGCGGCGGCAATGCGCAACAAGCCGGGAAATTCGACTACTGGCTGATGTCGCTGTCGTGGTCGCCGAGTTATTGCGTGACCCATCCGGACGACGAGCGCCAATGCCGGCGCAAGGGTTATGGCTTCGTGCTGCACGGAGTGTGGCCGCAGTACCGCAACGGCTTCGGCCCCGAGCACTGCGCCAGCATTGCCACGCCGGACGAAGCCACGATCCAGCACGCGCTGGCGTTCATGCCGAGCCGGCACCTGATCGAGCACGAATGGGAAACCCATGGCGCCTGTTCGGGCCTGGACCCCGCCGGCTATTTCGACCTGGCCGATCGCGCCTTCGCGAGCGTGAAGATTCCGCAGCCGCTGACGACGCCACGCATGCCGCCGTCGATGAGCGCGAACGATATCGTGCAGGCGTTTGCCGCGAGCAATCCGGAGTTGGGCGCGAACATGCTCAGCGTGGTCTGTCACGATGGCGGCACCCTGAGCGAGGTGCGCGTGTGCCTGAACCGCGATACGCTCGCCCCGCAGGCCTGCGGCGGCCGCGTGCGCAACACCTGCCGTGCGGGGACACTGCGGATCGAGGCGGCGCGCTGAAGCGTCTTCTTGGTGACAACAGGGGAGGAACGAGATGAGATACCTGCGCTTGCTGGGCAAGATCGTGTTGGTCGGCGTGGTGTTGGCGATTCTTGGAATGATCTTCGTTTACTGGCGCAGCAACCGCCTGCTCGCGCAGCGCATCCAAATCGACGAACCGGCGTTGACGATCCCGAGCGATGCGGAGTCGATAGCGCGCGGCGAACACCTGGCGACCACGCGCGGCTGCCGCGAATGCCACGGCAAGGACCTTGGCGGAAACATTATCGTCGAATCCTTCCCGGTCGGCCGCATTGCCGGACCGAACCTGACCCGCGGCAAGGGCGGCATCGGCGCTCCGGATCCGATTCGACTCGAACGCGCGATCCGCCACGGCATCGGCACTGACGGCCATCTGTTGATTTACATGCCGGCAACCGATTTCAGCGGGCTGAGCGATGCCGATACCGGCGCTCTGATGGCCTACATCGCGTCGCGCCCGCCGGTCGACCACAGCGTGCCGCCGCCGCTGGCGGGGCCCCTGATCCGGGTGCTGTTCCTGCTTGGCAAGGCACCGCTGGCGTATGGCCTGCAGGTCGATCAGCACGCGCCGCATGTCGCCGCGGTGGAAGTCGCGGCGACCGCCGAATACGGCCGCTACCTCGCGCAGGGCTGCACCGGTTGCCATCGTGCCGATTTCACCGGCGGCCATGTCCCGGGAACACCACCGTCGTTCAAAGATGCGGCCAACATCACCACCGACCCGGTGCGCGGGATCGGCCGCTGGAGCAAGGCCGACTTCTACACCGTCTTGCGCCAGGGCAAGCGCCCTGACGGCAAGGACGTGGATTCCTTCATGCCCTGGCGCGCGCTGCGCACGATGAGCGACACCGAACTCGACGCGCTCTGGGCTTACTTGCGCACCGTGCCCGGCAAGGGCTGATCAGCAACACGAAGCGTCGTGGTGCGAGTGCGCATCGCTCGCCGCGACGCCGGCGGTCAGGCCCTTGCGCTGTGCCGCGCCGTGATCGGCGACGACCCGCGCCACGCACATGCTCACGCGCTTGCCGGTGGGAATGTGCAGGAACTCGTTCGGACCGTGCGCGTTCGAGTGCGGACCGAGTACGCCGGTGATGAGGAACTGTGCGCCGGGGAATTTCTCGCCAAGCATGCCCATGAACGGGATGCTGCCGCCTTCGCCGTTGTAGGCCGGCGGCGCGCCGAAGAATGCGCGCGACGCGGCATCCACGGAAGCCTCCAGCCATGACGCCAGCGCCGGCGCGTTCCAGCCGGACGAGGCTTTTTCCAGCGCGAATTCGACCTTGCAGCCATACGGCGGATCGGCTTCGAGCAGGCGCTTGACGAACGGGCCGGCCGCGTCGCCGTCGAGCGTCGGCGGCAGGCGCAGCGAGAGTTTGACCGCGGTGAACGGACGCAGCACGTTGCCGGCCGATTCCAGCGGCGGCAGGCCGGCGACGCCGGTCACCGAAAGCGCGGGACGCCAGGTGCGGTTGAGCACGAGCTCGACCGGATCGGACTCGACCGGACGCATGCCGTCCACGAACGGGAATTTGGAAAAGACATCGTCGCCCAGCACCTGCGCGGTGAGCCGCGCCTGTTCGATGCGCTGCGCGGGAATGTCGACGTACAGTTCCTTCGGCACGATCTTGCCGGTCGCTGCGTCTTCGAGCCGCGACAGGATGCTGCGCAGGATGCGGAAGCTCGACGGCACGATGCCGGAGGCGTCGCCCGAGTGCACGCCTTCTTCCAGCACCTTCACCGTGAGGTTGCCGCCGGAGAGGCCGCGCAACGAGGTCGTGAGCCAGAGTTGATCGTAGTTGCCGCAACCCGAATCCAGGCACACGACGAGTGAAGGCTTGCCGATGCGCGCAGCGAGATGATCCACGTAATACGGCAGGTCGTAACTGCCCGACTCCTCGCAGGCCTCGATCAGCACCACGCAGCGCGCGTGCGCCACGCCCTGCTCCTGCAGCGCGCGGATCGCGGCGAGCGAACCGAAGATCGCATAACCGTCATCGGCACCGCCGCGTCCGTACAGGCGATCGCCCTCAATGACCGGCGTCCACGGCCCCAGATGCGCGGCCCAGCCGGTCATTTCCGGCTGCTTGTCCAGGTGTCCGTATAAAAGTACACAATCCTCGGCTGCGTCAGCCGCACTGCCGAAGGCGGGGATATCAATGAAAATGATGGGCGTACGACCCGGCAGGCGCACCACGTCCAGATGCATGCCGGCAATGGGCTGGGCCTTGGCCCAGGCAGCGAGCTGGGCGACGGCCTTGTCCATGTAACCGTGCTCGACCCATTGCGCGTCGAACATCGGCGACTTGTTCGGAATGCGGATGTACTCGACGAGCTGCGGCACGATCTGGTCGTCCCACAAGGCGGAAACGAACGCGCGGGTTTTGCTGGAATCCATACGACACCATTCTGGCAGGCGAACACGCATTTTACCGCGTCGCGACGGGCCGAAGCGAACCAGCGTGCGCAGCGCAACCTGTTAGACTCGTCCACCCGATGTCCGCCATCCGCCTCAGCCTGGTGCTGATTCCCATCGTGGCCAGCACGCTTTTGCACGTGCTGCCGCTGTTCGTCGTGGCGCTGCTGAAGGCAGCCCTGCCCTTTGCGCGCACGCGCGCGATCGGCAACCGCCTGCTCACCGGAATTGCGGAAAGCTGGATCGGCGTGAACAACGCGATGCTCGACCGCTTCACGCCCACGCGCGTCGACCTGCGCCTGTTCGACGGCGTCGATCTGCGCCAGGACGGCCACTACCTCGTGCTCGCCAATCACCAAAGCTGGGTGGATATCCTCGTCCTGCAGAAGGTGTTCAACCGGCGCATTCCCTTGCTGCGTTTCTTCCTCAAGCGCCAGCTTTTCTGGGTGCCCTTGCTTGGACTCGCGTGGTGGGCGCTGGACTTCCCGTTCATGGGCCGCTACACGCCCAAGCAGATTGCGCGCCGCCCGGAACTGGCCGGGCGCGACATCGCCGCCACGCGCCGTGCCTGCGAAAAATTCCGCGCGCTGCCGGTGTCGATCATGAACTTCGCCGAAGGCACGCGTTTCACCGCGGCCAAAAAGGCATCGCAGTCCTCGCCCTTCGTGCATCTGCTCAAGCCCAAATCCGGCGGCGTGGCCTTCGTGCTCAGCGCCATGGGCGAGGCCTTGCACGCGATCCTGGATGTCAGCATTGCCTACCCGGCGGGTGCGCCATCGATGCGCGACCTGCTCACCGGAAAGGTCCCCGAAATACGCGTGCGCGTGCGGCAACGCTCCATTCCCGCCGAATTCACCACCGGCGACTATCAGGGCGACCGCGAATTCCGCGTGCGCTTCCAGCGCTGGATGAATGGCTTGTGGCAGGACAAGGATGCCGACGTCGGCGCGTTGCTGGACGGGCGCCGCGAACCTCGCGCATGACGCGGACGTTTCGTGCGATCATCCGTCGCCGCAAAATCAAGCCGACTCCATGATCCTGCCCCGCTACCGCGTTTGCCCTTCCCTGATTCCCGGCGCGGGCAAAGGCCTGTTCCTCGATGAAGCCGTGCCGGCGGGCAAGCTCATCACCGCGCCGGACGATATCCGCAAAGTGTACAAGTGGACAGAAGTCGAGGCATTGCCCGATGCGCGCGCCCTGCTCGCCTCCACCGTGCGCTGGTTCGAGGATCGCTACACGGTGACGCCGGAATGGCCGGACGAGTGCTACATCAATCATTCCTTCGATCCTTGCGGACTGTGGCATCTGGGCTTCGTGTTCGCGCTCGCGGATTTGGCGCCCGGCACCGAGATCACCGTCGACTACCGGCACTTGCTCGCGCCCGGCCAGTGCGAAGATTTCGACGACGCCGCCACCGGCAAGCCCATCGTCGGCTTCGACTGGGGCGAAAGCCTGGCCGCTTCCACCGCCCGCTTGCACGCGCTCCTGGGTGCCGCCTGATGCGCGTGCTGCGCAATACCAATTACCGGCGCATGCGCTGGAAAAATGGCGGCGGCTGGACGACCGAACTCGCCATGTTTCCGCAATCCGGCGCAGACGCGGCGGCGTTCGATTGGCGCGTGAGCATCGCCGAGATCGAGAGCGACGGCGCGTTTTCGCCGTTTCCCGGCTGCGACCGCCACATCGCCCTGCTCGAAGGCGTCGGCATGGAACTGCGCTACGACGCCGCCGAAACGCTGCGCCTGGACCAACGCCTGCGCTTCGTCCCGTTCGCCGGCGAGGCGCCGGTATTCGGCAAACTCCTCGCGGGTCCCGTGCGCGATTTCAACGTGATGACGCGGCGCGAGCGCTGCCGTGCCGAAATCCTCGTGCGTCCGCTGGTCGGACCGATGGTGTTTTTCCCCGATGTGACCTGGTTCGTTTACCTCGCCGGGGGCACGGCGAACGTGAAAGGCGCGGGCTCAGCGGCGGCCATCGCGGTCGGCGAAGCTGTCCTGCTGCCGGCGGACCCTGGCGGCGAGCGCGTTGTCGTCGATGGCGGCGGCGAAGTCGTGCTGGTGAAATTCCTGCCGGCCTGAGTCATGTTGTGGGGCGCGATAACGCCCGCTGCGCATGCCGTGAACCGCCAGCGGCAACGCGAACAGCAAGCCGAGCAGCCAATGCGTCGTCGCGGCGTAGCGGCGCAGTGCATCGTCGTTCGCGTAGTACAAAAGGTAGCCGCTGGCGATCAGCACGCTGCCGAGGGCGACGAGGAACATGCCGCTGCGGCGACGCTTGCCGTTGCGCCACCACGGCGCGACATGCGCGTGCCAGAGCCAGCCGCCGAGCCACAGCGCCATGAACGCGCTCGCGCCGTGCAACGCGATCAGCCAGCGCTCGGCCGGATTCGGCATGTTGCCGAAAGGCCCGTGCAAAGGCAGGAAATAATGGAACACCAGCCATAGTGCGCCGCTGGCCCAGATCACGCCGAGAACGCCATAGATCGCGATCTTTTGGCGCCGCGAGAAATGGCCGCGACTACGCGTAGCCTTGCGTCGCGTGCGTTTCATGCGGCCCGATCCAGTTGACGCCAACCAGCCGACGCATGCTGGATCCAGGCCTGCGCGCCGAACTGTTGCAGGCAGGCTTGCGCCACGACACCACCGGCCAGCGCCACCTTGGTCAAGGCATCGGCGACGATGCAGCGCGCAGCGACTACCGATACGCAAACGCCGGCCGCTACCGGCCTGCGCTCGACGCCATGCAGATGACACGGTGCCGCACCGGCACTGGCGCTGCTGGCGACCGCACCGTCGGCGAGCTCCAGCGCGGGTTCGATGCATCCGCACGCATTGCGCACATGCACGCGCTCGGCGCGTTCGCCGATCACACGCAGATCGCCGCCGGCGTTGACGCAGGCTTCGATCGCACCATGCGCGCGCAAGACCTCGATGGCACGATCCACCGCATAGCCTTTCGCGATGCCGCCGAGGTCGATCCACAGCGGCCGGCGCAGGCGCACGCGTTCGCCGTCGAGCAGTTCGATGTCGCGCCAGCTGGCCTGCGCATCCGGCACGAAGGCGGAATTCGGATTGGGCAGCACGCCGCGTTCGACCTGCATCGCCGCGACGGCCGGATCGAAGATTCCATCCGAGGCACAAGCGATGCGCAACGACCATTCGAGTACCTCGTGCGTGCGCGCATTCACGCGCACGCACGCGCCCGCGCGCGCGTTGCGCAGGCGCGCGAGGTCGCTGTCGTACGCGTGGAAACTCATCAGGCGATGCACCGTCGCGACTTCGGCGAAGGCGGCATCGATGGCGCGCAGCGCGGGTGTCGATTCCATGCCATCGACGCGGATATCGACAATCGTGCCCAGCCAGGGACGCGCACGGCGGACGCTGTTCACGGTTTCGCGGCCAGCACGTGCGCATAGAGTTGCAGCAGCCGATGCACGCCCTCGGTCAGGTGCCGGCACGACAGCGTCGCGCCGGAGATGTTGCGGATGTCGCGATCCAGCGCGACCGCATCGGCCGCGGTCTTGCCGGTGAACTGGTTGCGCCAGCCGGCCAGGCGCACTTCGCCGCCGTGCGATTCGCGGTATTCGATCACTTCCAGCGATGTCACCTTGCCGGACGCATCGAGCGCGAGCGCATAGGTGATGAGTTCGCTCTTGCCGATCACCGCGTCCTCGAAAAACCAGCCGATCGTTTCCGCTTCGCGCTGCACGCGCCAGATCAGCGGCTTCCACCCGCTGGGTGCGCCGAGCGCGGCAGCGTCGATGGCCGCCGCGACCGGCACGAAGCGCGATCCTTGCGCGAACGCGGCCTGCTGCGCCTGCTCCACCGACATGTACTGCACGGCATAGGCGGCCTGCGCGACCACCGTCGCGCCGACACCGACCGGAAGTAGCCAGCGCACCTGCATGGTCAGAATTGATACCCGATGCCCAGATCGAAGCGATTGCCGTAATTCAGCAAGACGTCATCGTAACGGAAATTCTGATAGTCGATCTTGAACACCACGTTGGGATTCAAATAGTAATTGAGGCCCGTGGTCCACACGCGCTGCGTCGGCAATGCCGCGGTGCCGAGGCCTTGCGGTTGTGCCGCGTAGGTCGCGCCGGTGTTGAATTCCTCGTAGCGCAGGAACGGCACCAGACTCGAGCGGTTCCATTCCAGCGCACGCCACGCGCCCTGCGCGTAGCCGCCCCAGAACGATTTCGGCACCGGCGTCGGTTGGCCGAGGAAACCCAGGTTCAGCGCCTGCGTGTCGCTGATCGTGCCGCGCGTGTACAGCGCGGTGAGGTCCCACGGACCGGATTGCCAGCGCGCGTGTGCCTCGCCCAACAGCAGCCGCGAATTGTCTGCCGCGAAGTTCGCGTCGCCATCGAACTGCCTGCTCGTGTCCTGGCCGATCTTGCCGGCGAAGACCGATGCGCCGATGTTCAGGCCGGGCACGCCGAGCCAGTTCAGCCGACCCCAGATCGACGCATCGTGCGCCTTGGCCAGTTGCAGTTCCTGATGGATGCTGCCGAGCGGCGAAGCACGACCGTCGTCGGAGGTCGGATCCCATTTGCCCAGGTTCGGGCTGGTGACCAGGCCGATGTCCCACTGCCATCCGGAATCCGTGTTGCCGTACATCGCCACGCCACCTTCGCGCCAGGTACTGGGAATGATCGCCTGCTCGACGAAATTGCGTTCCACGCCATAGAACTGGGTCGGCTCGTGATGCTCGTTGAGCAGGCCCATCGGCACCAGCATCAGTCCCGCGCGCACGCCATAGCTTGGCGCCAGCGCATGCTCGACGTACAACTGTTCGACTTCGGTTTCGCCGGCATCCTCCGCCGAGGCGATGGCATGTTCCCATTCCAGTTCGCCGTAGATGCGCGTGGATTCGTCGAAGACGTGACTGAATCCGATCACCGCACGGCTGAGGTCGAACTGCGCATCGGCAGGACGCGACGTGGGCCGGTTGTAGTCGAGCTGGCCGTAGCCCCACAGCGTGGTGTCCGCGCCGACCGCGTTGCCGGGATTGGACGATGTCGTGCCGGGATTCGGCGCGCTGGCAACTGACGCAGCGGATCCCGCTTGCGTTGCCGGTGCGCTGGCAACGGCTGGCGCGGGTTGCGCCGCTGGCGCGGTGATGCCGCGCATCTGCTCAACTTCGGCCTTGAGTGCGGCAACTTCGGCGCGCAGGGCGTCGACTTCGGATTTGAGCGCCGCCTCATCCGCATGCGCGGAAATCGGTTGCATGGCGCACACGCCGGCCAGCGCAAGGCTGGCCAAGATCGTTCGCATTTTCACTTGCTCCGTGATGCAAACCGGCAATCGGTTTAATGCGAACGATTCTCACTTGCATCGAAGACCGTGTCAACCCCCACCTATCGACTGGCCCTGGATTGATCATTCACCGCGGTCATCGCGCGTGAAGACCACGCCGTCCTGGACCCTGACCGGGAATACGGGCACTGGCAGATAGGCTGGCGGATTCAACGCCTGGCCGTCGCGCACGTTGAACTTCGAGCCGTGGTAGATGCACTCGATCGTGCCACCCTGCGCATCGAATTTGCCGGAAGACAACTCGTAGTCTTCATGCGTGCAGTGGTCTTCCAGCGCGTAGTACTCGCCGTCGTAGTTGAACACGAGGATCGGCGTGTCGCCATCCCAGGCGACGATCTTCTCGCCCGGCAACAGCTCGGACGTGGCGCATACGCGTATCCAATCCGTCACAGGGGCTTCTCCAACCCCTCGAAGCGCAAGTCGTCACGCTTGGGGATGCCGAAGCGTTCGTCGCCATACGGAAAAGGCTTGTACACTCCCGTGCGCCGATAGCCGCGGCGTTCGTACCAGGCGATCAGTTCGTCGCGCACGGAAATCACCGTCATTTCCATTTTTCCACATTTCCACTCGTCGCGCGCGATGCGCTCGGCTTCGACCATGGCTTGCTTGCCGACACCGCCGCCTTGCAACGCGGGATCCACGGCGAACATGCCGAAGTAACACGCCTCATCCTGTTTCTCGATGTGGCAGCACACACGCAGGTGCCCGCCCGATTCGCCGAGCAGCACACGGCTATCCGGTTTGGCGATGATGTCTGCAACGCCGGACGCATCCACGCGCTGGCCTTCGAGCAGGTCTGCCTCGGTCGTCCAGCCGGCACGGCTGGCGTCGCCGCGATAGGCGGATTCAACCAGGACCACGATGGCGGGAACATCCGCCGCGCCCGCATCACGGAACGCAAGCGGCGTTGCGTTCAAGTCCAATTCCGTCAATCCCATCGGTACTTATCCCAGCATCTTGCGCACGCGCGCGATCGCATCGACGAACGCATCGACCTCGGCGCGCGTGTTGTAGAACGACAACGAGGCGCGCAGCGTCGCCGGCACGCCGAAAAATTGCATCAGGGGGTGGGCGCAATGATGGCCCGAGCGCACCGCCACGCCTTCGTGGTCGAGCAAGGTGGCGAGGTCGTGCGCATGCGCGCCGTCGATCAGGAACGAGAGCACCGCGGCCTTGTGCTTCGCCTCGCCGAACAGACGCAGGCCCGGCACGGATTTCAACGCCGCAGTGGCGTATTCCAACAATTCCTGCTCGTAGGCGGC
>DATIOA010000063.1:0-6685 GCA_035473575.1 Rudaea sp. | reverse complement strand
GCTCGGCGTAAAACCCGAGAACATCCTTGTCGTCGACCGCGTCGGCGTGCTCTACACCGGGCGCTCGGCCGACATGGACCCGGCCAAGCAGCGCTATGCGCGCGACACCAAGGCGCGCACGCTGGCCGACATCGTCAAGGGCGCGGACATCTTCCTCGGCCTGTCCGCCGCGGGCGTGCTTACCGGCGAGATGGTCAAGATGATGGCGGACAAGCCCATCATCCTGGCGCTGGCGAATCCGACGCCGGAAATCCTGCCCGAGATCGCGCGCGCCGCGCGGCCGGACGCGATCATCGCCACGGGACGCTCGGATTATCCGAACCAGGTCAACAACGCGCTGTGCTTTCCGTACATCTTCCGCGGCGCGCTGGATGTCGGCGCAACCACCATCAACGAGGCGATGAAGGTCGCCTGCGTTTATGCGATCGCCGAACTCGCGCGGCGCGAGATTTCCGACGTGGCCGCGCGCGCCTACGGCGACCGGCTGATGTCGTTCGGGCCGGAATACCTGATCCCGCAACCGTTCGATCCGCGCCTGCTGGTTTCGCTGGCGCCGGCGGTTGCAAAAGCGGCGATGGATTCTGGGGTGGCGACGCGCCCGATCGCGGATTTGACCGCCTATGCCGAGCGTCTGTCGCAATTCGTCTACCGGACCGGCATGGTGATGAAGCCGGTATTCGAGCGCGCCAAGTCCGCACCGCAGCGCGTGGTCTACGCCGAGGGCGAGGAAGACACCATCCTGCGCGCGGTGCAGACCGTGGTCGACGAAAAACTCGCGCGGCCGATCCTGATCGGCCGGCCCGCCGTGATCGAAAAGCGCATCGAGCGCCTGGGTCTGCGTATCCGCGCGGGCGAGCATTTCGATCTGACCAACATCGACGACGATCCACGCTACAACGACTACTGGACCTTGTACCTGAAGCTGACCGAGCGCCGCGGCATCACGCCGCCACTGGCCAAGGCGCTGGTGCGCTCGCGGCCGAGCCTGATCGCCGCGTTGATGGTCGCGCGCGGCGAGGCCGATGCGATGATCTGCGGCATCGTCGGCCGCTACCAGCGCCAGTTGCGGCACATCCTCGACGTGCTGCCGCTCGATCCGGGCGTGTCCGCGCCAGCGGCGATGACCGCGGTGCAGAACGACCGCGGCACCTGGTTCTTCGTCGACACGCATGTGCAATACGAGCCTTCGGCAGAACAGATCGCCGAGGCTACGCTGCAAGCCGTATTGCGCCTGAAACTGTTTGGCATCGCGCCGCGCGTGGCGCTGCTGTCGCATTCGAATTTCGGCAGCCACGACAATGCCAGCGCGCGCAAGATGCGCCAGGTGCTGGAACTGGTGCGCCGCAAGGCGCCGGACCTGGAAATCGACGGCGAGATGCAGGCCGACACCGCGCTGAACGAGGACATCCGCACGCGCATCTTCCCGCACTCGCTGCTGCGCGGTCGCGCCAACGTGTTCGTGTTCCCGAACCTGGACGCGGCCAACATCGCCTACAACATGGTGCGCCAGTTCACCGAAGGCGTCGCGATCGGGCCGATCCTGATGGGCGTATCCAAGCCCGCGCACGTGCTCACGCCGGCTTCGACCGTGCGCCGCGTCGTCAACATGACCGCGATCGCCTGCGTCGAGGCGCAGATCCGGGCACAGGGGTGACGTGGATCAGGTTTTCTCGGCGACGACGATGAAGCCGGGAATCGGCACGTCGTTTTCCAGGCGCACGTCGATTGCCTCGATCGTGCAGCGGGCGAATCCGGCCGCAAGGCACAGCGCTTCGATCGACGCGCGCGAGTGCGCATAGCGCTTGCTCGGGCGCAGCACGAACGCGCCTTCCGCGGCGTCCGCCGCTTCGCAGGAAAAAATCAGCGTGCCGCCGGGGCGCAGGACTTCGAAGCAAGCCGGAATCACGGCGGCAAGATCGCCAACGTAAATGAATACGTCGTTCGCCGTCACGATGTCGAACGAGGACGGCGCCGTTTCGCGCAGGATGTCGAGCAGGTCGCCCTGCTTCAGTTCAGCGTAGAGGCCGTGGCGCCTGGCCTGCTCAAGCATGCGCGGCGACAGGTCCACGCCAACCCAACTGCCGTTCGGTTTGCCCAGATGCACGCCGAGCAGGCCGGTTCCACAACCGAGATCGAGTAAATCGAAACGGTCGTGACCGCGCGCGCGGATGATTTCCGCGACGCGTTGCGGTACGCGGTATTTCAATTTTCCGACCAGCTGCTTGTCGAAGCGTTCGGCATAGCCGTCGAATATCGCCTGGACGAGCTCGGCCGGCTGCGAAGCCGGGGTTTCGCCGCGCGCAGCGGCGAGGAAGAATGCGGCAGTCGCGTTGCCGGGTTCGCGGCGCAACACGCGTTCGAGCAAGACCACCGCATCGTCGTTCCGACCCATCGCGGTGAGCGTGTAGCCGTAATCGACTTCGGCCTGCGTATCGTCCGGATTTTGCGCCAGTAGTTTGCGCCAATGCGCTTCCGCTTCGTCGTAGCGCTGCAAGATCGTCAACAAGGTACCGATCTTCCGGTCGAGAACCAGGTCGGCCGGCCATAACGCATGGGTGCGTCGCATGTAC
The DNA here is from genome assembly GCA_035473575.1 of Rudaea sp. GTDB lineage: Bacteria > Pseudomonadota > Gammaproteobacteria > Xanthomonadales > Rhodanobacteraceae > Rudaea. Next base: position 4,115 of record DATIOA010000063.1, on the reverse strand, counting down.
GCCAGCGCGACCGTCGAAAAGCCCGTCTTGACGGCCACCGCGATGGCTACGTCGAGCATCGGCCGCTTGTCGGGCGCCAATTCCACGGCCGTGTCGGCTGCGGTCATGGCCTCGGCATGGCGACCCTCGCGCAACAGGCTCATGGCCAGTTCCGCGAATGGCGGTGCCCAGCGCGGCGCCAGCGTGGTCACGCGCTTGAAGGCAAGCAGTTCGTTGCGGGTGTCGTTCCTGGCGCGCGCGATGAGCGCATCGAAAAAGTGCGCGCGGACATCGGCGGGATACGCCGCGACGAATGCCTTGAGGCGGGCAATCGCCGCATCGATCCGGCCTTCCTTGATGTCGGTTTCAAGGGCGATGAGTTGGGCCGTTGCCGGATCGATGTTGCCGGATTGGGTCAAGGGAATGTGGTCCGCATTGCAAGCCGTCACTCTAGATGCCGCCGCCGCCATGGCGCAAGGGCGCGTGCCCGCCGCGTGCCGCCGCTTGCACGCTCGGGTAAACTGGCGAAAACACTTCATACATCTGGCGCACAACGCGACGCGCCAACGCGAGGATCCGCATGAACAACCCCCTGACCGCCATGCTCAACCAGGACCCCGATCCGGCCGAAACCCGCGATTGGCTGGAATCCATCGAAGCCGTGATCGATGCCGAAGGCACCGAGCGCGCGCATTTCCTGCTGGAGAAACTCGTCGGCGAGACGCGCCGCGCGGGTGGCGACCTGCCGTTCATGCTCACCACCGAGTACATCAACACGATTCCGCCGCAGCTCGAGGCGAAAAGCCCCGGCGACGCCAACATGGAATGGCGCATCCGCTGCATCCTGCGCTGGAACGCGATGGCGATGGTGGTGCGCTGCAATCGCAAACCCGGTTCGCTAGGCGGCCATATCGCAAGCTTCGCCTCGTCGGCGACGCTGTACGACGTCGGCTTCAACCATTTCTGGCGCGCGCCGAGCGCCGAACATCCGGGCGACCTGATCGGCTACCAGGGCCACTCCAGTCCCGGCATCTACGCGCGTTCGTTCCTCGAAGGCCGCATCGACGCCGAGCAGATGGACCTGTTCCGCCTCGAAGTCGTTGCGCCCGAGCGCGCACTGGCGTCCTATCCGCATCCGTGGCTGATGCCGGATTACTGGCAGATGCCGACGGTGTCGATGGGCCTGGGGCCGATCCAGGCGATCTATCAGGCGCAGTTCTGGAAGTACCTGGAAAACCGCGGCCTGATGCCGAAGACCGACCGCAAGGTCTGGTGCTTCCTCGGCGACGGCGAGGTGGACGAGCCAGAGTCGCTTGGCGCGATCTCGCTGGCCGGGCGCGAAGGCCTGGACAACCTGATTTTCGTCGTCAACTGCAACCTGCAACGCCTTGATGGCCCGGTGCGCGGCAACGGCAAGATCATCCAGGAACTCGAAGGCGTGTTCCGTGGCGCTGGCTGGAACGCGATCAAGGTGGTGTGGGGCAGCTACTGGGATCCGCTGCTCGCGCGCGACAAGGACGGCATCCTGCGCAAGCTGATGATGGAAACCGTCGACGGCGAATACCAGGCCTGCAAGGCCTTCGGCGGCAAGTACACGCGCGAGCATTTCTTCGGCAAATATCCGCAGACGCTGGAGATGGTGCGCAATCTTTCCGACGACGACATCTGGCGCCTGAATCGCGGCGGCCACGATCCGCACAAGGTCTACGCGGCCTACCACGCGGCGGTGAACACGCAAGGCATGCCGACGGTGATCCTGGCCAAGACCGTCAAGGGTTACGGCATGGGCGCGGCCGGCGAATCGCAGAATCCCACGCACCAGCAGAAGAAGCTCGACGACGATTCGGTGCGCCATTTCCGCGACCGTTTCCAGATTCCGATTCCCGACGACAAGCTGGCCGAGGTGCCGTACTACCACCCCGGCAAGGATTCGCCGGAAGTGCAGTACATGCTCGAACGGCGCAAGGCGCTCGGCGGCTTCCTGCCGCAGCGGCGTCGCCATACTGACGAGAAATTCACCGCGCCGGCGCTTGCGGAATTCGCACAGATCACCAAGGGTTCCGGCGAGCGCGAAATCTCGAACACGATGGCGCTGGTGCGCGGCATGAACCTGTTGCTGCGCGACAAGGCGATCGGCCCGCGCGTGGTGCCGATCGTCGCCGACGAGGCGCGCACGTTCGGCATGGAAGGCATGTTCCGCCAGATCGGCATCTACGCGCCGGAAGGCCAGAAATACCGGCCGCAGGACGCCGACCAGCTCATGTACTACCGCGAGGCGAAGGATGGCCAGGTACTGCAGGAAGGCATCAGCGAAGCCGGCGGCGTATCGGCCTGGATCGCGGCCGGCACCAGCTATTCGCTGTCCAACAAGGCGATGCTGCCGTTCTTCATCTACTACTCGTTTTTCGGTTTCCGCCGCATTGGCGATTTGATCTGGGCCGCCGGCGACCAGCGCACGCGCGGATTCCTGATTGGCGCCACCGCCGGCGCCAGCTTCCCCGGCGAAGGCCTGCAGCATTCGGACTGCGCCTCGCCGTTGATGGCCGGCACGGTGCCGAATTGCCGCGCCTACGATCCGACGTTCTCGTACGAGGTCGCGGTGCTGCTGCACAAGGGCGTGCAGGAAATGTTCGAGCAGCAACAGGACGTCTTCTACTACATCACCACGACGAACGAGAACATCGTCCATCCGGACATGCCCGAGGGCTGCTACGAGGGCATCGTCAAGGGCATGTACCTGTTCCGCGACGCCGGCAAGCCGAAGAAGAACGAGCCACGCGTGCAACTTCTGGCGGCGGGCGGTTCGGTGCTCGAAGCGGTGCGCGCTGCCGAATTGCTCGACAAGGAATTCGGCGTCAAGTCCGACGTGTGGTCATGCCCGAGTTTCAGCGAACTGTCGCGCGATGCCTACGACTGCGAACGCTGGAACCGCCTGCATCCGGAAGCCAAGCCGCGCGCCTCGCATTTCGTGCAATGCCTCGACGGCCGCGACGGCCCGGTCGTGGCGGTGAGCGAATACGTGCGCGCCGTCGCCGACCAGGTGCGCGCGTTCGTGCCGGCCGGCCGCCGCTTCACCGCACTCGGCGCCGACGGTTACGGCCGCTCGGACACGCGCGAACACCTGCGCGAATTCTTCGAGATCGACGCGCGCTGGATCGCCCACGCCGCCATCGCCGGCCTCGCCGCCGACGGCAAGATGACCGCCAAGGACATTGCCCGCGCGATCAAGACCTGGAAGCTCGATGCGGAGAAACCCAACCCGCTGGAGGTGTGATCACCGCGGACGCGACCTCTTCAACGCCGGATTGAGCCGATCCAGATCCGCCTGTACCTGCTCCGGACTGCGCTCATAGACGATCTCGCGTCCCAGTGCCTTGCCGGAAAACGCGGTCCTGTTTGGCGTCGGCGCCAGATCGCATTTGACGCTGTGCACACCTTCGCCGAGCACCACCGTGATGCGATGCGCATGTTTGCTCAACACGACGACATCCATGGCCTTGCCGCTTTCGGTAACGCGCACGCTGATTTTTTCGATGTTCATGGTCTTGCGGTAGCGAAGGGCTCGGGTCTCAACGAGTGCAGTCTAGCGCGGATCGGCGCGGCGGGCATGATGGGATACCGGGCTTGCACGCGGATCAAGTGAAGTAAGAATTTCACCCCGTGTCCGGTCTTCTAGCCGACAAATGCCCAACGGAACTTCCATGTACCGCTCACTCATCGCAGGATTGCTCATGATAGTCACCTCGCTCGGGGCGCAGGCCGCGTCCGCCGAAAAAGCTGCCACGCCTGCTGGCGCGCAAACCATCACCCTGGGCGGCGGCTGCTTCTGGTGCCTCGAAGCCGTGTTCGAGGAGTTCAAGGGCGTGGCCAGCGTGACCTCGGGTTACGCCGGCGGGCACGTTGCCAATCCCGACTACGAGCAGGTCTCCAGCGGCAGCACCGGGCATGCCGAAGTGGTGCAAATCGTGTTCGATCCGAAAGTGATGCCGCTGGACGTGCTGCTGCATGTCTATTTCACGATCCACGATCCGACCACGCTCGACCGCCAGGGCAACGATGTCGGCACGCAGTACCGTTCGATTGCGTTCTACCGCGACGCGGCGCAGAAGGCGGCGATCGAAAAGGCCATCGCCGAA
>DATIOA010000062.1:0-1992 GCA_035473575.1 Rudaea sp. | reverse complement strand
GCACCCTGCCCCAACCACGCAGCCAGCGTGGCGCGCTCCTCCACGGTCATGTGGGTGAGATTACCCAAAGGCATCGCCTGCGTGTCGATCGCCATCAGTTTGATCTTCACCGCCGCCATTTTGATTTCGGCGGGCGTATCGAACTTCATGCCGTTGGGCGCGATGGGAAACAGTTTCGAGGTCGGATGCGCGGAATGGCATTCGATGCAGCGCGCCGCGACGATGCCTTGCACGGTTGCGAACGCGACCGGCGCACTGGTCCTCGCCGCCATGCGCGCCGCCGAGGAAACCGGCGCGGCGGTAAACACGATCATCGCGAGCAATCCGGCGAACGCGGCGGCGAGCGCCACGTAGCCGACGCCCTTCTTGCCCTTGTCGCGGCAGTTGATGAAGTGATCCACGCCGATGCCGACGAGGAACATCGCCACCAGGATCAGCCAGTTCATGGCGTGACCCCAGGTCATCGAGAAGTGATTGCTGATCATCATGAAGATGACCGGCAGGGTGAGATAGTTGTTGTGCGTCGAGCGGCGCTTGGCCTGAAAACTCAGGCGCGGATCGGCCTCGCCGCCGGCGGTCGCCGCCGCGTACATCTTGCGCTGGTTCGGCATGATGACCATGGCCACGTTCGCGGCCATGAGGGTGCCGAGCATGGCGCCGCTGGTGATGAAGGCGGCGCGTCCGCTGAGCAGATGCGTGAGCACGTAGGCTGTCGCGGCGTACAGCACGAACGAGATGCCCAGCGCCAGTTTCGGTGCGCGCTCGCCGAGCCAGCGCCACAGGCCGTCGTACACCAGCCAACCGATGATGAGCGCACCAAGGCCGACACCGATCGCCTGCGCATTGCTCAGTTGCGCGACTGCCGGATCGACCATATAGAGTTCTGCGTGCCACCAGTACACGACGATCAGCAGGGCGAAGCCGGACAGCCAAGTGACGTAGGCTTCCCATTTGAACCAGTGCAGCGAATCGAGGATCGACGCCGGCGCGACCAGCGCCTTGTCCACTTGATAGAAACCGCCGCCGTGGAACAGCCAGGCCTTGCCAACGTGGCCCTTGCCGCCTTCGGGCAAGGGTTGCAGGACGTTGTCCAGCCAGATAAAGAAGAACGACGTGCCGATCCACATGATGCCCGCCATGACGTGGAACCAGCGGATCGCGAGGTTCAGCCAACTGTCGATGTTGAAGTCCATTTTTCAGCTTCCGCGATACGTGCTGTAACTCCATGGCGTCATCAGCAGTGGAACATGGTAATGCGCGTTCACGTCGCTGATGCCGAAGCGGACCGTGATGCGATCGAGGAACGCCGGTGTCGGCAGCGCGACGCCCTGCGCGCGGAAATAATCGCCGGCGTGGAAGTCGAGTTCAAAGATGCCGGTAGCGAATGCGGCACCTGCGAGCAGCGGGCCGTCGAGTCGGCCGTCGGCATTCGTGGTCGCCGACTTGATCGGCACTCGCGATTCCCCGGCGATGGCGAACAGGTCGACGGCGAGTCCGGACGCCGGCTTGCCACCGTGCGTGTCGAGTACGTGCGTTGTCAGTTGCCCCATGGTCGTGCCCTTTTTCGCGCCAGTGTAGCGCAGGAGCGACCGGCATCATCCGCCGATCCTCGCTTGAGGGTTTCAGCCATTGCCGTTTTCAGCACGAAGGCGTGTTTGCGTCATCGAAGGAGCCGGGCTATAAAAGGAGTCCACATTCATCACGGGGCCAAATCGGGAGTATTGCCATGCACACGAAGTCCCTTGCCGCCGCTTTCATTGCCGGCATTGCCGCCCTCGCCGGCAGCGCCAATCCCGCCCATGCCGTTTACTTGAACGCGCGTGGCATGGGTCAGGTGTTGCTGTACCCGTATTACACGGTCAATGCGCACCAGAACACGTTGATTTCGGTGGCCAACGCAACCGATACCGGCAAGGTGGTCCATGTGCGTTTTCGCGAAGGTTACAACGGCCGCGACGTGCTCGACTTCGACGTATACCTGTCTGCGTACGA
>DATIOA010000061.1:0-2890 GCA_035473575.1 Rudaea sp. | reverse complement strand
GACACGTTGAAGACCTGGCCGGCATGCTTCGCCGCCGGCGTGCCGATGTCCGGCATGACGGAGATTGCGGGACTGGTGTCGATTCGCGACGTGCCGGAATGGGCGTTTCACGGCGCCAAGGACAACGACACCGACGTGGAGACCGGTTACGACGGCGCCATGGTCGGCTCGCGCGCGGTTGTGCGTGTGCTGCGCGCACTCGGCGCGAAACCGCGCTACACCGAATACCCGAACGAGATGCACGTGATCTGGCATCACGCCTACTCCACGCCCGCGCTGCTGCCGTGGCTGCTGGACCAGCGACTGGATCATCCGCCCTGCGATTTCGATGACCTGCCGGCGCCCGGAACGCTGACGTGGAAGGGAGCGACGCGGTAGAATTCGCGGTCTGCCAACGTCGAGGTCGCCATGGATTTCCGCTTCACCGAAGAACAGTTGCAGATTCAGGCCATCGCCCGCGACTTCGCGCAGAAACGCATCGCACCGGTGGCGGCGGATTTCGACAAGTCCGGCGAATTCCCGCTCGCCAACATCCGCGAGATGGGCCAGCTCGGCCTGATGGGCATCGAAGTGCCGGCCGAATACGGCGGCGCCGGCATGGATTCCATCGCCTATGTGCTGGCGATGATGGAGATCGCCGAAGCCGACTGCGCGCACTCGACCATCATGTCGGTGAACAACACGCTGTATTGCAACGGCCTGCTCAAGTTCGGCAGCGAGGAACAGAAGCACAAGTACGTCACGCCGATCGCCTCGGGTGCGGCGATCGGTGCGTTCGCGCTGACCGAGCCGCAATCGGGTTCCGATGCCACGGCGATGCGCTGTCGCGCGGTCAAGCAGGCCGACGGCAGCTTCGTGATCAACGGCAAGAAGAGCTGGATTACGTCCGGCCCGGTAGCAAAATACATTCTGCTGTTCGCGATGTCCGATCCCGACAAGCACGCGCGCGGCATCTCGGCATTCATGATCGACACCGAGCGCGCCGGGTTCCATCGCGGCAAGACCGAGCCCAAGCTCGGCATCCGCGCCTCGGCGACTTGCGAAATCGAGTTCACCGTCTACCGCGTGCCTGCCGAAGACGTGATTGGCGAGGAAGGCCACGGTTTCAAGATCGCGATGGGCGTGCTCGACGCCGGTCGCATCGGCATTGCTTCGCAGGCGGTGGGACTTTCACGCGCGGCCTACGAGGCCACGCTGGTTTACGCCCGCGACCGCAAGGCCTTCGGCCAATCCATTGGCTCGTTCCAGATGATCCAGCAGAAGATTGCGGACATGAAATGCAAGCTCGATGCGGCATATTGGCTGACCTTGCGCGCGGCCTGGACCAAGCAGCAGGGCGGGCGTTTTTCGACCGAGGCCGCGGTGGCCAAGCTCACCGCCTCCGAAGCCGCGATGTGGATCACACACCAGGCCGTGCAGGTGCACGGCGGCATGGGCTACTCGAAGGAAATGCCCTTGGAGCGTTACTTCCGCGATGCCAAGATCACCGAGATCTACGAAGGCACCAGCGAAATCCAGCGCATGGTGATTGCGCGAAACGAGACCGGACTAAGATAGTCGTCTAAGTTCCGGTTTGCCCGGAATTTCTCTGACGACGTGCCGCGTCCGGTGCTGGCGAATGCCGGGCGCGAAGGGGTATCCTTGACGTTCCGAAAATCCCGTTCCGGACGAACTTCCATGAATGCCAAGCCCAGCGCGGTCGCGCGCGCCGACGACTCCCTTCCGCAAGCGATTCTTGCCGCTCTGGGCACTGCCGCGACACCGCTGGCCAGGCCATTCGTCGAGCATTTTTTCAGCCGTGTCGGCAGCGAGGACAGATCCGCCCATGCGGCCGGCGCATGGGCGGGAATGATGCGCGGCCTGCTGGATTTCGTGCGTGTGCGCAAGAGCGGCGCGCCGAATCTGCGCGTGTTCAATCCGGCGCAGGATGCCGACGGCTACGAATCCGCGCACACGGTCATCGACATCATGACCGACGACATGCCGTTCCTGGTCGACTCGGTCGGCATCGCCGTGACCCAGGCCGGCTTGAACGTGCATCTGGTCGCGCACCCGGTCTACGTTGTCGAACGCGATGCCGGGGGCAATGTGCTGGCGTTCGCGGCGGAAGGCGGCAAAGGCAAGGCCGAATCGCTGATGCACTTCGAGATCGATCGCGTCGGCGAACCGGCGGAACGCGTGCGCCTGGAACAGTCCGTGCGCTCGGCGCTGGACGATGTCGCCCAGTGCTACCGCGACTGGCCGGCGATGCGCGACAAGATGCTGGCCATTGCCGACGGCCTGGCTTCGAGCAAGCTGCCGGTGGATGCGGCCGGCGTTGCCGAGGCGCAGGAATTCCTGCGTTGGGCGGCGGCCGATCACTTCACGTTCCTTGGTTATCGCGAGTATCGGGTCGGCAAATCCGGCGGCGAAGAAGTCCTGCTGGCGGTGGATGGTTCCGGACTCGGCATCCTGCGCGGCAGCGAGCGCTCGGTAGCGCCGCGCTCGCTCAAGTCGCTGGCCGCGCGCGACCTGCCGCAGTCTGGCGCGATCGATGCGATCATCCTGACCAAGACCAATGCGCGCGCCAGCGTGCATCGTTCCGGTTACATGGATTACATCGGCGTAATCGAGTTCGACGCCGCCGGCGTGCCGGTGGCGGAACGCCGTTTCCTCGGCCTGTTCACCTCGAGCGCGTATGCGCGTCGGCCGTGGGAAATTCCGCTGGTGCGGCACAAGTTCGAGGCGGTGATGGATCGTTCGGGTCTGCGCCGCGATTCGCATTCGGGCAAGAACCTGCGACATATTCTCGAGACTCTGCCGCGCGACGAGCTGTTCCAGGCCAGCGAGGACGAACTGTTCGCCACCGCCACCGGCGTGCTCGGCCTGCAGGGCCGTGCGCGTGCACGGC
>DATIOA010000060.1:0-4410 GCA_035473575.1 Rudaea sp. | reverse complement strand
ACGCCGCCGATCGAAGTCGGCTTTGGCTATGTGGACCTCGGCGACCTGCAGCAATTGAATGGCGATCACGCCGCGGCGATCGCAAGTTACCAGCGTGCGCGCGAGCTGATGCAGCCCCTGGTCGAACGCGAGCCGGACAATAACTGGGCCTTCGGCGTTCTTACCTACGCGAGGATCGGTCTGGGCGAGGGGGATGCCGCGCTGGCCGCGATGCGACAAAGGCAAGCAGAGCGGCCCGAAGCAAAGGGCGCCACGAACAACGAACTGATCAGGGAATTTCGCGCGCGCGTGCTCGCCCGCCTGGGTCGCAAGCCTGAGGCCATTGCCGAGCTGCGCTACCTGTTGGGCATCCACTATGGCGGACTGATGCCGCCACTTACGCCCGCCTTCCTGCGCCTGGATCCGGACTTCGACCGCTTGCGCGACGATCCGGAGTTCCAGAAGCTGGCTGCCGGTACAGTTGCAGTGCCAGCCACATCCTCCGGGGCGAAACCTTGACCGGCAAGCACTCCTTCCTCGTCGAACTCAAGCGCCGCAACGTCCTGCGCGCGGCGACGCTGTACGTCGCTGCCGCATGGGCGCTGTCGCAGGGCGTGGCGCAGTTGCTGCCAGTGTTCGACTTCCCGAACTGGTGGTGCGCTGGTTCGTGATCGCGGCGATGATCGGGTTTCCGTTCGCGATGGCGTTCTCGTGGTTCTACGAATGGACCGCCCACGGCATCGTCCGCGAGAGCGAGGTGGCGCCGGATGAATCGGTCACCCGCGAGACCGGCAGGAAGATGGATCGCTGGATCATCGCGGTGCTCACGGTGGCGGTGGTGCTGCTGCTCGCCGACCGCTTCGTGTTGCACAAGGACATCACCGTCGGTGTCGCTGCAGCTGTGCCGGACAAGTCGATCGCGGTGCTCGCTTTCGACGACCTCAGCCCCGCGCACGACCAGGGCTATTTCTCCGACGGCATGTCCGAGGAGATCCTCAACGCGCTCGCGCAGGTGCGCGACCTGAAGGTGGCGGGGCGAACCTCCTCTTTCTATTACAAAGGTCGCAGCGAGGATTTGCGCACGATCGGCAAGGCACTGGGCGTTGCGAACATCCTGGAAGGCTCGGTACGCAAACAGGGCGACAAGGTACGCATCACCGCGCAGTTGATCCGGGTCGCGGACGACACACACCTTTGGTCGCAGGCCTATGACGGCGACCTGTCCGACGTGTTCGGCCTGCAGGAGCGCATCGCGCGCGCGATCACCGACCAGTTGCGGGTCACCTTGATCGGCGAGCAGAAGACGCAACTGGTGGCGGTCGCCACCGTGGATCCCGAAGCGCATTCGCTCTACCTGCAGGCGCTCGAGGCGTATCGCGCGCGCGGGGCGGGCGTGCAGCGTTCGGTCGATCTCTATCGTGCGGCGCTGCAACGCGATCCGAAGTTTGCGCTGGCCTGGGCGGGCCTGTGCGGCAGCCTCAACGTGCTGCCCTACTACCTGCCGAAGGACCAGTTGGCGCGTTTGCCGGACATCTTCCATGAGGCGGAAGCGGCCGGCTTGCGCGCGATCGAACTCGACCCCAGGCTTGCCGCGCCGCACGTGATGCTCGGCAGCTTGTATTCGAACGCCTGGCGCTGGCGCGAGGCGCAGCAGCAGTTCGACGCCGCAAAAGCATTGGCGCCGCCGGATTCGGATTTCTGGTTCGCATACACCGACTGGCTCAATTCGATGGGCAGCACCGACGAGGCGCTGGACGCCGCGCGCCGCGCGGTCGAACTCGACCCGAAAGCCCCGGCTCCGCGCAACCTCTACGGCTACCTGCTCGGCTACGCGAATCGTTTCGACGAATCCGTCGTGCAACTCGAAGCTGGCCATGCGCTCGGGCCGGACATGAAGTACATCAACGTGAACCTGTTCAGGGCGTATGTGCAGAGCGGACGGCTGGATGCTGCCGAAAAGCTGGCCAAGGCGACGCTGGCGGCCAAGCGGGCGCAGGGAACGGATCCCGACGCCATCTCCCACGCCGAACGAATCTTCACGTCGATGCTGGCGGTGGCCCGCGATCCATCGCGTTACGACGCCGTGCGCCGCACGCTGCCCGACACGGAACTCGACATCAGCTCGCTGAAGCCGGTTCACGCAGACGACTTGTTGCTGTGGACGCAGGCAAACTTCATCGACCGGCCCGGCGCGGGCACCGACGGCCCGTCGTTCCTGCGCAGCCACGTGTTCGACGGCCTGCGCAAGGATCCGCGTTATCTGGCGCTGCTGCACAAGGTCGGCTTCGACGACGAGGGCGTGCCGAAATGAGCTTCTTCGCCGAGCTCCAGCGCCGCAACGTGCTGCGCGCCGGCGTGCTGTACGCGGGTGCGGTGTGGGCACTGGCGCAGGGTCTTGCGCAACTGCTGCCACTGTTCGGCGATTACGAGTGGATCGCGCGCTGGTTCGTCATCGCCGCGATCATCGGGTTTCCGTTCTGGATCGCATTCGCGTGGTTTTACGAATTCACCCCGCAGGGATTGAAGCGCGAAAGCGAGCTCGTTGGCGATGCTTCCATCGCACGTTCGACCGGGCGCACCCTGGACAAGGCGATCATCGCGGTGCTGGCGATAGCAGTCGTGTTGCTGCTTGCCAATACGTTCGTGCTGCACAAGGAAACTGGCAGCGCGCCGATGGCCAAGGCGCCCGACAAGTCGATCGCCGTGCTGCCATTCCTCGACCTGAGCCCGAACCACGACCAGGGCTACTTCTCGGATGGCATGTCAGAGGAACTGCTGGACGCGCTCGCGCAGGTGAAGGCTCTGAAAGTCGCCGGCCGCACCTCCTCGTTCCACTTCCGCGACACGAGGGACGACCTGGCGTCCGTCGGCAAGGCGCTCGGGGTCGCCAATGTGCTTGAAGGTTCGGTGCGCAAGCAGGACAACAAGGTGCGTATCTCGGTGCGGTTGATCGAAGTGGCCGACGACAAGGACCTGTGGTCGCACGACTACGACGGCGACTTGTCCGACGTGTTCAAGCTCCAGGAGAGCATCGCCAAGGCGATCACCGAGCAATTGCGGATCGTGCTGGTCGGCGAGCAGAAGGTCCGGCTGGTCCCGGAGCTGACCGCGAACCCCGAGGCGCATGCGCTGTACCTGCGCGCGAGCGCGATCTTCGCCCGCCGCGACGGTGCCCACTTCCCGGAAGCGATATCGCAATTGCAGCAGGCCATTGCGCTCGACCCGAAGTTCGCGCGCGCGCATGCGCGGCTCGGCGCCGTGCTGGCGGTTTCGAGCAACTACATGCCGGTGGACTTCGACGCGACGTTGCAGCGGGCGGAAAAGGAAGCAATGGCGGCGCTGGCGCTCGATCCGCGGCTCGCCGAAGCGCACGCCGTGCTCGGGCTGACGCACGACGTGCGACGCGATTTCGTCGGCGCACGCAGCGAACTCGAACAGGCCATCGCGATCGACCCCGGCGACACGGCGGCGCTGGGCTGGACAGGCAGCATGTGGCTGGAGACCGGTTTCAGCACGAAAGCGGCGCAGGAATACGACCGCATCCTGGCGATCGATCCCCTGTCGCCCTCCGCGCTCGCATGGCGCGCCCGCGTTTATCTCGACACCGGCGATCACGCCAATGCGCGCCGGATGTACGAGCAATCGATGGCGCTGGGCCTGTCCTGGAGCGAGGCGCGCTTCGCCGACATCGAGTACGCCGACGGCCACAAAGCCGAAGCGGTCGCCAGCGCGACGCGCGGTATGAAGGCATGGCTTGCGGAGTTCCCGGAAGGAACGTCCGCGATTCTGGCGCAGGGCATGTACGGGGACGATCCCGGCGCACACGCGAAAGCACTGGCCGCGATCGACGGCTACCTCGCCACGAAGCCGAAAACGCTCGCGGGCGCCGCGCCGTGGGCGCTGCTTCGGCTCGGCGAGCCGGCACGGGCGCTGGAACTGATGGCGCCTGCGCCCACCGGCAACGACCAGATGTTCTACAGCGACCTGTGGTCGCCCTTCGGCAAGGACGCGCGCGCGCTACCGCAATTCGGCGAGTACCTTCAGCGCAGTGGCGTGGCGACGTTCTGGGACCGCTACGGCCCGCCGCCAGGCTGCCATCGCAACGCGGATGGGCGCTATGCCTGCGAGTGATACACCATGAGTTTCTTCGCCGAACTCAAGCGCCGCAACGTGCTGCGCGCGGCGACGTTTTATGCCGCGAGCGCGTGGCTGATCGTGCAGGTCGTCACCCAGGTCTCGCCGTATTTCCACATCGTCGAATGGGCGGTGCGCTGGATCATCGTGGCAGCGGCGATCGGCTTTCCTTTCGCGATGGCGTTCTCGTGGTTCTACGAATGGACGCCGCACGGAATCCAGCGCGAGAGTGACATCGAGACGAACGCATCTGTCACGCGCGAAACCGGCAAGAAAATGGATCGCTGGATCATCGCG
>DATIOA010000059.1:0-5039 GCA_035473575.1 Rudaea sp. | reverse complement strand
GGTGAGCAAAAGCGCGTATTTGCCGCTGCGCCACATCTGCAGCGCGGTTTCGCCATCGTGCGCGCTTTCGCAGGCGTAGCCGAGCAGGTTGAGCTGGCGCGCGATCACGGCGCGGTTGGTCGGATGGTCGTCGGCAAGCAGGATCAGGCTGCCTTCGCGCCTGGCTGCGTCGACGCTCGGCGCGGCGCGGACGACGCTGAGCAGGGCACCGTCGTCGCGCTGCAGCAGGCTCGCATCCGCCAGCGCGAGGCGCACGACCAGGCTCATCGTGGTGCCGGTGCCGACGCGACTGTCCATGACGATGTCGCCGGACATGAGTTCGGCCAGTCGACGGCAGATGGACAGCCCCAATCCGGTACTGTCCACGCGTTGTGCGCCGCCGGCTCCGGCCTGTGCGAACGGCTGGAACAGACGCGCCTGATCTTCCTTGGATACACCGATGCCGGAATCCTTCACGCGGATGGCGATGAGTTCGCGCGAACCCTCCGTCGCCAGCCGTTCCAGCGACACCAGCACCCGGCCGCGCTCGGTGAACTTGATCGCATTGGACAGGAAGTTGGACAGAATCTGGCGCAGGCGCAGCGCATCGCCCAGGTGCGCGGGCGCGAGGCGCTCGTCGATCTCGCACTCGAGTTTTAAACCCTTGGCGGATGCGGTTCCGAGGAAGTTGTCGGTGGAATTGCGCACCAGCGCGCGCAGGTCCAGCGGCGCGGGATTCAGTTCGAGTTTTCCGGCCTCGATCTTGGAGAAATCCAGGATGTCGCCGATGATCTGGAGAAGGCTTTGTGCCGAGTTCCGCGCGATTTCGACCTGCTGGCGCTGTTCGCCGTCGAGGTTCGTGTGCGCGAGCAGTTCCAGCATGCCGGCCACGCCGACCATCGGCGTGCGGATTTCATGGCTCATCGAGGCCAGGAACGATGACTTGGCCCGGCTCGCCGCCTGCGCATACGCCTCGCTTTCCTTGATATCCCGTTCGTAGCCGATCAGGTCCGCACGCATGTCGGTGAGCGCGGCATGGATCTGGCCAAGTTCGCCGCCCTCGGCGGCGTTCCATTCCGGCGCAGGGTAATCCGGGTCGCGCGCGTGCCGGGCGAATTGCGCGAGTTGCTTCACGCCTTTGTATACATTGCGCAAAATGCTGCGTCCCACCACGAACACGAAAAGCAGCGCCGCAAGACTCACCAAGATGCGCCACCAGCCGACCGCACGCGCACGCGTCAGGTGCCCGCTCACGCTGCGTTCGGCGTCGAGCATCTTCACGTCGGCGAGGAACTGCAGGCGGTTGGTCACCGGGTCGATCGCCGGATACAGTTCGGTATCGGCGAACTTGCCCAGTGCGGGCATGTCCTGGGCCTTGAGGATGCCGCGCAATTTCGTCGCCGCCTGATCGGCGATCACGCGCGCCTTGGCCACTTCGTCGATCAGTTCGCGCTGATCCGGCGAAAGATTCGTCTTGATCAGTGCGTCCCAGTCGTGGTGGATGTCGGCTTCGGCGGTGTCGACCGTGGCCACGCCCTGATCCCAGCCCATCAGGTAATTGCGCACGCGGTAGGTGGTGTCGACGATTTCGAGCCCGTAAGCGTCGGAAATCGACTTGGCCAGGCGCAGGCCGGTGAGCGAGTCGCGTTGCAGGGAATCGAACGTGGCGATCTGGCGGCGCAGGGCGATTTCGTCGAGCACGAGCACGATGGCGCCGGCGAGCAGCAGCAGGCCGAACAGCGCCAGCAGCTGCGTGCGGATGCTGAAGCGGCGTTGCAGCGATTTCATGGCTTGCGCGTTATCGCGTCCGCCGCGTGCCAGGCCGCGATGCCGGCCAACAATTGTTCGCCGGGCAGGGCGGGCGAGATCAGAAATCCCTGCGCGAGCTGGCAGCCGAGTTCGGCCAGCATCTGCCATTCCTCGATGGTCTCGACACCTTCGGCGACAGCGGTCAGTTGCAGCTTGCGCGCGAGGTCGAGACTGGTTTCCACCACCACGCGCTTGCGCGGCTGGCGCACGGCGCCGGTGACGAAGCCCTGGTCGATCTTCAGTTCGGTGAAGGGGATCTGCGACAGTTGCGCGAGCGAGGAATAGCCGGTGCCGAAATCGTCGATGGACAGGCCGAAGCCCTTCAGGCGCAGCCGTGCCAGCACATTGAGCGCGTGCGCAGCCTCGCCCATCACCGAACTTTCGGTCACCTCGATGACGATGTCGCGCGGCTTGACGCCGTGGTCGCCGACGATCTGCTGGAAACGGTCGGCCGCTTCGACCTTGGTCAGGTTGAGCATGGATACGTTGACCGCGACTTTCAGTTCGACGCCTTCCTGCGCCCAGCGCCGCCGCCAGCGGCAGGCACGCTCGAGCATCCGCTCGGTGAACGCATCGATCATGCCTTCGCGCTCGAACACCGGAATGAAATGCACCGGACCGATCACTGCGCCGCCGTGGCGCCAGCGCGCCAGTGCTTCCACGCCGACCACGTGGCCGCTGCCGATTTCCACTTTGGGCTGGAAGAACGGTTCAAACTCGTCGGCGTCCAGGCCGCGGCGCAGGGCGTCGTGGTCGATGGCGATGTCCGGTTCGCTGACGCGCGCATCCTCGGCGGCATCGAACAGGCTCAAGGTGTCGACGAGCTTGGCGGTAGTCAACGGTTTTTCCACCACGCCGAGCACGCGCAGGCCATAGGCGCGCGTCATGCCCTGCACGGTGTTGAGCAGGGCCGGATCGAGTGCGCTGGTCAGGGCCACGGAGCGGGCGAGCTTGCGCGCCGCGACGTGGCCGATGAATTCGATGCCGTCCATTTCCGGCAGGTCGAGATCGACCAGAATGACGTCCGGTGGCGCGTCGGCTTGTTCGAGCATCGCCAATGCGGATTTGCCGTCGCCGGCCTCGCTGAGCTGGGTCAACCCCAATTCCTGCAGCAGGCGCAAGGCGACTCGACGCTGAAAGCCGTGATCCTCGACCACCATCACCGACAGGTTGGTTAGCTGCATCGCCGACTCCGCGGGCGTCCGGGCAGTTAGCCTAACCGAATTGGATGGCAAGGAAAATCCGGTGTGCGGGCCTGCACTGCCGCGCAGGCCTTGGCGCACGCGGCGCGCCGATGTATCATGCGCGCCCTCGTGTGGGGCGGTAGCTCAGCTGGGAGAGCGTCGCGTTCGCAATGCGAAGGTCGGGAGTTCGATCCTCCTCCGCTCCACCATTCAAGGCGCCAGGCAAAAAAGGCCGCGTCCGACGCGGCCTTTTTTGTTTTGCGGCGGCACTCAACGCAGCAGCCGCTGGCGTAGTGCGGCGTATGCGTTGGCGAGTGGTGCTGCGGTGCTCTGGCGTGCCAGCAGTGCCGCGAGCGCCGGTGGCACGGCGACCGCCCGTCCGATCAGCGGTTCGACGATGCCGTCGAACTTGGCCGGGTGCGCGGTCGCGACGGCGGCCCAGTCGCCGTTCGCGCCTTCCTGGCGCAACGCTTCCAGCGTGCGGATCGCGGTGGCGGTGTGGGGACAGAACACTTCGGCATGGCGCGAGTGGCGGCTGCGGATCGTCGCCGCGATCGCCTCGTCGCCGATCGCATCGACGCAGAATTCGCGGCGCAACTCTTCGTCGTCGGGATACAGCCAACGCAGGCGCTCGAAGTTGCTCGGCGCGCCGACGTCCATGGCGTTTGCGAGCGTGGCGACGCTCGCGCGCGGCGCGTAGGCGTCGCCGGCGAAGAAATCGTGCAGGGCGAGGTTCGCGTTTGTTGCCAGCGCGATGCGGCCGATCGGCAGGCCACAGGCGCGCGCGAGCATGCACGCAAAAGCATTGCCGAGATTGCCGGTCGGCACGACGAAGTTCAGCAGCGCGCCCTGTGCCTGCCGGTGCGCCAGCGCGGCGTGCGCGAAGTAGGCCATCTGCGGCAGCAGGCGGCCGAGACTGATGCTGTTGGCCGAAGACATCGGCACGCGCGTGCGCAATTGCGCATCCGCGAGGGCCTGTTTGACCAGACGCTGGCAATCGTCGAAAGAACCGGCGACGCGCAGCGCATGGATGTATCCGCCGAACGCGCCGAGCTGGTGCGCCTGGCGCGGCGAAACGCGGCCGTCGGGATACAGGATGACGACGCGGAATTCCGGAATATTCGCGAAGGCCGCGCCGACCGCTGCACCGGTATCGCCGGAAGTCGCCACAAGGATTGTCAGCGGCACATCGTCCCCGCGCCGCAGCCGGCGCATGCAAGCGGCGAGGAAGCGCGCGCCGAAATCCTTGAACGCCGCGGTCGGGCCGTGGAAGAGTTCGAGGACGAAATCTTGCGGCGTTGCCAATGCCCGCAGCGGT
Source organism: Rudaea sp. (assembly GCA_035473575.1). GTDB lineage: Bacteria > Pseudomonadota > Gammaproteobacteria > Xanthomonadales > Rhodanobacteraceae > Rudaea. The sequence continues at coordinate 749 of DATIOA010000059.1, read as the reverse complement.
GCATCGAAGGTGAACGTCTCGGCGCAGATTGCGTTGAGTTCAGGTGCGAGCACATCGTCTTCGAAGAACGGTGCGAGCAGTCGCGACGCAACCCTTGCCAACGCATTGCATCCGGAAAAATCATCGGGCGAAAGACGCGGCAGCATCGCGGGAACGTAGAGGCCGCCGTCGGGCGCGAGGCCAGCGGCGATGGCCTCGCTCAGGCTCGTGGCGTGAGTTTTTCCGCGCGTGCTGACGAATTTCACGGCACGATGCCCGCGGCCGGCCCGTTCACCGGCGAAACAAAAACATCGCTGTCGAAGCCGGCGTCGGCGAACGCCGCTTTCATCGCCGGTGCGGCGGCTTCGGCTTGCGCGCGCGACTCGAACCAGCCGAACACGCTCGGTCCGCCGCCGGAAATGCTGGCGCCGAGCGCGGCATGATCCAGGGCGGCGTGCTTGACGCGTTCGAATCCCGCGATCAGCGGCGCTCGTCGCGGTTCGATCAGCACGTCGTTGAGGCCCGCGCGCACGAGTTCGGCATCGCCGCGCTGGCAACCGGTGAGGAACAGGGCGAGGTTTGCGCTTTGATCGACGAATTCGTGCAGCGCGTAGTTGCCCTTGAGTGCCGCGCGTGCGCGCCGGGTTTCCAGCGCGACGTGGGGATGCGCGATCACGCAATGCCAATTCGCGGGGACCGCGATCGGCACCAGCCGATCCGCCGTCGCGAGCACCATGCCGCCGAGCAGCATCGGCCCGACGTTGTCGCCA
>DATIOA010000058.1:0-27137 GCA_035473575.1 Rudaea sp. | reverse complement strand
ATTCTCGCGCAACCCGATGAAGGATTCGTTTATGCGACTTCGCATTTCCCCCGCCCCCATCCTGATTTTCGCGCTCGCTGCCGCCGGTTGCGGCAAGTCCCAGCAACAGCAGATGCAGATGCCGCCTCCGGAAGTCGGCGTGGTCGTGGCCAAGGCACAGGCCGTGCCGGTGACGCGCGACCTGGTCGGCCGGCTCTATCCGACGCGCAATGCCGACGTGCGCGCGCGCGTCGCCGGCGTGCTGCAAAAACGCGTGTACACGGAAGGCACCGACGTCAAGGAAGGGCAATTGCTGTTCCAGATCGATCCGGCACCGCTCAAGGCCGCGCTCGACGCGCAGCTCGCCAACCTCGCCGCGGCGAAGGCCACCTACACGAACAACCACGTCGCCGCCGAACGCGCTCGCTCGATCGCCGACAAGGGCCTGATGTCCAAGACCGATCTCGACAACGCGCTCGCCGCCGAACGCACCGCGGCAGCCGCGGTGCAGCAGGCGCAGGCGAATGCCGAAACCGCGCGCATCAACCTGGGTTACGCCAGCGTGACGGCGCCGATCGCCGGCCGCGCCAGCCAGCAGCAGGTGACCGAAGGCGCGCTGGTCGGGCAGGGCGAAGCGACGTTGCTGACCAGCGTCCAGCAGATCGACCCGATCTACGTGTATTTCAGCCAGGCCGTCGACGAACTCGACGCGCTGCGCCGTGCCCAGGCCGGCGGCCATGTCGCGCTGGAGGCGGAGAACAAGGCCAAGGTCGACATCGTGCTGCCCGATGGCTCCACCTACGCGCACTCCGGCACGCTGGATTTTTCCGACAGCATCGTGAACTCGGCGACCGGCGCGGTGGAACTGCGCGGCATCGTGCCGAACCCCGACCATCGCCTGCTGCCGGGCATGTACGTCAACCTGCGCCTGACCCTGGGCCAGATCACGCACGCGTACCTGATTCCGCAAGCGGCGCTGCAGCGCGATCCGTCCGGACCATATGTCCTGACTGTCGGCAGCGACGGCAAGGTCGCGCAGAAGCCCGTCGTCGCCGACGCGCAGCAAGGCGGCGATTTCATCGTGACGTCGGGACTTGCCGACGGCGACCAGGTGATCGTCTCCGGCGTGCAGCACGTGCGCCCGGGCGCGCCGGCCAAGGCGGCGCCGTGGAAGCCTGAAGCCGCACCGCCGGCAGCCAAGCCCGCCCACTGAGCGCAGCCGAAAAACATGTCGAATTTTTTCATTGATCGCCCCATCTTCGCGTGGGTCATCGCCATCCTGATCGCGCTCGGCGGCGCCATCGCGCTGTCGAGCCTCGGCGTGGAATCCTATCCGTCGATCGCACCGCCGCAAGTGGTGGTCAATGCCAGCTACCCGGGCGCGGATGCGGCCACGGTGGAAAAAAGCGTGACCCAGGTGATCGAGCAGCAGCTCACCGGTATCGATCACCTGATGTATTTCAGTTCCACCTCCAGCGCGAACGGCGGCGCCGGCATCACGCTCACGTTCGAGCCCGGTACCGACGCCGACACCGCGGCGGTACAGACCCAGAACAAGGTGACGCTGGCCACGCCGCGCCTGCCATCCGAAGTGGTGCAGCAGGGCGTGACCGTGACCAAGTCGAACCCCGACTTTTTGATGTTCTTCGCGCTCAAGTCGAAGGATGGCAGCCTCGATTCCTTCCGGCTCAACAATTTGTTGTCGTCCGGCATCCTCGACCAGATCGCGCGCCTGCCCGGCGTGAGCAACACGTTCCAGGTCGGCGCCGAATACGCGATGCGCATCTGGCTCGATCCGGACAAGCTGCACGGCTACAGCCTGTCCGCGGCGGATGCGCTCAATGCCGTGCGCGCGCAAAACGTGCAGGTCGCGGCCGGCGCGATCGGCGCCGAACCGACCCTGCCCGGCACCGGCGTTACCGCTACGGTTTCCGCGGAAGGACGTTTCTCCACGCCGGCGCAGTTCGGCGACATCATCCTGCGCGCGAACACGGATGGCACCACGGTGCGCCTGAAGGACGTCGCCCGCATCGACCTCGGCCCGGCGAGCTACGGCCAGCGCGCGGTGTTCAACGGTACGCCGGTAGCCGGCGCCGGCGTGCAACTGGTCAGCGGCGCCAACGCGCTGACCGTCGCGCAGGAGGTCAAGGACAAGCTCGCCGAACTGCAATCGAGTTTTCCGCCGGGCGTGGAATGGTTCGTGCCCTACGACTCGACCACGTTCGTGCGCGTTGCGGTCGAGGAAGTGGTGATCACGCTCGCGATCGCGTTCGTGCTCGTGTTCCTGGTGATGCTGATCTTCCTGCAGAACCTGCGTGCCACGCTGATCGCCTCGATCGTGATTCCGGTCGCGCTGCTCGGCGGTTTCCTCTCGTTGTGGGGGCTCGGCTTCACGATCAACCAGCTCTCGCTGTTCGGCATGGTGCTCGCGATCGGCATCGTCGTCGACGACGCGATCGTGGTGATCGAGAACGTCGAGCGCATCATGCGCGAGGAAGGACTCGCCCCGCGCGAGGCCACGCGCAAGGCGATGGCGCAGATTTCCGGTGCCGTCGTCGCCATCGCCCTGGTGCTGATGGCGGTGTTCATGCCGAGCGCGCTGCAAACCGGTTCGGTCGGCGCGATCTACCGCCAGTTCGCGCTGACGATCGCGCTGTCCACCGCATTTTCCGCCTTCCTCGCCCTGTGCTTTACCCCGGCGCTGTGCGCCACGCTGATCAAACCCACCCACGAACATACCCACAATCCGCTGTTCGTCTGGTTCAACAAGACCTTCGACTGGATCCGCCACTCCTATACCGGCTACGTGCGCGGCGCCGTGCGCCACGCGCCGCGCTGGATGCTCGCGTTCGCCGTCGTCGTCGTGATCTGCGGCCTGCTGTTCTGGAAGCTGCCGTCGAGCTTCGTGCCGGACGAAGACCAGGGCTATGCGCTCACCATCGTGTCCCTGCCGCCCGGCGCGACGATCGGGCGCACCAACTTGGTGATGGACCAGGTCAGCGACATCATCCGTTCCAATCCGGAAGTCGAGCGGGTGTTCGCGTTGTCCGGCTTCAGCTTCGTCGGCCAGGGCGAGAACGTCGGCATGGCGTTCATCGGCTTCAAGCCGTGGGGCGAGCGCAAGGCCAACATCACCGAGCTGATCCCGCGCTTGCAGGGCCAGCTGTTCGGTCAGGTCAAGGACGCGATGGTGTTCGTCGTCAACCTGCCGACGATCCGCGGCCTCGGCCGCTTCGGCGGTTTCGACCTGTTCCTGCAAGACCGCACCGGTCAGGGCCATGAGGCGCTGACGAACGCGCGCAACATCCTGCTCGGCGAAGCGGCCAAGCACGCCGACACCCTGGTCGGCGTGCGTCCGAATGCGCTCGAAGACGCGCCGCAGTTGAAGATGACCGTCGACCGCGTGCAGGCGCAGTCGATGGGCCTTTCACTGACGGACGTCTATACTGCCATCCAGTTGATGCTGGCGCCGGTTTACGTCGACGACTTCATGTACGGCGGCCGCGTGCTGCGCGTGATCATGCAGGCCGACGCGCCATTCCGCGCCAGCCTCGATGCGTTGAATCACTTCTACGTCGCCGGCAAGGCACCGGCGTCCGGCGGTGCGGCGCCGATGATTCCGCTGTCCAATGTCGTGCAGGCGAAGTGGGGACTGGCCGCGCCGAGCCTGGCCCGCTACAACGGCTACGAGGCAATCGACATCGTCGGCAGCCAGGCGCCGGGCAAGAGTACCGGCCAGGCAATGGCGTTGATGAAGGACATCATCGACCACGACCTGCCGCATGGTTTCGGCTTCGAATGGACCGGCCAATCGCTGCAGGAAATCCTCTCCGGCCAGCAGGCGCCGGTGTTGTTCGGCCTATCGATCCTCATCGTGTTCCTGTGCCTGGCCGCGCTGTACGAGAGCTGGTCGATTCCGGTCGCGGTGATGCTGGTGGTGCCGCTCGGCCTGACCGGCGCGCTGCTCGCGACCTGGGCGCGCGGACTTTCCAACGACGTCTTCCTCAAGGTGGGGTTGATCACGATCATCGGCCTGGCGGTGAAGAACGCCATCCTGATCGTCGAATTCGCGGTGCAGGAACAAAAGCGCGGTCGGCCGCTCGGCGTTGCCGTGGTCGACGCCGCGCGCCTGCGCCTGCGCCCGATCCTGATGACCAGCTTCGCCTTCATCCTCGGCGTCATGCCGCTGGTCGTGTCTTCGGGCGCCGGCGCGAACGCGCGTCACGCAATCGGCACCGGCGTGGTCGGCGGCATGCTGGTCGCAACCGTGTTCGGCGTGCTGCTCATCCCCGTGTTCTACGTCGTCATCCGCCGCTTGCTCGGCGACAAGCTCGAGTCCGAAGACGAGACCCTGCGGGAGACCTTGGACGAGCACCAGCACGGTTGAGGCTGGCGCGTTCGCCGGCCCGGGTGCGGACGGGCCGGCAGCAAGCCGCGGCGGGACGCGTCCGCAGGTACCCCGGCGCAACCGCCAGCGACTACAATAGGCGGCTGAATCCGCCCCTGGAGATCCCATGACCGACTTCACCCCCGCACCGCCAACCGGCGCCGAGAAAATCCGCATCGTCGACGGCAAGTTGAACGTGCCGGATCGCCCGGTCATCCCGTTCATCGAAGGCGACGGCACCGGCCCGGATATCTGGCGCGCCTCGGTGCGCGTGCTCGATGCCGCGGTGAAGAAAGCCTACGCCGGCAAGCGCCAGCTGATGTGGATGGAAGTGCTCGCCGGCGAGAAGGCATTCAAGCAAACCGGCAACTGGCTGCCCGACGCAACGGTTACGGCTTGTCGCGATTACCTCGTCTCGATCAAGGGCCCGCTGACCACGCCGGTCGGCGGTGGCATCCGCTCGCTCAACGTCGCGCTGCGCCAGATGCTGGATTTGTACTGCTGCGTGCGTCCGGTGCGCTGGTTCAAGGGCGTGCCATCCCCGGTGCTCAAGCCGCAGGACGTGGACATGATGATCTATCGCGAGAATACCGAAGACATCTACGCCGGTGTCGAATTCCAGCAAGGCACCGACGACGCGGTGAAGTTCAAGAAACTGATGCAGGAAAATTTCCCCAAGCAATTCGCCAAGGTGCGCTTTCCGGATTCCTCCGGCTTCGGCATCAAGCCGGTGTCGAAGGAAGGCACGCAGCGCCTGGTGCGCGCGGCGATGCACTATGCGATAGCCAACGACCGCAAGTCGGTGACCCTGGTGCACAAGGGCAACATCATGAAGTTTACCGAAGGCGCCTTCCGCGATTGGGGCTATCAGTTAGCCCGCGACGAATTCGGTGCGGTCGAACTCGATGGCGGCCCGTGGTGCGTGTTCAAGAATCCGAACAACGGCCACGAGATCGTGGTCAAGGACGTGATCGCCGACGCCTTCCTGCAGCAGATCCTGACGCGCGCCAAGGAATACGACGTGGTCGCCACGCTCAACCTCAACGGTGATTACATCTCCGACGCGCTGGCCGCAGAAGTCGGCGGCATCGGCATTGCGCCGGGCGGCAACATCAACTATCTGAGCGGCCACGCCGTGTTCGAGGCCACTCACGGCACCGCACCGAAGTACGCGAACCAGGACAAGGTCAATCCGGGTTCGGTGATCCTTTCGGGCGAGATGATGCTGCGCTACCTGGGCTGGACGGAAGCCGCCGACGCGATCATCCACGCGATGGACAAGACCATCGCCGCCAAGACCGTGACCTACGATTTCGCACGCATGATGGATGGTGCGAAGTTGCTGAAATGTTCGGAATTCGGCGATGCATTGATCGCCGCGATGTGACTATGAGGAGGTTGTCATGAATAAGTACACATTTGCACTTGCCGTCATCGCGCTGGCCCTGTCCGCCTGCGACCAATCGCAGGCGCCAGCTCCGGCGCCCGCTGCTCCGCCGCCGAAGGTGGCCGACCAGCCGGCCAATCCGCCGCCGCCGCAAAGCGCGCAGCAGATGTTCGATGCGAAGATCGACACGGTGCTCGCCGGCAATTGGCGCGAAGCCGCGAACCCCGCGCGCGACCAGTATCGGCATCCCAAGCAGACGCTGGAATTCTTCGGCCTCAAGCCCGGCATGAATCTGATCGAAATCACGCCCGGTGGCGGCTGGTACGCGCAAGTGCTCGCGCCGCTGATGCAGGACGATGGCAGCTACACCGCGGCCATTACCATTCCTAAAAAGCCCGAAGGCGAAGCGGCGCAGGACAAGACGGCGCTCGAGAAAATGTTCGCCGCCGACCCGGCGCATTACGGCAAGGCCAAAGTCGTGCAATACGATCCGAAGGCGCCGAGCCTCGGCGAGCCGGGGTCAGCGGACATGGTCGTTACCTTCCGCAATGTACACAACTGGGTCATGGGCGACTACGCGCCGGGCATGTTCAGGGCCTTCTTCACGGTGCTCAAGCCCGGCGGCGTACTCGGCGTGGTCGATCACCGCGCCACGGCCGGCGCGGACCTGGAAAAAATCAAGAACAGCGGTTACTTGCCCGAGGACTACGTGATCAAGCTCGCTACCGACGCCGGCTTCAAGCTTGACGGCAAGAGCGAGATCAACGCCAATCCCAAGGACACCAAGGATTATCCGAAAGGCGTGTGGACGCTGCCGCCGACCTTGACGCTCGGCGACAAGGACAAGGACAAGTATCTCGCGATCGGCGAATCCGACCGCATGACCCTGCGCTTCGTCAAGCCGCAGGGCGACCAGATCTTCTCCGCTCCGGCGGACAACGCGGGCAAGTCGGCGAAGAATTGATTCGGCGCATTCGCCTGCTGCTTCCCGGACGGCCGCCTGCGCGGCCGTTCGCATCTGCGGGATTGCCCGGTGTTGATCGCGCTAAACAAGCCGTTCAACGTACTGTGCCAGTTCACCGACCGCAACGGGCCGAAACGGCGCACGCTGGCGGAGTTCGTGAAGGTTACCGACGTCTATCCAGCAGGTCGACTGGATTACGATTCCGAAGGCCTGCTGCTGCTCACCGACGATGGCGCGCTGGCGCAGCGCCTGACCGACCCACGCCACGAAACGCGGAAAACCTATCTCGCGCAGGTCGAGGGCAGCCCCGTGGAAACACAGTTGGAACAGTTGCGCAAAGGTATACAGCTGAACGATGGCCCGACCTTGCCTGCGGACGCACGTCGGCTGCCGCGCGCGCCGGACTGGCTGTGGCCGCGCGATCCGCCGGTGCGTTTTCGCAAGACCGTACCCGACGCGTGGATCGAACTCACCATCCGCGAGGGGCGCAACCGCCAAGTGCGGCGCATGACCGCAGCGATCGGATTGCCGACGCTGCGCCTGATCCGCGTGCGTGTCGGCGACGCAGCACTGGACGGACTCGCCCCCGGGCAAACGAGGATTCTGCAACCATGACCCGCGATTGGCGCACGCCGCTGGAAATCCTCGCGCTCGGTGCGATCTGGGGCGGCTCGTTCCTGTTCATGCGCATCGCCGCGCCGCATTTCGGTCCGCTGCCGCTGGTCGAGGTGCGCGTGATGCTTGGCGCACTGTTGCTTTCGCCGTTCCTGTGGCGCGCTCGCAAGCAGCTCCACGCCGCGCACTGGCGCCGGCTTGCCGTCGTCGGCGTGCTCAACTCGGCGATTCCGTTTTCCCTGTTCGCCTGGGGCGCGGAGCGCGCCCCGGCCGGCATCGGCGCGATCGCGAACAGCATGACCGTGTTGTTCACCGCGCTGATCGCATTGGTCTTCTACGGCGAGCGCATCGGTACGCGCCGGGCGATGGCGCTGATCGCCGGTTTCGTCGGCGTCGTCGTTCTCGCCAGTGGACGCACCGCCGGCGACAACATCATGCTTGCCGCGATCGCCGGCACGCTCGCCTCGTTTTGCTACGGCATCGCCGTCAACCTGACCAAGCGCAAGCTCGGCGACCTGCAGCCGGTCGTCGGCGTCGCCGGTACGCTGAGTTGCTCGGCGCTGATGCTTGCGCCGCTGGCCGTTGCGACCTGGCCGGTCGATCCGGTGCCGGCGTCGTCGTGGATGGCCGCCATCGCGCTCGGCGTGGTATGCACCGGCTTCGCCTATTTCCTGTTTTTTCGCCTGATCCAGCGCATCTCCGCCACGCGCGCGGCGACCTGCAACTACCTGATCCCAGTATTCGGCGTCGGTTGGGCGTGGCTGCTGCTCGGCGAGACGCCGACGCCGACCATGCTGGTTTCCGGAGTACTGATCCTTGGCAGCGTGATCTTCAGCCAGCGCGAACCGGCGCGCCGGACTTGACTCTTTCCGGTTCCGATAGCCAAGCGACCCGCTCTAGCGGATAATCGTCGAAATTGCGGTGGAGGCGAGTCCAATGAAGTTCGGTCAGTTGATCCTTTCCAAACGAGAACAACGCAAGCTCAGCGTGCGGCAAGTCGCCGCGGTGGTCGGCACGACAGCCAGTTATCTGTACGAACTCGAACAGGGCAAGACGGTGAACATCCGCCTGCCGCTGGCCGCCAAATTGAGCCAGGTGCTCAAGGTGCCGCTTACGACCCTTGCCGCCGCTGCCCTGGCGGAGGAAAAGCGTCTGGCGAAAAAGCGACGCAAGTAAGATGGAGCGACGAAGCTGCTTGCGCGGCGCGTCTAGCGATTCGTCAGTTGAATCTCGATGCGCCGGTTCTTCGCATAGGCGGTTTCACTATCCGCGGGATCCAGTGGCTGGAACTGGCCGAAGCCGTTCGCGGATAGCCGATTCGCGGGAATGCCCTGCACGACGAGGTATTTGACGATCGCCACCGCGCGCGCGGTTGACAATTCCCAATTCGAGGCGAATTGCGCGGTGTGAATGGGGCGCTTGTCGGTGTGGCCGTCGATGCGCACGATCCAGTCGAGGTTCGACGGAATCTCCGCCGCGACCTGATTCAGGGTCTGCGCGAGCTTGTCGAGCCGCGCCTGCGCGGCTGGATTCAGGTCGGCCGATCCGGAATCGAACAGGACGTCGGTCGGCACCACGAAACGGTCGCCGACGACACGGATGTCGGCGCGGTTGCCGAGCGCCGCGCGCAGCTTGCCGAAGAATTCCGAGCGGTATTTCTCCAGCTGGTTGACCTTGTTCGCGAGCGCGAGGTTGAGCTGAGCGCCGAGGTCGGCGATCTTGCGATCCTTGTCCTCGACGTTCGCGTTGGCGAGGTCCAGCGCGGCAGAAAGCTTGCTCAACTGCTCGCGCACCGCGGCGATCTGCCGGTTGAGCAGTTCGATCTGCGCGGCGTTGTGCGTATTGAGATCGGTCGCGGCGACGAGGTTTTTCTTCGAGGTGTCGAGTTCGGCGCCCAGGCTCACGGCCTGTTGTTCGAGCTGCGCCTTGAGTGCCGCCAGCGCAGCGATGTCGGCATTGAGCTTCGCCGCCTGCGCGGTCGCGGCGTCGAGCTGGGTCTTCAACGTGTCGCGTTCGCCGGTTGCCGAACCGAGCGAGGCGGACAGTTCCTTCACCTTCGCGTTCAGCGCCGTGTTGCTGTCCTGCGCGAGCGACAGGGTCTTGGCAAGCTGCGCGATTTGCGCATTGAGGTCGGCCAGCGCGCGGTTCTTGCCGACGATGGTCTGCGACAGCACGAACTGGCCGATCGCGAAGATCAGCAGCACGAATACCATGACCAGGATCAGCGACGACAAGGCATCGACGAATCCTGGCCAGATGTCGAGCGCGCGGCGGCGGCGCGCAAGACTGTTCACTGCACGGCCCCGTGCTTGGTACCGGCAGGCTTGCCGTCGACGGCGGCGGCGATCGTGCGCGAGAGCAGGCGCAACTCGCCGCGCAGGTCGTCGGACAGGCGCTCGCCGCCGCTCGGCGCCGCGGCAAGCGTTTTCAGGGCATTCTTCAGTTCTACCTGCGTTTCGGCAAGGCTGCGGAACTCGCGTGTCTCGCGGCTGAGAAGGTCGGCGAGGCGGCCGAGTTGGGTGTTCAATTCGCCGAACTGTTCGCCGGAGCCGCGCCGCTCGCGCTCGGATTCGGTCAGTGCGCGCTGCATGCGTTCCAGGCCGTCGGCAGTTTGTTCGAGCAATGCCTGCACGTAGGCCGGTACGCTCGCCTCGCCGTCGCCATGCAGGGCGCCGGACGACAGCCGCGTCATGCTGGAAAGCCAGTCCTCCAACTCGTTGTAGAAGCGATTTTGCGCATGGCCCGATTGCAGGTCGAGGAATCCGAGGACGAGCGAGGAGGCGAGTCCAAACAGCGAAGTGGAGAAACTCGTCGACATGCCGGACAGCGGCTCCTTGAGGTTTTCCTTGAGCGTGTTGAACATCGCCGCCGGATCGGTGCCGACGCCGAGCGAGCCGATGATGTCGGCGACGGACCGGATCGTGACGAGCAATCCCCAGAACGTGCCGAGCAGGCCGAGGAAGATCGCCAGGCCCACGAGGTAGCGCGACAGGTCGCGCGATTCCTCCAGGCGCAGGTAGACGCTGTCCAGCACCGAGCGCAGCGATTGCGTGGACAGCGAGAACTTCGCGCGTTCGCGGCCGGCGAACATGCGCGCCATCGGCGCGAGCAGGCGCGGCTTGACCGGCAGCGGACGGTCCGGCGGCGAGCGCTTGAACGCCTCGATCCATTCGACTTCGCGCGTGAGCAACAGCACCTGGCGGAAGTTGACGAGGATGCCGATCACGAGAACGGCCAGGATCACGCCGTTGAAGAACGGGTTCGCCTGGAAGTTCGCAACGAGTTTGGTCGCCAGCAACATGGCGAGAACGGCCACCGCGGCGAGAAAGCCGAGCATCCAGACGAGGGATTGCGAGGGTTTGGTCATGACGGAATCTCTTGCGATGGATGCGTCGGGGCTTGGACTGGTTGCGTGGGCGATGGTTCCACACGGATGTGGCGGAATGCTGTCAGCGACGGGGCTTGGCGCGCGCGGTCGGTTTCGCGTTCCACGGATCGTCTGGCCAGGGATGCCTCGGATAGCGTCCCTTCAATTCCTTTCTTACTTCCGGATACGTGCGCTCCCAGAAGCCGCGCAGGTCCTGCGTGACCTGGATCGGGCGTTGCGCGGGAGAGAGCAGGTGCAAGGTCACCGCAATTTTGCCGTCCGCGATGCGTGGCGTGTCGGCGAGGCCGAACAGCTCCTGCAATTTCACCGCCAGCACGGGCGACTTGCCGGGTTCGTAGTGCAATTTGCGCGTGTTGCCGCTGGGCACGGCGATCGATTCCGGCGCGAGCTCGTCCACGGACTTGCGTTGCGCGTAGTCGAGCCGCGACGCCAGCGCTTCGCCGAGCATTGCGGGAGTCAGCGCATCCAGTCGCGTCTTGCCAGCAAGATACGGTCCAAGCCAGTCATCGAGGTTCGCGAGCAGCGCGGTATCGGACACATCCGCAAGATCGAGCTCCGGGCACCACTCGCGCAGGCACGCGACGCGCAGGCGCAATGTGCGCGAGGCGTCGCTCCATGGCAGAGATTCGATGCCGGCCTCGCGCACGGCGGCGAGCAGGGCGGGCAGGGCGTCCTCGGGTCTGGATGGCACGCTGCGCCGTTCCAGCACGAGTTGCGCGAAGCGGCGTTCCGCGAAGGTTTCGATGGCCTGCCGGTCGCGATTCCAGCGCGAGACCCGCTGACTCACGAAGCGCGCGGCGAAGTCGCGTTCGAGCAGGTCCGCATCGAATGGCGCCGCGGTGAGGATTGCGCTATCGCGCTCATCGAAGCGCAAATCCGCGACCACCAACCACGATTCGCCGTGCAATTGTGTACTTTGCAGCAAATGCGCACCACGGCCGTTGCTCAGGCGGTAACGCAGCACATCGCTGCCGTCCTGCCGTGCGATGCGGTCGGGAAAGGCGTGGATGAGCAGGTTGCCGAGGGCGAGACGGTCCGGTGGCGCGGACGCCACGGCGCGAATGTCGAAGCGCCGCCGCCAGCCGGATGCGGCCTGGTCGATGGCGGCGAGCGCGGCGGAATCCGCAGCGGAGTTTCTTGCGCCGCGTTTGTCGTCGCGCCAGGCCTGCAGTGCCGACAGTCGCACACGGAAATCATCATTGCGCCCAAGCTCGCCGCGCAGCGGATTTCGCGCTTCGAGCAACGCGACCGCATCACAGGCCAGCGCACGTTGCGCGAGCGGCGCGCGCAGCACCATCGCGGCCAAGCGCGGCGAGGCGCCGGTCACGAGCATATCGTGAGCGAGTTTCGTGACGCGGCCATCCGGGTCGAGCGCACCGAGCAGGACCAGCAGGTCGCGCGCGCTGGCCAGCGCGCCGGACGGCGGCGCATCCAGCCAGCGCAGGTCTGGCGAGCCCCAGGCGGCGAGTTCGAGCGCGAGCGCGGACAGTTCCACCTGGGCGATCTCCGCGCGCCGCGAGGGTTCCAGGCGCTGGCTCTGCGGCCACAGCCGGTACGCGACGCCCTCGGCGACGCGGCCTGCGCGGCCCGCACGCTGGTCGGCCGAGGCTTGGGAGATCGCCACGGTTTGCAGGCGCGAGAATCCCGAATTCGGATCGAAGCGCGGCTCGCGCGCCAGTCCTGAATCGATCACGGCGCGGATGCCGGGCAGGGTCACGCTCGACTCGGCCACGTTCGTCGCCAGCACGATGCGGCGCGATCCCGGCTGCGCAGGCGCCAACGCTGCATGTTGCTCGGCAAGCGAGAGTTCGCCGTGGAGCATGGCTATTTCGGCCTGTGCATTGCCTTGCAGTATCCGGCGCGCCTGCTCGATCTCGCGCCGTCCCGGCAGGAACACGAGGATATCGCCATCCGTTTCGCGCAATGCGGTTTCGACAACGCGCCGCAAATGGAACGGCGAGTCTTCGTTCGCCTTCACCGGGGGATACTCGACGCGCACTGGAAAAATGCGTCCGGCCGAGGTGATGCGCGGCGCGTCGAACCAGCGCGCGATGCGTTCGCCGTCGAGCGTCGCCGACATGATGGCGAGGCGCAGGTCCGGGCGCAGTTGCGCCTGCACGTCGAGCGCGAGTGCGGCGCCGAGGTCGCCGTGCAGATGCCGTTCGTGGAATTCGTCGAACAAGACGGCACCGACGCCGGACAATTCCGGATCGGACTGGATCAGGCGCGTGAGAATCCCTTCGGTCACGACTTCCACGCGCGTGCGCTTGGATGTCTTCGCCTCGAAGCGGATGCGATAACCGACGGTTTCGCCGATCGCCTCGCCCAACTGCACGGCCATGAATTCCGCCGCTGCGCGCGCGGCGATGCGCCGCGGTTCCAGTACGAGGATTTTCTTTCCCGCAAGCCATTCCGCGTCGAGCAGGGCCAGCGGCACCTGGGTGGTCTTGCCCGCGCCGGGCGGGGCTTCCAGCACCAGGCGCGGATGCCGCGCCAGATTCGTCAGGATTTCCGGCAGCACCGCCTGAATTGGAAATTGTGTACTTTTACTCATCGTAGAAATGCCGATCCCGCCACGTGGGCGGGATCGGCAATCGAACACTGCGCAATTACTGGCAAGTCAACCCATTCATCTGCGTCAAACGCTTCCACGTCTTCGAGCCTGTTCCGAACGGCACGCCCGTCGGCAAGCCAGCGGTCGACTGGTAACTGAATTGCATCGTGTTGCAGTCCGGGAACTGGACATTGAACGTGCCCCACAGTTTCTGTGTGGCTGAGGCCCCGAAGTTGCCGGCGAAACCGCCGCCGTAGGAATAGCCCAGCGTCACGACAGCCGATGTGTCGCCGGCGTTGAAAAAGCCGGTGCCGAACAACCAGTAGGGCGTACCGCTGGAATCGAACGTGTACCAGGCGATGGTGATGTAGCGCGGATACGTGGTGTCGGTGGGCGCAAATTCGCCGACCTCGACCTGGATGCCTTCGCCGCTGTGGTTCTGGTCGTACCAGTTGCCGGTCATGTAGCCGCTGATCGGCAGCGGTTGCGATGCGGCGGCGTACTGCGCCGGATTGTAGGTGGCGAGCGGAAAGTCAACGATCTGGCGGAAACTCGCGGCCAGGTTGTCGATCGTCACGGTGATCGCCTGATTGAAATTGAATTGCACCACGCCCGCGTAAAAATTCTCCAGCACGAACACGTCGCTCTGGATCAGCGGATTCAACGCGAAGTTCGTGGAGTAGAAGGTGTTCGGGTCGTTGGCGACGCGCACCACGTAGTCCTGCTGGCTACCCTGGGTCACGTAGATGCCCGGGAACGTGGGATAGTAATTGCTGCTATGGGTGGATGGCCGGTCGATTTCGACCAGCGTTGCCGATAGGCCGCTGCTGCAGGCAACGCGGAACACGTAGACGTCGACCGCCTCCGAATAATTGCGCTCGTTGGCATCACCGGCGAGCGGATCGCCGATCAGGTTGACGACTTGGTGCTTGTAATTCGGGTCGCTTTGCCACATGCCGAACGGCATCGGCGAGCCGAGGCAACTCGGCGGGTAAGCCCGATCCGGATTTGCATATAACTCGGCAGGTTTCGTGTTGCCGGGTTTGGCGCCGGCCACACCCGTTTTTGACGCGGCGGCCTTGGCCTGGTTGGTTTGCGCCTGCATCAGCGCGCGCACCTGTTGCGCACGCGCCAAATCCACTTGCGACGGCGCGGATGCAGCGCCGGTTGCCGCTTGTGCGAGCGCGGCCACGGCCAGTGCGGCGCTCGCAACGGCGCAGGAAATGATGGTCGAACGGTTCATCGCGATACTCCCAAAACGAAACCCCGTGGCGCAGCCTGTAGCGGCACCGGTTAACCGGCCGTGAACGCAGCCGAGCCGGCATCGTGTTGGCATAATGCCAGACTTTCCCGACAACGCGCGGACATGCAACTCGTCGACATCGGCGCCAACCTGACCCACGAATCCTTCCGCCACGATTTCGCGGACGTGCTCGCGCGCGCGCATGCGGCGGGCGTGGTCCAGCTTGTCGTTACCGGCGCATCCGTGCAAGGCTCGCGCGATGCGCTGGACCTGGCGCGCGCGTATCCCGGGGTGCTGTTCGCGACGGCGGGCGTGCATCCGCACCATGCCAGCGATTTCGATGCCGACACCGAAGCCGGCTTGCGCACCTTGCATGCGCTGCCCGACGTGGTCGCCGTCGGCGAAACTGGCCTGGACTACCACCGCAATTTTTCGCCGCGCGAGGCACAGCTATTCACGTTCGAGCGGCAACTGGAACTGGCCGCTGAGTGCGGCAAACCGCTGTTCCTGCACCAGCGCGACGCGCATGCGGATTTCATCGCCTGCATGGACAACATGAAAGGCCGCATTGGCCGCGCGGTGGTGCATTGCTTCACTGGCGAGAAAAACGAGCTGTTCGATTATCTCGACCGCGATTTCTTCATCGGCATCACCGGCTGGATCTGCGATGAGCGCCGCGGCACGCATCTGCGCGAGCTGGTCAAATCCATTCCGGCGGACCGTCTGATGCTGGAAACCGACGCGCCGTATCTGCTGCCGCGTACGGTCAAGCCTGCGCCCGCGCACCGGCGCAACGAGCCGATGTATCTCGCCCATATCTGTGCGGAAGTGGCCCGCGACCGGGGCGAGGAATTGGCGGTTACCGCCGCGAACGCAACGGCGGCGGCACGGGAATTTTTCGGGCTGCGTTAAGAACGCAGTCCCACGCCGCGTTGCATCAGCGTCAGGCAGAACGCGCCGAGCACGACGACGAACAACAACATCACGGTATAGGCCCAGGCCAGGTTGATGTCGCTTACGCCGAGCAGGCCGTAGCGGAACGCGCTGACCATGTACAGGATCGGGTTCAGGTGCGAGATTTCCTTCCACGGACTCGGCAACTGCGCGACGTTGTAAAACACGCCGCCGAGGTACGTCAGCGGCGTGAGGATAAAGGTCGGGATGATCGCGATGTCGTCGAACTTGCGTGCAAAGATCGCGTTGACGAAGCCGAGCAGGCCGAAAATCGTCGCCGCGAGCACGAAGGTCGAGAGCGTGACCAGCGGGTGATACAGGTGAATTTTCGTGAAGAACAGGGAAATGCCGAGCACGATCACGCCGACCATGAAACCGCGCAACACCGCGCCGGAGATATAACCGGTCAGGATCGACCAGCTCGGCATCGGCGAGACCAGCATTTCCTCGACAAAACGTTGAAACTTGGCCCCGAAAAAAGAACTGGTGATATTGCCGTAGGCGTTCTGGATCACCGCCATCATCACCAGGCCCGGCGCGATGTACTCGATGTAGGAAATCGGCTGGCCATCGGGCGTCTGCGCGATCGCGCCGATGCGACTGCCGATCAACTGGCCGAAGATGACGAAGTACAGCGTCATCGTGATCGCCGGTGGCAGGAGCGTTTGCGTCCAGATGCGCAGGATGCGCATCACTTCGCGGCGCACGACGGTGCCGAGGGCGATCAGCGTGTGTTCGGCATTCATCAAGCGGTTTCCTTGTCGTTCGCATCGATCAGGCGCACGAACATCTCCTCCAGCCGGTTCGCCTTGTTGCGCATCGAAGTCACGGTCATGCCGCGTGCGGAGAGCGCCGCGAACAAGGAATTGAGATCGTGTGAGCGGGACATTTCCGCTTCCAGCGTTTGCGCGTCGACGCGTGTGAGTCGCACGCCGTCCACGGCCGGAAGCTCGGCGCAGGGCTTGGCCAGGTCGAGCAGGAACGCTTCCACGTCGAGCTTGGCGAGCAGCGTCTTCATCGCGGTGTTTTCGATGATGCGGCCGTGGTCGATGATCGCGATGTTGCGGCACAGCGACTCGGCTTCCTCGAGGTAATGCGTGGTCAGGATGACCGTGGTGCCGGCGGCATTGATGGCCTGGATGAATTTCCACATCGAGCGGCGGATTTCGATGTCGACGCCGGCGGTGGGCTCGTCGAGAATCAGCAACTTCGGTTCGTTCATCATTGCCCGCGCGATCAGCAGGCGCCGCTTCATCCCGCCGGACAGCGTGCGCGAGACCTCGAAGGCCTTGTCCCAGAGCGCAAGCTGCTTCAGATACTTTTCAGCGCGCAATTTCGCTTCCGCGCGCGGGACGCCATAGAACCCGGCCTGGTTCACGCAGATCTGGAACGGATGCTCGAACAGGTTGAAGTTCATTTCCTGCGGCACCAGTCCGAGCATTCCCATGGCCTGGCTGCGGCGCGTGCGCACCGATTCGCCGAATACCAGCGCGTCGCCCGCCGTGGCGTTGACCAGCGAGGACACGATGCCGATCAGGGTCGATTTGCCGGCGCCGTTCGGGCCGAGCAGGGCATAGAAGTCGCCGGGCTGGACACTGAGCGAAACGCCCTTGAGCGCCTCGACGCCATTCGCGTAGGTCTTCTTCAGGTCCCTGATTTCGAGTGCTGGTGCGGTGCTTGGGGAAATGCTCATGGCCGCGTAGTATAGCGGGCCTTTCGTTTGCCGAATTTGCATCGTGGCCGATCATTTCCAGCTTCGCCTGACCGAAAGCCGCATGTTGGCGCCGGCCGTGCGCCACATGGCGTTCGAGCGTGCCGACGGCGCGCCGTTCGCGTTCGTGCCCGGCCAGTTCGTGCAGATCCACTTCAGTTATGCGGACGGCAAGCCGACCAAGCGCAGCTACTCGGTGGCGACGATCGGCGATGGCAGCGCGGTACGGCGCATCGAGATCGCCGTGTCCTACGTGGAAGGCGGCGCGGCGACAAACCTGCTCGCGAACCTGCCGGAGGGCGGGACGGTGGACGCGAGCGGCCCGTATGGGCGCTTCTGCCTCGACGACAAGGATGCCAACCGCCGTTACCTGCTGGTTGCGACCGGTACCGGGGTGACGCCGTATCGCGCGATGCTGCCACAACTGGAAAAACTCGGCGCGCGCGGGGCTGAAGTCGCGCTCGTCTATGGCGCGCGCAACGAATCCGAGCTGCTCTACGGCGAGGAATTCGAGGCGTTCGCGCGCGCACATCCGCATTTTCGCTTTTTCGCCTGCTTCTCGCGCGTGCCGCGCGCGCAGCCGCGCGCACACGACCGCAGCGGCCGCGTGCACGTGGCACTGGAAGAATTGAAGCCCGACGCCGCACACGACATCGCCTACCTGTGCGGCAACCCTGAGATGGTCGATCAGGCGTTTGCGCACCTGAAGGAAGCGGGCTTGCCGGTGCCGCATATCCGGCGCGAGAAGTACGTTTCCTCACGCTGAGTCGCCCAAGTTAGCAACCAGGATTGAATCGTGAACAAACGCAATTTGCTTCGCATCGCTGTCGCCGTTGCCGCGATCGGCTATTTTGGCTACACGCAGTGGGCGAAGACGCACACGACGGGCGCGAAAACGCCGGCCCTGGCCGCACCGATTCCGGCAAACGCAAAGACATTCACGCTCGGCACGCTGACGTTCAAGGCCTGCGAATTGGCGCAAAAACACTCCGGGGCGACCACGAGCGCGTTCTGCGCGCCATTTGCGGTGCCCGAACGTCGTGATGAAAATCAGCGTGCGGCCGCGAATGGACGCAAGCTCGATCTGCGCCTCGCCCTGATCAAGTCCGATGCCGTCACGGCAGATAGCGACATCGTCGTGTTCCTCGCCGGCGGTCCCGGCCAGTCGGCGGTCGACACCTGGCCGCAGGTCGCTCCGGCCTTCGCGCCGTTGCTCGCGCACCACCACGTGCTGCTGCTCGACCAGCGCGGCACCGGTGGCTCCAACGTGCTCGAGTGCAAAGCCGGCGACGAGGGCAATGCCGACGCCGGTTTCGATGCGGCCAAGGCGCACGAGGCGACGCGCAAGTGCCTCGACGCCGTGAGCAAGCACGCCGATCCGCGCTTCTACACGACGATCGACGCGGTCGCGGACCTGGAAGCCGTGCGCCAGGCGTTGGGTGCGCCGCAGTTTGATCTGGTCGGCGTGTCCTACGGCACGCGCATGGCGCAGCAATACGCGATGCGCCACGCAGACGGCGTGCGCAGCATCGTGCTCGACAGCGTGGCGCCGAACGAGATCGCGCTCGGCCAGGACTTCGCCCAGAACCTCGACAACGCGCTGAAACTGCAATTCGCGCAATGCGAGAAGACGCCGGCGTGCAAGAGCGCGTTCGGCGATTCGTATGCGAGCCTGCTGAAGTTGCGCGACACGTTGCACGCGCATCCGCAGGATTACGGCTACCGCGATCCGGTCACGTTCGAGGCGCAAACCAAGCATCTCAACGGGCCATCGCTGGCGGGACTGGTGCGCATGTTCGCCTATTCGCCGGAAACCGCGGCGCTGCTGCCGTTGTCCATCGCGGAAGGATTGAAAGGTAATTACACGCCGCTCGCCGGGCAGACTCAGGTGCTCACCGGCGACATGTCCGACCTCGCGCAGAACGCGATGCAGTTGTCGGTGATCTGCAGCGAAGATGCCGACCTGCTTGCGCCGCGGCCGCAGGATGAAAACACGCTGCTTGGCAACAACCTCGTCGACGGCATCAAGGCCGCCTGCGAGGTGTGGCCGCACGCGCCGCGCCCGACCGATTTCCACACACCGCTGAAAACCGACAAGCCGGTGTTGATCCTGGAAGGCGAGTTCGATCCGGTCACGCCACCACGCTATGGCGAACAAGTCATGCGGAGCTTGAGCAACGCGCGCCTGCTCGTCGCCAAGGGCCAGGGCCACAACGTGATCGGCCGCGGCTGCATGCCGAAACTGGTCGGCGACTTCGTCGACAAGCTCGATCCGAAAACGCTCGACGCCAAATGCATCGACAAGCTCGGTCCGATGCCGGCGTTCGTGAACTTCAATGGAGCCGCCCCATGATAGAGGTCAAGAACCTGCACAAGGCCTTCGGCAAGGGCGCCAAGCGCGTTGCCGCGGTCGACGGCGTTAGCTTCAGCGCGCGCGACGGCGAAATCACCGGCCTGCTCGGGCCGAACGGCGCGGGCAAGACCACCACGCTGCGCTGCCTGTATACCTTGATGCAACCCGATTCCGGTCAGGTGCTGGTCGATGGCATCGATGCCGCCGTCGATCCGGTCGCGGTACGCCGGCGCCTGGGCGTGCTGCCCGATGCACGCGGCCTGTACAAGCGACTGACCGCACGCGAGAACATCGACTACTTCGCGCGCCTGCACGGCATCGAAACGCAGACCATGCACGCGCGCCGCGAAGCGCTCGCCGACGCGCTGGAAATGCGCGACATCCTCGAGCGCCGCACCGAAGGCTTTTCGCAGGGCCAGCGCGTCAAGACCGCGATCGCGCGCGCGCTGGTGCACGATCCGAAAAACGTCATCCTCGACGAGCCGACCAATGGCCTGGACGTGATGTCCACGCGCGCCATGCGCAGCTTCCTCAAGTCGATGAAAGCCGAAGGCCGCTGCGTGCTGTTCTCCAGCCACATCATGCAGGAGGTGGCCGCGTTGTGCGATCGCATCGTGGTGATCGCACGCGGCCGCGTCGTCGCCGACGAGTCGCCGGATGCGCTGCGCGCGCAAACGGGCGAGGCCAATCTCGAAGATGCGTTCGTCAAACTTATCGGCACCGATGAAGGACTCGCCGCATGATCGTTATCCAATTTGTTCATACGGAGGCCGCATGAACAGCGCCATCACCGTTTTCCTCAAGGAAGTCCGCGAAAACCTGCGCGACAAGCGCACGGTGATCAACACGCTGGTCACCGGTCCGCTGATGGCGCCGCTGATCTTCGTGTTGCTGATCAATACACTGGTGACGCGCGAGCTGAACAAGGCCGAAGCGCCGCTGCCCTTGCCTGTTGCCGGCGCGCAATACGCGCCGAACCTTATCGCCGCGCTGAAGCAGAACAATGTGGACATCAAGGACGCGCCCGCCGATCCGGAACGCGCGGTGCGCGAACAGGATGCAGACGTCGTGCTGCGCATCGATGCCGATTTTGCCAAGGCTTGGGACAAGGGCGAGCCGGCGCAGGTCGAGATGATCTACGACGCTTCGCAACAGGACGCTCGCGGGCAGGTCGCACGCCTGCACAAATTGCTCGATGCCTATGGCCAGCGCACCGGTGCACTGCGCCTGCTCGCACGCGGGCTCTCGCCTTCGATACTCAAACCGCTGGCGCTAGCCGACCGCGATCAGTCCACGCCGCAGAGCCGCTCCGGCATGATGTTCGCCATGCTGCCGTATTTCTTCATACTCGGCGGATTCATCGGCGGCATGGCCCTGGCCATCGACACCACGGCGGGCGAGCGCGAGCGCCAATCGCTGGAACCGTTGCTCGCCAATCCGGTGCCGCGCTGGAAGATTCTCACCGGCAAGCTCGGCGCTACGACGGCATTCGCCATCGTCACGGTGCTGCTGTCGATCCTGGCGTTCGCCGCGGTCGGCCAGTTCCTGCCGACCGAAAAAATCGGCATGACCCTGACCCTTGGACCACGCTTCGTCGCCGCGACGCTGTTCGTGATGTTGCCGCTGGCGGCCCTGCTCGGCAGCTTGCAGACGCTGGTCGCCGCTTTCGCCAAGAGCTATCGCGAAGCGCAGACGTATCTGTCGCTGCTCATGCTGGTGCCGATCGTGCCGACACTGCTGCTGTCCATCCTGCCGATCAAGACGCAGTTGTGGATGTATGCGGTGCCGCTGATGGGCCAGCAAGTCACGATCCTGCGCCTGATGCGCGGCGATCCGGTCCCGGAGTCGGCACTGCTGCTGTGCTTCGCGTGCACGGCTGTTGCAGCATTGCTGGCTGCCCTGGTCACGGCGAAGATCTACCACAGCGAGCGGCTCGCTATTTCAGCCTGAAGATCAAATGCCGCCGAGCAATCGGCGGTATTGGATCGCTTCTGTCAGGTGCGCAGTGGCAACGCGTTCGCTGCCGTCGAGGTCGGCGATGGTACGCGCGACGCGCAGCACGCGGTGGTAGGCGCGCGCGGACAGGCCGAGCTTGTCGAGCGCGCGTTCGAGCAGACTGCGGTCGGACTTTGCCAGCGCGCAGTCGCGCAACACTTCGCGGTTGGAAAGGCGTGCGTTCGCCTTTCCGGCACGCTGCAACTGGCGCTCGCGCGCGGCGACCACGCGCGCTCGTACGATCGCGCTGGATTCACCGGCCGGCATGGCGTCGCCCAACTCCGCCAGCGGCACGCGCGGCACCGCAATCTGCAAGTCGATGCGATCCAGCAATGGCCCAGATACGCGCGTGCGGTAGCGGCGCACCTGCTCTGGTGTACAGGCACAGCGTCCGGACGGATCGCCGGCGTAACCACAGGGGCAGGGATTCATCGCCGCGACGAGCTGGAACGCGGCGGGGAATTCGGCCTGGCGCGCCGCGCGCGAGATCACGATGTGGCCGGACTCGAGCGGTTCGCGCAGCACCTCGAGCACGCGCCGATCGTATTCCGGCAATTCGTCGAGGAACAGCACGCCGCGATGGGCGAGCGAGATTTCGCCGGGCCGCGGAACCGGTCCGCCGCCGACGAGTGCGACGGCGGACGCAGTGTGGTGCGGCGCGCGGAAAGGCCGCATTTTCCATTTGTGGAAATCGATGCCGCAGCCGGCAACAGAGCGGATCGCCGCGGCCTCCAGCGCCTCGGCCTCGGTCAACGGCGGCAGGATGCCGGGCAGGCGGCTCGCCAGCATGGTCTTGCCGGTGCCCGGTGGGCCGACGAACAATGCGTGATGATTGCCGGTGGCGGCAATCTCCAGCGCGCGCCGCGCATGCGGCTGGCCGCGCACGTCGGCCAGATCCAATTCGATCCGATCCAATTCGATTCGATCCAATCCATTCGCGGTGCCGGTGTCGACGGGATCGAATCCAACTGCAACTGGCAACTCCGCCGTGCCACGCAGGAAGGCGCAGACTTCCAGCAGCGACGTTGCGCCGTGCGCGGTGGCGCCACTGACGAGCGCGGCTTCGGCGCTGTTGTCGCGCGGCACGATCAGCGCGCGTCCGACTTTCGCCGCTTTGAGTGCCGCCGGCAGCACGCCGGTGACCGGGCGCAATTCGCCGGACAGCGCGAGTTCGCCGAGGAATTCGTATCGGGCGAGGCTTTCTTTCGGCAAGTGTCCTTGCGCGGCGAGGATGCCGAGTGCGATCGGCAGGTCGAAGCGTCCACCGTCTTTCGGCAAATCCGCCGGCGCGAGACTCACCGTGACGCGGCGAGAGGGATATTCAAGTTGTGCATTCTGGATTGCCACGCGCACGCGATCGCGCGCTTCTTTCACCGCCGTCTCGGGCAAGCCGACGATGTTGGTGCCCGGCAATCCGCCGGACAGATGCACTTCCACCGTGACGGGCGGTGCGGAAACCCCGTCCTGGGCGCGGGAGTGGACGATGGCAAGACTCATGGCAAACCTCCGGACAAAACCGCCCGTGCCGCCGCTGCGGCAATCAAAACCAGGAAATCGGGATATCAGCTCGCGGGTTTGCCGAGTTCGGTTACCAACTCGTCCACGCGCGCTTCCAGCGCTTCAATCTTTTCGCGCGTGCGCAGCAACACGGAGCGTTGCACGTCGAATTCCTCGCGCGTGACCAGGTCAAGTTTGCGCAAACCGGCGCGCAGCGCGTCGCGGAAATTCGCGGTGAGGTCGTCGCGCGCCTCGCGCGCGCCGGGCGGAACCAGGTCGGCCAGGCGGCGGGCCAGATCGTCGATGGCGGTGGCGTTGAACATGGCGCGCTCCTGCAATTCGATGCACGCAGTGTAGCCAAACGCGCACGCCGGCGCTGTCGGCAGTGCACGTCTTGCCGCGTAGGAAATCGCCTACGCGCCGGGTATAGTGTCCGCCCGCGACCCGACGGAGCAATCCATGAAAATGGTGATGGCCATCATCAAGCCGTTCAAGCTCGACGATGTGCGCGAGGCGCTGGCCGAGGCTGGCGTGCAGGGCATCACCGTGACCGAGGTGAAAGGTTTCGGCCGGCAGAAGGGCCATACCGAGCTGTATCGCGGGGCCGAATACGTGGTCGATTTCCTGCCCAAGCTCAAGCTCGAGATCGCCGTGCCCGACAGCCTCGTCGAACGCGTGGTCGAGGTGATTTCCAAATCCGCGAACAGCGGCAAGATCGGCGACGGCAAGATCTTCGTCTACGCGCTGGACCAGGTCATCCGCATCCGCACCGGCGAGACCGATGCGGATGCGCTGTGACGCCTACTTTGGCGCGCCGGGTTTCCAATAGTCACGCACCACGATCGCGTGCAGCGCGGCGGTGAATTTTCGCGCGTCGGCGAGTTTCAGGTGCGACCATTCCGGCGGATCGAAGCCGCTCAGTTCCGGGTAGTCGGAAAAATAGATGCCGGGCGCGCCGGATTTTGCGAGTAGCACGTCCCAGGACGAAGCGCGCGGAAACACGCGCAGATCGTATTCCAGATACGGACCGGCGCTCGGTGGGCGCAGGAACAGCACCTTGACGCCGCGTGCGCGCAAGGTCGCGACCGCTTTCACGGCGCGGTCGATCTGTTCGTCGCGCGTCTTGGCGACTTTATCCGGCGGCGGATCGTCGGGCGAAGGTTTGAGATGCTGGCTCCAGATGGAGCGTGCCAGCGCCTGATACTGCGGGTCGTCGGCAACCTTGCCCCACAGATGCGTGGCGCGATCCGGACCGCTTTCGCTCAGGCGTCGAACATGCAAGGAGTTGGGTTTGCCCGGACGTTCCGGCCACCAGGGCTGGCGTTGGAGCACGGTAGCGAGCGCGTAATCGTCGTCGTCGAAGGCCCAGAACGGCTCGATCAGTCGCATCGACAGCCACTGGCCGATGCGCTGCGACGGCGATTCCTTGTGGTAGAACGGGATCGCGTCCTTGTGGAAACCGAAACCGCTGAAGAACAGTTGCGGCGCCACGCCAACGATCAGGCGGCCGGTGAACTTCGGATCGGCGGCGAGATCCTCCAGGAACGGCAGCGGCGTGGTGCCCTCGAACGCGAGCTGGATCGGTCGCTCGCCGTCGAGCTTCTGCCACACGTCCAGTTGCAGGTCGAAGAACGAGCGCGAGGAGCCGATCACCACCGTGGCGTTGCCTTCGCCCGCGTCGATGCGGCGGCGCTGGATCGCCCACAGGCCGCTGCCGTTGCGGTAGGCGGGACGCACGTCGAACGCGCGCCAGTGCCATTCCCAGGCGACGAGCAGCAGCGCGAACAGCACGCAGGCGCCTAGCAGGATGCGGCCCCACGGTTGCGCCGGCACGTCGCGCACGGGTACCGGTTGCGCCACGCCGGGCCGGTCGGCGGCGGTGACGCGCGCATAATCGCCGCGGCGCAGGTAGCGGACCTGGTCTTCGGGCGAGACATCGTGGCGGCGCATGTCCATGGTCAGAATTGGAAGTAGATGAACGACTCGCCTTCGCCTTGCGCAGCGACGATGGCGAAAGCGAGCAGGGCCCAGACCGCGCCGATCGCGGCCGGATGCGCGCGTGCGACGACGCCTTCGAGCGTGCGCGCGCGCATGAACCAGTGCGTGAGCAGCAAGCCGCCGACGATCACGGCGACGCTGATCAGGTAAAACGATTCCAGGATCGGCTTGGCACCCGCATTGGTGCCGGCCATGCCGCGCAGCACGATCCAGGCCTTGTCGAAGGTCTTGGCGCGGAAGAACACCCAGGTGACATTCACCAGCGTCCAGGTCAGCAGGCCAAGCACGACGAGGGTGAACGGTCCCGGCCGGTAATTCCCGAAGCGCGAGCGCAGCACGCGTTCCGTCGCCAGATACACGCCGTGCAATCCGCCCCAGGCGACGAAGGTCCAGTTCGCGCCGTGCCACAAACCGCCAAGCAGCATGGTGCCCATCAACGCGAAATAGGTGCGGCGCGGCCCGTGGCGGTTGCCGCCGAGCGGGATGTACAGGTAATCGCGCAGCCACGACGACAAGGTGATGTGCCAGCGCCGCCAGAAATCCGAGAAGCCGACCGCCGCATACGGAAAGCGGAAATTGTCCGGCATGGCGAAACCCAGACAGAGCGCGGCGCCGATCGCCGTGGTCGAATAACCGGCGAAGTCGCAGAAGATCTGGCCGCTGAAGGCGAGTGTCGCCGCCCAGGCGTCGAGCGCACCGGGAATCTTGTCCGCGTCGTAGACGTGCTCGGCGATGGGCGCGAGAAAGCTGTCGGCCAGTACCACCTTGTTGAACAGGCCCAATGTCATAAGAGCGAGGCCGAAGCGCAGCTGGTCGGCGCTGGCACGACGCGGCTGTTCGAACTGCGGCACCAGTTCGGTCGGACGCATGATCGGTCCGGCCACGAGGTGCGGGAAGAAGGTGACGAACAGCGCGTAATCGAGGAAATTCTCCGCCGGCAGCGCGCGGCGCAGGTACACGTCGAGCGTGTACGACAAGGTGGCAAAAGTATAAAAGGAGATTCCCACCGGCAGCACGATGTCGTAAGGCGCCGGCTGATACGCCACGCCGGCTGCGTGCAGCAGGGCGGCGAAGTTGTCGAGCAGGAACTGGCCGTACTTGAAGTAGCCGAGCATGCCGAGGTTGGCGATCACCGACAGCAGCATCCAGGCGTGGCGTGCGGATTCGCGGCGCGCCTTGACCAGGCCCTGCGCGGCGTACCAGTCGACCACGGTCGAGATCCACAGCAGGATCACGAACGGCGGATTCCACGCCGAATAGAACAGGTAACTCGCGAGCAGCAAGTTGACCTTGCGCCACGTCCACGGCAGCGGCAGGTTGTGCACAACCAGCACGAGCGCGAAGAACGCCGCGAATGTGAGCGAGTTGAAAACCATCCCCGGCCTCCCCCAGGAAAGGTGAACGCGCGGATCATACAGGGTTCGTTGCGCAACGGCAGAGCCGGTGCAGGACGGCTGGTAGAATAGGCATCTGTCCGCCATTTTCCGGCCCCGCCATGTCCGTGCCCGCCGCCAAGATCGACCTCGACTACACCCTCGAGCACAAGTACACGCGTGAACGAGGGCGCGTTTACCTGTCCGGCGTGCAGGCCTTGGTGCGCCTGCCACTGATGCAGCAGATGCGCGATCGCGCGGCCGGATTGAAAACGGCGGGATTCATCTCCGGCTATCGCGGCTCGCCGCTGGGCGGCTTCGATCTGGAATTGTGGAAGGCGAAGAAGCACCTCGCCGCGTGCAGTATCGAATTCCAGCCGGGCCTCAATGAAGACCTCGGCGCGACCATGGTCTGGGGCACGCAGCAGGCGAATCTTTTTCCCGGCGCCAAATACGACGGCGTGTTCTCGATGTGGTACGGCAAAGGTCCCGGCGTGGATCGCTGCGGCGACGTGTTCAAGCACGGCAACGCCGCGGGCACCTCGAAGAACGGCGGCGTGCTCGCGCTCGCGGCGGACGATCACGCCTGCCGCTCGTCTACCTTGCCGCACGGCTCGGAACTCGAATTCGTCTCGGCGATGATGCCGGTACTCAATCCGGCTGGCGTGCAGGACATCCTCGACTTGGGGCTGCTCGGCTGGGCCATGTCGCGCTTCACCGGGCGCTGGGTCGGCTTCAA
>DATIOA010000057.1:0-3778 GCA_035473575.1 Rudaea sp. | reverse complement strand
TCAGGGTTGCGGGCGCTGCGGCGCCCGCTTTTTTTCACCGCGTCTTGCGCTTGTACTCGCAAAGGTCGCGGATGACGCAGTTCGGGCAATCCGGCTTGCGCGCCTTGCACACGTAGCGGCCGTGCAGGATCAGCCAGTGGTGGGCGTCGCGCTTGAATTCGTCCGGTACCACCTTTTCGAGCTTGTCTTCGACCGCGCGCACGGTCTTGCCGGGCGCGAGACCGGTGCGGTTGGCGACGCGGAAAATGTGTGTGTCGACGGCAATCGTCGGCGCGCCGAACGCGGTGTTGAGCACCACGTTCGCGGTCTTGCGGCCGACGCCGGGCAGGGCTTCGAGCGCCTCGCGCGAATTCGGCACGTCGCCGCCGAATTGTTCGACGAGGATCGCGCAGGTCGCGATGACGTTTTTCGCCTTGGTGTTGAACAGGCCGATCGTGGCGATATGGCGCTTGAGCTTTTCTTCGCCGAGCGCGAGCATTGCCTGCGGCGTACCGGCGACAGGAAACAGCCTTCGCGTTGCCTTATTCACGCCGACGTCGGTGGCCTGCGCCGAGAGGATCACCGCGACCAACAACTGGAATGGCGTGGCGTATTCCAGTTCCGTTGTCGGTTTGGGATTGGCTTCCCGCAAGCGTCGAAAGATTTCCGCGCGCTTGGCGGCGTTCATGCGCCGGCCTTCTTCGCGCGCGCACGTGCGAGCGCGGCGGCAACGGCGTCGCCGGCGTCGACCCTGGATTTGCGTGCGGCCAGCTCGGCATCACGTTCTTCATCGCGGCGTTTTTCGCGCCGCGCGTGGGCGGTGTAGCGCGCGCGATATTTTTCCGCGTCCGCAGGCATCGTCGCCGGAACCATCGCGATGCAATCGACCGGGCAGGGCGCGATGCATAATTCGCAGCCGGTGCATTCGTCCGCGATGATCGTGTGCATGAGTTTCGACGCGCCGACGATAGCATCCACCGGGCAGGCCTGGATGCACTTGGTGCAGCCGATGCAGACCTCTTCGTCGATGAATGCAACTTCGCGCGCCTTCTCGACGCCGTTGGCGGGATTCAGCGGCTGCGGCTCGCGCCCGAGAAGGCTTGCCAATGCGGCGATGCCCGCCGCACCACCCGGCGGACACTGGTTGATGGCCGCTTCGCCGCCCGCGATCGCGTTCGCGTAGTCCAGGCACGCCGGATAACCGCAGCGCGTGCATTGTGTCTGCGGCAGCAGGGCGTCGATGCGTTCGGCGAGGGTCATGCCGATTCAGTCGCTGCGATTATTTCACCGACATGCCCGCTTTCGCGCCGGCGTCCGCGTCGAGCAGGTGCAGGTCGGCCCCGCCTGCACCTGCGGAGAGGATCATGCCTTCGGACACGCCGAAGCGCATCTTGCGCGGCGCGAGATTGGCGATGAACACGACCTTGCGGCCCACGAGCTTTTCCGGTTCGCCATAGGCCCCGCGGATGCCGGAGAAGATCTGGCGCTGGCCGAGTTCGCCGGCATCGAGCACGAAACGCAGCAGTTTGTCCGAACCGTCCACGAAACCGCATTCGAGCACCTTGCCGACGCGCAAGTCGAGTTTGGCGAAGTCGTCGATACCAATGATCGCTGGCATGACCGGCGGCGCGGACGCGGCGGGCGTCGCCGGAGCGGCTGCGGGCTGCAGGGTTTCCTTCGAGGCTTCGATCATGGCTTCGATCTTCTTGGTGTCGATGCGGGTGGCGAGTGCCGAGAATTCGCGGATGGATGCGCCCAGTCGCGGTTGTGCCGCGGCGTCGAAACGTACGTCGGATTCGCCGAGGAAGGCGAACGCACGCGCAGCGATCGCGGGCACTACGGGCGCGAGCCAGATCGTGAGCAGGCGGAAATAATTGATCGCCAGCGTGCAGACGACGTGCAGTGCGCCGCGCTTGGACTCGTCCTTGGCCATCGTCCATGGCGCGTTCTCGGCGATGTAGGCATTTGCCGTATCGGCGACTTCCACGATCAATCGCATTGCGGCGGCGAAGTCGCGCGCCTCGTACAGTGCGGCGCAGGCGGAGAGCTTTTCCGCTGCCGCCTTGTACGCTGCCGTCTCGGCGGGCAGCATGTCAATGGCAAGGCGGCCACCGAAGAATTTGTGCACGAACCCGGCGCAGCGGCTGGCGATGTTCACCCACTTGCCGACGAGGTGCGAATTGACGCGTTCCTCGAACGCCTTCATGTCGAGGTCGACATCGGCCAGCGTCGGCCCGAGTTGCGTAGCGAAGAAGTAGCGCAGGTAGTCCGGATCGAGATGATCCAGGTATGTGCGCGCCTCGATGAAGGTGCCACGCGACTTGGACATCTTCGCGCCGTTGACGGTGAGGAATCCGTGCACGTTCACCGCACTCGGCGTGCGCAGGCCGGCGCCGTGCAGCATCGCCGGCCAGAACAGGGTATGGAAGTAGATGATGTCCTTGCCGATGAAATGCACCATCTGCGTTTTCGAATCGGCGGCGATGAAGCGATCCAGATCTGCAGGCTTCAATCCATTTCGACCGCTGTCGCACAATTCCTTGAATGCGGCGAGATAACCGACCGGCGCGTCGACCCACACATAGAAAAACTTGCCGGGCTCGTCCGGAATCTCGAAACCAAAGTACGGAGCGTCGCGCGACACGTCCCAACTGCGCAGGCCGTCGGCGAACCATTCCTGCAACTTGTTGACGACCTCGGCCTGCAGGCCGCCGGCATCGCGGCGTTCGTTCAGCCAGTCCTTGAGCATGGCCTCGAAGTCGGCGAGCTTGACGAAGAAGTGCGTGGATTCCTTGAGTTCCGGGCGCGCGCCGGATACCACGGAATACGGCTCGATCAAATCCGCTGGCGAATACGCGGTGCCGCAAACCTCGCAGCCGTCGCCGTACTGGTCCTTGCTGTGGCACTTCGGGCATTCGCCCTTGATGTAGCGATCGGGCAGGAACATCGCCTTGACCGGATCGTAGAACTGTTTCACCGGCCGCGATTCGGTATGGCCGCCAGCCTTGAGCGCGAGCCAGATGCGCGCGGTCAGCTCGTGGTTAGCCTCGGTGTGCGTGGACGAATAATGATCGTAGGCGACGCCGAAATCGCGCAGGTCGGCCGTGTGCCGCTCCCACACGCCAGCGATCAGCGCCTCGGGCGTGATGCCTTCCTTCTCCGCGCGCAGCATGATCGCGCTGCCGTGCGCATCGTCGGCACAGACGAAGTGCACGGTGTGCCCGGCCATGCGCATCGCACGCACCCAGATGTCGGACTGGATGTGTTCAAGCATGTGGCCAAGATGGATTTGGCCGTTCGCGTAGGGCAGGGCGGAGGTGACGAGGATTTCGCGCTGGGTCATCGCGCGATTATCGCATGGCGCGGCGCTTGGCCAGCCAGTACAGGATCAATCCGGCAATGAAGAACCCTACTGTGCCGCCGATTACCTTGAGGAAGAAGTCCAGTTTGTCGTTCGTGTCAGCGGGCGGCACCAGCGCCAGCGCGATCGCGCCGACGGTGGTGAGAAAGCCGATGCCGTTGGCGAGAACGCTTCCCAGGGTGCCGCCGGGAACGACGATCGCTTCGGGCGTTGCGGCGATGCGCCGGCGCAGCTTGATAGCCGCGGCGAACATGTACAGATAGACGAGAAACATCAGGATCGCGGTCGCGTCGACCATGATGAGGTAGGCCGTGTGCACGCTGCTGCCCTGCGTCGCGGCGAGAATGAAAATCGCGGCGAGCGCGCCTTGCACCAACAGCGCCACATAGGGCGTGTTCCAGCGCGGATGCACGCGCGCGAAGGCCGGCGGCAGCAGGC
>DATIOA010000056.1:0-2558 GCA_035473575.1 Rudaea sp. | reverse complement strand
GAGCTGCGCTCGGTCAACCATCGTTACCTCGAACTCAATCCGCGCCTGCCGGACGAATTGCGCGCGATCGAACCGGCCTTGCGCGAGCGCGTCGCGGCCAAACTCACGCGCGGCAAGGTTGATGTGACCTTGCGCTTTCGCCCGAACGACGACGACGCCTCGCAGTTGCGCGTCAACGACGCCATGCTCGATCGCTTGGCGCAACTGGCCAAGTCCTTCGACAAGCGTTTCCCGGACCTCGACGTCGATTTCACCGGCCTGCTGCAATGGCCCGGCGTGCTGGTGCAGAACGACATCGATCAGGAAGGCTTGCGCGACGCCGCGCTGAAACTCCTCGACATAGCGTTGGCCGACATGCTCGCCACGCGCGGCCGCGAGGGAGAGCGTCTTGGCGTGTTCCTGCGCGAACGACTCGACGGCATCGCCAAGACCGTCGCCGACGTGCGTGGTTGGCTGCCGCACATCCGCGAAGCGTTGCGCGCCAAATTGCAATCGCGCCTCGGCGAACTCAAGCCGGCGGCGGGACTGGCGCAACTTGAACCGGGTCGGATCGAGCAGGAACTCGTGCTGCAACTCTCGCGCATCGACGTGGACGAGGAGCTCGACCGCCTCAGCGCGCACATCGCCGAAGCACGCCGCGTGCTCGCGCTGCCCGATGCCGTAGGACGACGCATGGATTTCCTGATGCAGGAATTCAACCGCGAAGCGAACACGCTCGGTTCCAAGTCCGTCGACTCGCGCACCACGCAGGCCAGCGTGGAACTGAAGGTACTGATCGAACAGATGCGCGAGCAGGTGCAGAACATCGAATGAGCGCCGGCACTCTCTTCATCGTCGCGGCGCCATCGGGTGCGGGCAAGACCAGCCTGACACGGGCGCTGCTCGAAGGTGACCCGAACCTGGTCTTGTCGGTGTCCTATACCTCGCGCGCGCCGCGTCCGAACGAGATCGACGGCGTGCATTACCATTTCGTCACGCGTGAAAAATTCGAGACGATGGTCGCACGCGACGAATTCTTCGAGCATGCGGTCGTGCACGGCGACTTGAAAGGCACCTCGCGCAAGGTCGTGGAACAGGCGTTGGCCGCGGACCGCGACGTCTTGCTGGAAATCGACTGGCAGGGCGCGCGTACGGTGCGCGCGCAGATGCCGGGGGCGGTCGGCATCTTCATCCTGCCGCCGTCGCGTGCCGAACTCGAACGCCGCCTGCGCACGCGCGCCTCCGACAGCGAAGCGACGATCGAGCGCCGGCTCGCCGACGCGCATGCGGAACTGGCCCACGCGCCGGAATTCGATTACCTCGTCGTCAATGATGATTTCGCCGCGGCGCTGGCGCAGATGCGCGAAATCGTTGCCAGCCGCCGCGATGGCTGCGCACTGCCGGCGCGGGATCATTCCGCGCTGCTGGCGCGGTTGCTGAACTCGACCTGATTTGCGGCGTTCCTGCCGCTATCGCGCGGCTTCGCGCTCGGGTAAGGTAGCCGCGATGGACGCTACGCCCACGAATCAATCCGACGACACGCTGATCCGCATCCGCGGGTTACGCACCGTACTCAACGGCAAGACGATCTTTGACGGCGTGGACCTCGACATCCCGCGCGGCCGCGTCACAGCAGTCATGGGCCCGAGCGGCACCGGCAAGACCACGTTGATGCGCCACATCACCGGCCAGCTCGCGCCGGATGCCGGCGAAATTTCCGTAGCCGGCCAGAACGTGTGGAAGCTCGGCCGCGAGGCCTTGTTCGAGTTGCGCGAGAAGATCGGCTACCTGTTCCAGAATTCGGCCCTGCTCACGGATTTTTCGGTATTCGAGAACGTGGCATTTCCATTGCGCCAGCACCTCAGATTGCCGGAAGAACTGGTACGCAACATCGTGCTGACCAAGCTGCAGGCGGTCGGCCTGCGCGGCGCGGCCGAGTTGATGCCGAACGAACTTTCCGGCGGCATGATCCGGCGCGTTGCCTTGGCCCGCGCGATCGTGCGCGACCCGATGTTGATCATCTACGACGAGCCCTTCGTCGGCCTGGATCCGATCGCGCTGAACCAGATCGTGAAGCTGATCCGCACGCTCAACGATACCTTGCACGTGACGGCAATCCTTGTTGCGCACGAGTTCTCGGCGGTGCGCCGCGTCGCCGATCACATCCACCTGCTCGCCAGTGGCAAGATCGCCGCCTACGGCACGCCGGACGAACTTGCCCGTGGCGATACACCGTGGACGCGGCAGTTCTTCAGTGGCGAGGCGGATGGCCCGGTGCCGTTCCATTATCCGGCGCCTGACTACGCGCAACAGTTGGGATTGTCGGCATGAACGCCAAACGCCACCCATCGATGATCGCGACTGGTCTGGCCCAGGTCGGCGCCTGCGGGATTTTTCTGGTCCGCATCCTGCGCGCGCTGCCGCTTTCGCTGCGCTATGCGCGCGAGACCGTGCGCCAGATTTTCTTCGTCGGCGCGATGAGCCTGACCATCATCATGATCTGCGGCCTGTTCGTGGGCATGGTGCTTGGCCTGCAGCTTTACCACACGTTGTCCATCTTCGGCGGCACCGCGGCGTTG
>DATIOA010000055.1:0-15958 GCA_035473575.1 Rudaea sp. | reverse complement strand
GTTTGCACGGCGCGCGCAAGTTCCTCGAACCGGCGCAACACGCGCCGCGCCAATCCAAGCATGACCAGGCGCGACTGCCAGAACAGACGGCGCTGGATCGGATCGATCGACAGCGTGTGTGCGATGACCGGGTAAAGCTGCAAGGCTTCGGTATGGCGCAACCGATGCAGGCGTTCGGCGCAGTCGCGCACGGCGAATTCGGCGATCGCCGGGTCGCGCTGCAGCGTGCCCGTCATCGCGGCAAAGCGCGCATCCAGATCATCGTGTTCCGCAATCAGGCTCGGCACAAGCGTGGGATCGTATTGCACCGGCGTATTCCAGCTCGGCGGATCAGCGGGCGCATCGATCTCTTTCACGGCTTGCCGGAACGCTGCGAATTTGAACATGGCGAACTCCACGCGAAATACGACGCGCACAGACTAGCCAAACCACGCGGCGGCGTGCGTGATTGAACGCACAATCCAAAATCACGCCCAGTGCAAAACCCGACAGGCGGATGCGTTCGCATGCCGGGCGGGAAGCGCGATAACAAAAAACAAACGGCCCCGCGAGGGGGCCGTTTGCGTTTGGCTGGGAGACTAGGATGACGTCGTACATCCTGTACTCCGCCCTTCGGGCCAGCTCCGCCGCTTCGCGACTGCGCTGTTCGCTTTCGGCTGTCCTGCCGAAAGCGTCGAACCTGAGCACGGTTCGAACCTGAGTCCGAAACAAAACAAAAAAGCCCCGCACGGGGCGGGGCTTTTTTGTTTTGGCTGGGAGACTAGGATTCGAACCTAGATAAACGGAGTCAGAGTCCGTTGTCCTACCGTTAGACGATCTCCCAAAACCCTCTCTGACAGGTTGGAGATCCGAACCGAAGTTCGAATTAGCGCTTCGAGAACTGCGTCGCGCGGCGGGCTTTGTGCAGACCGACTTTCTTGCGCTCGACTTCACGCGCGTCGCGGGTCATGAACCCGGCCTTGCGCAGCGGCGACTTGAGCGTTTCGTCGTATTCGACGAGGGCGCGCGCCACGCCGAGGCGGATCGCGCCGGCCTGGCCGGAGATGCCGCCGCCTTCGACGGTGACCATGATGTCGAACTTGTCGCCCATCTTGGTCAGCTCCAGCGGTTGGCGCACGATCATGCGCGCGGTTTCGCGGCCGAAAAATACATCGAGAGCCTTGCCGTTGACGACGATGCTGCCCTTGCCCGGGCGCAGGAACACGCGCGCGGCGGAGGATTTGCGACGGCCAGTGCCGTAGTTTTGCGTGGTTGCCATGATCAGATATCCAATACTTGCGGCTGTTGCGCCGTATGCGGATGGTTCGGGCCCTTGTAGACCTTGAGCTTGCGGTACATGGCGCGGCCGAGCGGATTCTTCGGCAGCATGCCCTGCACGGCGATTTCGATGACGCGTTCCGGATGCTTGACCAGCAGGTCCTTCAGCGCGATCGACTTGATGTTGCCGATATAGCCGGTGACGTGATGGTAGATCTTGTCGTCCATCTTGTTGCCGGTGACGGCGATCTTCTCGGCGTTGACCACGACGAAGAAATCGCCGGTGTCCACGTGCGGGGTGAACACGGTCTTGTGCTTGCCGCGCAGGCGGCGCGCCAGTTCGCTGGCCAGGCGGCCGAGCGTCTTGTTGCTGGCGTCGACCAGATACCAGTCGCGCTTCACCGTCTCAGCTTTGGCGCTGATCGTTTTCATGGGAATTCCTGTGCCGGAAATGGCGTGAAACGAAAGACTGCGAAGTATACGGGACGCACATTCGGGGCGCAATACCACCCTTGACTAGAAGTGGTGCCGCACCGGACAGTGCGGCCATGCCCGCGATCCTCATTTTCGGCGCCAGCGGCGCAGTCGGCCGCTTCGCTCTGCCCATGCTCGCGCCAGACCATCGCCTCCTGCCGGCGAGCCGGAGCGCGCGCCCGGGTTGGTTCACGGCCGAATTGAACGACCCGACAACCACCCTGCCGGACACCGAAATCGTCCTGAGTCTCGGCCCGCTGGATGCTTTCGCCAATTGGCTGGAACGCACGCCGACAGCGGCACTGCGCCGCATCGTTGCCATCAGTTCGATGAGCGCGCACAGCAAGCAGGATTCGTCTGATCCGGCCGAGCGTGCGCTGGCACAGCGCCTGGGCGAGGCCGAGTCACGGCTGCGCGAATCCGCCACCGCGCGCGCTATCGCCTGGACGATTTTCCGTCCGACCCTGATCTATGGCGCCGGCATTGACCGCACGCTGGCGCCACTCGCGCGTTTCGCCCAGCGCTGGCGCGTGCTTCCGATCCCGTTCGGCGCATCGG
Organism: Rudaea sp.; assembly: GCA_035473575.1. Taxonomy (GTDB): domain Bacteria; phylum Pseudomonadota; class Gammaproteobacteria; order Xanthomonadales; family Rhodanobacteraceae; genus Rudaea. The sequence continues at coordinate 13,669 of DATIOA010000055.1, read as the reverse complement.
GATTGCGCCAGCCGGTGCACGCGGCCGATCTCGCCACGGCGTGCGCATCCGTCATCGCCAATACGACGACGTTCGGCAAGACCTACGAACTCGGCGGTGGCGAGCGCCTGCGCTTCGATGCGCTGATCCGGCGCGTGCGCGAAGCGATTCCGGGATTCGTGCTGCCACTGCCGGTCCCGCTGACCGTGCTGCACCTGCTCGCGCGACCCGCGCGCATTGCGCCCGGCGCGCTGGCAAGGCTGCGCATCGACCTGATCGCGGACAATACGGATGCCATCCGCGATTTCGATTACTCGCCGCGTCCATTTCGCGCCGACGAAATATTGCCGTAACGATTCCGGGTATAAATGTATACGTCGCTGCCGGCACGGCCCGTGATCTGCTGCATTGCAGCAGCGAAAGTCATAATGAAACCGTTAAGTTGGCGTTGCCAACGCTCGTTTGAAATGCCTATGATAGGCCTGCCGTTGCGCTCCCACCACTTATCAGGATTTTGTCATGCAGACCCGACTGAGTTTGCTCCTCGCCCTTTCCTCATCGCTTCTGCTGTCGGCCTGTGGCGGCGGCAGCAACGCCCCGCATGGATCCGACGCGGGCGCGAGTAACAGCGGCGGTTCGCCGGTGACCGCGGTCATCACCGCGCGCTTCGATCCGACCAACGCCGTGGTGCCGTTTCCGACCAACCTGCTGTTGTCCGGAACCACTGATCTGACCTTGAACATTCCGGTCGCCAACCCGAGCAATCTCAGCGATCCGAAAGTGGCGATGAATGCGCTGGACGGCTTCTCGACCACAGCGCCATGGAGCACCACGTTCAACACCGCGCCGAAACCTTCGACCATCATCCCCGGCGCCGGTGGCACAGTGCGCGTATTCCAGGTGAGCCTGACCGGACCCGGCGGCGGCGTCACCGGCATCACGCGCGAACTCAAGGCGCCGCAGGATTTCGTCGCACTGATCTCGCCGTCGGATTCCAGTGGCCGCACCCTGGCCATCGTGCCGACGCGTCCGCTGCAGCAGCTGACCTCGTACATGGTCGTGCTGCTCGGCAATGGCGGCCAGCTCAATCCCGCACCGTCGCCGAGCATCACCGACGGCACCGGCAACGACGTAACGCCGGACACGACGTATTTCCTCGCCAAGCGCACCAGCGCGCTGTGCGTGAACGGCCAATCCACCGATCCGCTGCTGCCCGCCTCGCAGGCCTGTGCGCTCGAGCCGCTGCGCCAGCTGGTCAATTCGCAGGAATTCGCGGTCGACAAGTTCGACAACGGGACCACCGACAAGCGCATCGTGCTGTCCTGGGTGGCGACCACGCAGGCGATCACGCCGGTCATGCAGGCCGTGCAGGGCCGCATCGAGCAGTCGCCGGCAGCGCAGGCGACGCTGGCGCCGACCGGCCTTGATCTTTCCAAGCTTGGCATCGGCCTGCCGCCGGTCGCCGACATCTACATTGGCGTGCTGCCGGTTCCTTATTACCTCAGCGCCCCGGCGAGCGGCAATTGCGCAGTGACCGCCAGCGGCGCGACGCCCTGCCCGCCCTTGACCGGTTTCTGGCATGCCGCGGCGGGCGCCTATGTGCCGCCGTTCAACGCCGCCGGACTCAATCCGGCCTCGACCTTCGTCACCTTTGCCAATCCTTTCCCGGTGGCCACCTCCACGCAGTTGATTCCCGTGCTGCTGACCGTGCCGAATGCGAATTCCGGCAAGGCCAAACCGGCGGCCGGCTGGCCGGTGGTGATCTTCCAGCACGGCATCACGCGCAACCGCACCGACATGTTCGCGATCGCCGCCACGCTGGCCGGACAGGGCTTCGCGGTCATCGCCATCGATGCGCCGCTGCACGGCCTGACCGACAAGACCAATCCGTTCTATGTCGGCAACACGCCGTTCGCCGCGCTCGGCGCGCAGGAACGCACGTTCAACATCGACCTGCAGAACAACACGACTGGCGCACCCGGTCCGGACGGCAAGATCGATTCGTCGGGTTCGTATTTCATCAACCTGCAGGACCTGCTGACCTCGCGCGACAACCTGCGCCAGGCCAGCGCCGACCTGATGGTGCTGACGCGCGCGATTCCGGGTGTCAGCCTGGACGGCAAGACCACCGCGTTCGACGGTTCGCGCATCGAATTCGTGGGCCAGTCGCTCGGTTCGATCATCGGCACCGCGTTCCTGGCGATGGAACCGCATGTCAATGTCGGCGTGCTCAACGTGCCCGGCGGCGGCGTTGCCGGACTGCTCGCCGCCTCGCCCACGTTCGGACCGGTGATCAACGCCGGCCTGGCGCAAGCCGGCCTGCATCCGGGCACCCCGGACTATGCCGCCTTCCTCGGCGCCGCGCAGACCGTCGTCGATTCCGGCGATTCGATCAACTTCGCCTTCGCGGCCGCGGGCAAGAGCATCCTCGCCCAGGAAGTGGTCGGCGATGCGAACCATCCGAACGACCAGGTGATCCCGAACTCGGTGGCTTCGGCGCCGACCTCGGGCACGGAGCCGCTGCTGGCTGCGCTCGGACTGTCGAGCATCAAGGCAACGACGCAGGCCGCGAGCATCCGCGGCGTGGTGCGCTTCACCCAGGGCACGCACGGTTCGCTGCTCGATCCGACCAGTTCGCCCGCGGTCACCGCGGAAATGCAGGGCGAGATGGCGAGCATGATCGCTTCGGGCGGTCAGGCCGTGATCGTCTCGAATCCTTCCGTCATCGTCAGCCAGTAACCGGGGATAACCATCATGACCACCTACCACAACAGTGCCGTGCGTTCCCGCTTGCTGCCGCGCGGCTTGAGTCTCGGCATCGCCCTTGCGCTTGCCGGCGTGGCGATTTCGCCCGCCCACGCCATCGAGTTCGGCGATCCCGATGGCTTGCACGGAACCGTGAACACGACCGTGTCCTACGGCGTCGCCTACCGCACCCAGGACGCTTCCAACGGTCTCGTCGGCAAGGCCCATTTCAATCCGGCGATCGGCGCGCAGCCGCTCGGCGGTTCGGCCCAGCGCGCCGCCATCGGGCGCTGGTCGGTCAATAGCGACGATGGCGACCTCGCCTATGGCCGCTGGACGCCGATCTCCAATGCGGTCAGCGCCAACATCGAACTCAACGTGAAGTATGGCGAGGACTGGGGCGCGTTCGTGCGCGGCTACGCGTTCTACGACGACGAAAACAACGGCCGTTCCAACATCTCCCGCGATGCCGAAAAGAGAATCGGCAAGGACGCGAAATTCCTCGACTTCTTCCTTTGGCACAATTTCAACGTCGATGGCCACACCGGCACGGGCCGCGTTGGCCGCCAGGTGGTGAGCTGGGGCGAGAGCACGTTCATCCAGGGCGGCGTTTCCAGCGCGATCAACCCGGTCGACGTATCCAAGCTGCACGTCGCCGGCGCCGAACTCAAGCAAGCCTTCGTGCCGATCAACATGTTGTGGGGATCCTTCAACTTCACCGATACGCTTTCGGCCGAAGCGTATTACCAGTTCGAGTACCAGCAAACCGATCCGGATCCGGTCGGCAGCTTCTTCTCGACCAACGACTACGCCACGATCGGCGGCCGTTACGTCATGCTCAATTTCGGCACCGTGCCGCAGCCGGTGGTCAATCCGGACCGCTACTATGATGTCTGCTACGGGCGCAACTACCAGAACAGCGACACCGGCCTGCCGCCGGCGCTGGTGCAAGCCGGCTGCTCGGCCTCATTCCCGCGTGGCCGCGACAGGTATCCGAGCGAGAGCGGCCAGTTTGGCGGCGCGCTGCGCTATATGGCCGACTGGCTGAACAACACCGAATTCGGTTTCTACGCGATCAACTATCACAGCAAGTTGCCGTTGGTGAGCGGTGTCGCCGTCACCGCGCCGCCGTCCGGCGTACTGCCCGTTGCGGGCAGCTATTTCGTCGAATACCCGAAGGACATCCACCTGTTCGCGGTTAGCTTCAATACCCTGCTCGAAACCGGCGGCATCGCCCTGCAGGGCGAGTTGAGCTACCGGCCGAACGTCCCGCTGCAACTGCACAGCGTCGAATTGCTGTTTGCCGGCCTGACCCCGCTCAACACGGTGATTCCGCAGCCTGCCTTGCGTTTCGTCAGCCAGCTCGGACAGTTCGCTCCGGGACAGGAAATCCAGGGCTGGGAGCGGCACAAGATGTCGCAGTTGCAACTGACCGCGACCAAGGTGTTCGGGCCGAACAACCCGTTCCGCGCGAACCAGATCGCCCTGGTTGGCGAAGTCGGATTCGATGAGGTCTGGGATCTGCCGGGCGGCCTGCGCTTCAATGGCGACGGCACCGATACCGGCGGCGGCGCGGATGTCACCACCGGCTACCTGCGCAACCCGATCACCCAGACCAACGGTTTCGCGACCAAGTTCTCTTGGGGCTACCGCGTCGCCGCGCGCGGCGATTACAACAACGTGTTCGGCACGCCGTTCAACCTCTCGCCGCGCGTTGCCTTCAGCCACGACGTGGGCGGCATCACGCCGGGGCCGGGCGGAAACTTCATTCGCGGCCGCAAAGCCATCACCGTTGGCGCCGAAGCCACCTACATCGACCGTTGGGCTTTCGATCTCGCCTACACGAATTACTTCGGCGCCGGCGACCTCAATCTGATCAGCGACCGCGACTTCATCCAGTTCTCGGCCAAATATTCGTTCTGAAGCATCGACGGGGAGACAAGTCATGTTCCAATTCCAACACAGCAAGCTCGCCGTCCTGGTGGCCTGCGCGGTATTCGCCGTCGGTGTACAGGCCAAGGCGCCGCCCGACGAAGTGGCCAAGCTCGGCCTCACCGGCACGCCGCTGACGCCGGTCGGTGCCGAACGCGCCGGCAGCAAGGATGGCGTCATCCCGGAATGGACCGGCGGCATCACCACGCCACCCGCCGGCTACAAGACCGGCATGCACCATCCGGATCCGTTCGCGAACGACAAGCCGCTGTTCACGATCACGGCGAAGAACTACAAGGATTACGCGGACAAGCTTTCCGCCGGGCAGCAGGCGATGTTCGCCAGACACCCGGACTGGCGCATGGTCGTGTATCCCACGCGGCGCAGCGCGAGTTATCCGCAGCGCACGTATGAGATGACGATGAAGAACGCCGCGACCGGCGAGCTGGTGGACGACGGCGAAGGCGTGGCGAACGTGGCCGAAGGCTTGCCCTTCCCGATCCTGGACAAGGATCCGGCCAAGGCCGGCATGGAAGCGATCTGGAACCACAAGCTGAAGTTCAAGGGCGTGACGTTCGAACGCTGGAACGACCAGGCCATCCCGACCTCGTCGGGCCAGTACACCCTGATCCGCTTCCACGAGTTCGGCCTGGGCCTGTATTACAAGCCCGGCAACACGCTCAAGGACATCCACAACATCCTGCTGTACTTCCTCGAAGACGTGGTCTCGCCGCCGCGCCTCGCGGGGCAAGTGCTGCTCGTGCACGAGACCCTGGATTCGAAGAAGGAACCGCGCCAGGCGTGGATCTACAACCCCGGCCAGCGCCGCGTTCGGCGCGCGCCGAACGTGGCCTACGACAATCCCGGCACGGCCTCGGACGGCCTGCGCACGAACGACATGACCGACATGTTCAACGGCGCGCTGGACAAATACAACTGGAAGTTGGTCGGCAAAAAGGAACTGTACATGCCGTACAACTCCTACAAGGCGCACAGCGACAAGACCCTGGTCAAGGACCTGATCCAGCCGAACTTCATCAATCCGGACCTGCTGCGCTACGAGTTGCATCGCGTGTGGGTCGTCGAGGCCGACCTCAAGCCCGGTCAGCGCCACATCAATCCCAAGCGCACGTTCTATCTCGACGAGGACAGCTGGCAGATCCTCGAGATCGACCACTACGACAGCCAGGGCAAGCTGTGGCGCTATTCCGAAGCGCCGAGTGTGAACTACTACGAAGTACCGGTGTTCTGGTCGACGCTGGAAATCGCTTACGACCTGAAAGCCGGGCGCTACCTGGTGCAGGGCTTGGACAACCAGGAACCGGAATACAACTTCTCGTATCCGGCCACGCCCGACATGTTCTCGCCGCAGGCGCTGCGCACACGCGGCATCCAGTAGCACTCGCAAAGTCCGCGCACCGGCATCGGCCGCCCACTGGGCGGCCGATGCGTTTTTGGAGTAACGTAGGGCGGCAATGCGCAAAGGGGCGGGGCAATGAAGCGATCCGGATATTCGCGTTGGCGGCTCGCGGCGGCGTTGACTGCGTGCGTGGCCGCAGCATCGGCGCCTGCCGCCGACAAATTCGCCTGGCCCGACCCGGTGGAAAGTCCCGCCGAAATCATGCCGCTCGCTTCGCAATCGCTACTGCTGGGCCTGGCCCGCACCGCGAACGGCTACGTCGCCGTGGGCGGGCGCGGCGACATCCTCGTCTCCACCGACGGCACGCAGTGGCAGCAGGCGCAGGTGCCGACGCGCTCCACCCTGACCGCGGTGACGGCAAGCGACGCAAACGTGTGGGCCGTCGGCCACGACGGCGTGATCGTGCACAGCGCCGACGGCGGCGCGCACTGGCAGATGCAACGCAAGGATTCCTGGCACGCGCCGACGGGCGATGCGCCGACCGACCCGCGCCAGGGCGCGCCGCTGCTCGGCGTGCTGTTCACGGACGCAAAACACGGCTTTGCCGTCGGCGCATACAGCCTTGCGCTGCGCACCGACGACGGCGGCGAGCATTGGCAGACGATGACCGTCGCGCCGATTCCGAAAGACGACGCCGCGATGGACGACAGTACCGCGGCGGCCAAGCCCGGCGCGGACGAATCCGGCAAACAGACGTTCACCGCGAGCCAGCTCAAGATCGGCCAGGAAGCGACGCCGCACTTCAATGCGATCGCACGCACCGGCAGCGGCGCGCTGTTCATCGTCGGCGAGCGCGGTGCGGCATTTCGTTCGCGCGACGACGGCAAAACCTGGCAGCGCCTGCAACTGCCCTACGACGGTTCCATGTTCGGCGTGATCGGCTATGCGGCCGACCACGTGCTCGCGTTCGGTCTGCGCGGCCACGCGTTCGAATCCACCGATCTGGGCGACCACTGGACCCAGGTTCCGACGGGCACCGAGCTCAGCCTGATGGGCGGCACCGCGCTGCCCGACGACGGCGCCGCAATCGTCGGCGCGAACGGCATCGTGCTGATGCGCGCCAAGGGCGGCGAACCGCTGGCAAGTCGCGTCGACCAGCCTGCCGGCACCATCGCCGAAGTGCTGCCGCTGGGCGATTCCGGCGATCTCCTGCTCGCCGGCGAGAACGGCGTCAGCACGTATAAACCGCAATGAAAAAGTGCAGGACAGCACTTTTTCAATAATTAGATAACCCAGCGAGGCGCCCGTGGCCGCTCCAACCAATCCCAACGCCGAACCGAACGCTTTCCAACGCGCCGCCGAACGCCTGATCTTCGGCAACCGCATCATCGTGCTGCTGATCTTCGCCGCGATCACCGTGGCGATGGCGTTCTTCGCCTCGCAACTCAAGGTCGATGCCGGCTTCAAGAAACAGATTCCGCTCAAGCACGAATACATGAAGACCTTCCTCGATTACGAGAAGGACTTCGGCGGCGCCAACCGCATCCTGATCGCGGTGATGGACAAGCACGGCAACATGTTCAACCTGCCGTTCTTCCAGACCCTGCAGAAAGTCACCACCGACGCCGCGAAGATCGATCACGCCGATCCGTCGCGGATCAGCTCGATTTTCACGCCGAACGTGCGCTTCGTCGAAGTCGTCGAGGACGGCTTCGCCGGCGGCAACGTGATCCCGGATGCGTTCACGCCCGACCTGCCCGGCTTCCAGCCGACGCCGGAACAATTCGCCACGATCAAGGCCAACATCGAAAAGGCCGGCGTGGTCGGGCGTTTCGTCGCCAAGGACTTCTCCGGCGCCATGGTCTGGGTCGACCTCGTGCCCGAGGATCCCGCGCACGGCGTCAAGATCGACTACGACAAGGTCAACGCGCAACTCGAGGCGATCCGCAGCAAGTACGAGAATGCCGACACCACCGTCGCCGTCATCGGCTTTGCCAAGATGGTCGGCGACATCAGCGCCGGCGCGAAGTCGGTCATCAAGTTCTTCCTCTTCACGATCGCCTTCACCTGGCTGCTGCTGTTCGCATATTCGGCTTCGACCAAGCTCGCCACGCTCACCGTGACCTGCGCCCTCATCGCCGTGATCTGGATGCTCGGCGCGCTGCGCCTGCTCGGCTTCGGCATCGATCCGATGAACATGCTCACGCCGTTCCTGATCTTCGCGATCGCCGTCAGCCACGGCGAGCAGATGATCAACCGCTTCCGCGGCGAACTGTTCTTCGGCGGTCTCGAGGACGGCACGGTCGAGGAACTGCGCCAGCGCCATGGCGTGGATCCGCAAACCGCGGCCCGCCTCGCCTTCCGCATGCTGCTCGTGCCCGGCACGGTTGCGCTTATCGCCGGCTGCATCGGCTTCGCCACGATCCTCATCATCCCGGTGCGGATCATCTTCGAACTCGCCGTCACCGCCACCGTCGGCGTGGCGTTGACCATCCTCACCGACCTGATCCTGCTGCCGGTCCTGCTTTCGTACACTGCGCTGCGCAATCTGCAGGCCAAATGCAACTGGCGCCTGCGCCAGCTCACCCAGTTCGACAAGCTGTGGACGATCCTCGCCAAACTCAGTCGGCCAGTTCCGGCGGCGATCGTCATCCTGATCGGATTGGCCATGTGGGCCGTGGCCGCGCATTACGGCAGCCGCGTGATGATCGGCGACGCGCAGAAAGGCGTGGCCGAGCTGCGTCCGGATTCGCGCTACAACCGCGACGCGGCGCTGATCAGTGACAAGTTCGCGCTCGGCGTGGACATCCTCAACGTCATTGCCGAGGTCGCGCCGAACGCGTGCACGACGAGCTATCCGGTGATGGAAACGCTCGACCGCTTCGCCTGGCACATGCGCAACGTGCCGGGCGTGGCCCAGATCATCTCCCTGCCGATGGCGGCCAAGATCGTCAACGCCGGCTGGAACGAAGGCAATATCCGCTGGCGCGAGCTGCCGCGCGACAACGACGCCCTGCGCCAGGATACGCAGGGCTTCGAGACGGATTCGGGTTTGCTCAATGGCGACTGCAGTGCCATGCCGGTGATGATGTTCCTGACCGACCACCGTGCGACGACAATCGACCGCGTGATCGCGGCCGTGAAAAAATTCCGCGCCGACAACGACGCATTCGCCGGGCCCGACGTGAACCTGCGCGCGCAGTTGGGCAAGGAATTCAACGACGCGCAGGCGCAGGGCAAGACCTTCGTCAGCAACCGCGTCAACCTGCGCCTGGCCACCGGCAACGTCGGCGTGATGGCGGCGATCAACGACGAAGTGCGCGCGGTCGACCACACCATGCTGTACCTGCTCTACGTCGCGGTGTTCGTGATGTGCCTGCTCAGCTTCCGCAATCCGCTGGCGGCGCTGTGCATTGTGCTTCCGCTCGTCCTCGTGACGGAGCTGGGCCATTCATTGATGGTGGAGATGAGCATCGGCAAGAAGGTCAACACGCTCACCGTGCTCGCGCTCGGCGTGGGCGTCGGCGTGGACTACGCGATCTACATCTTCGCGCGCATGCGCGAGGCCATGCAGCAGGGCAAGTCGCTGACCGAGTCGTATTTCATCGCGCTCAAGACCACCGGCATCGCGGTGTTCTACACCGCGCTCACGCTCGCAGTCGGCGTCGGCTTGTGGATCTTCTCGGATCTAAAGTTCCAGGCCGACATGGGCGTGCTGCTTACGTTCATGTTCGTGGTCAACATGATCGCCGCAATCGTGTTCCTGCCGGCATTGTGCCGCTGGTTGCTGCGGCCGCGGGAACGGGCCGTGGAGGCAAAGTAGGGTTCCCGCGGGGTTTGGCGTTCGCTTTTACCGCTTTTTTGCGTTTATGCAGGGAGCTGCCCGGTACGGATGCCGTGGAAGCCAGTCGCGCAGGATGCGCAATCCGTACCACCGACCTTCACTTTTTGGGGAGAATCCATGGTTACCGCAATTCTTTATTCCGTCATCGCTCTTGTCGTCTTCATCGCCATCGGCGCCGCCATCCTGATGCTGTCGGCCAAGCTCGGCGGCGGCTTCACACCGAAATTTTCGAGCGCCGCCATCACCACCATCGTCCAATTCATCGCGGCCGCCGTGGTCAGCTGGCTCCTGGCCATGGTGCTCGGCAGTGGCGGACTGAGCTCTCTGGTATCGCTGGTCGTGATCTTCGTGCTCTACGCGGCGATCACCAACTTCCTGTTGAAGAAGCCGGACGGCGGACAGATGGGATTTGGCAGGGCCTGCCTGGTCACCTTGATCCAGATCATCATCGAGATCATCCTTTGCGTCATCCTGTTCTTCGTGTTCGGCGCCGCCATGTTCGGCATGTTTGCCGGCATGGCCGCGACCGCCGGCTGACGGATTCACCTGAATCAGCTTGAACAAGGCGCCTGCGGGCGCCTTGTTTTTTGCCGTGTTCGAAAACCTTGGTTCCGCGCGAATGCAGGCATGACTTCCTGCGATTGCGTTCGCTGTGCCGCGCGGCGATCATGCCGTTTCCATCATTCGGAGTGCCGCCATGCCCGCCAGAACCCTGCTCGCCGCCGTCATCGTCTGCGGCATCGCCGCCTGTTCGCAGGCGCCGGCCCCGCCGCCCACCGCGAAAACCGCGCCCAGCGCGCCCGCGGAACCCGCCGCGCCGGCGCCGTCCGTCGGCATCGACCTGGCCGCCATCGACCACGGCGTCAAGCCCGGCGACGATTTCTTCGCTTACGCGAACGGCGCTTGGGTAAAGACGGCGGAAATTCCCGCCGACCGCTCCAATACCGGCACCTTCTTCGAGGTGTTCGAGAAGGCCGAGCAGCAGACCAGCGACCTGATCAAGACTGCCGGCGCGTCCCAACCTGCTGCCGGCAGCGATGCGCGCCGGATCGCCGACTACTACGCCGCCTTCATGGACGAGGCCGCCATCGACAAGGACGGCCTCGACCCGCTCAAACCCGCATTCGATGCGATCGCCGCGATCAAGACCCGCGCGGACCTCGCGCGCGTGCTCGGCAGCCGCCTGCGCGCGGACGTGGATCCGATCAACGCCACGCATTTCCATACCTCGCATCTGTTCGGCCTGTTCGTGACCAAGGGCCTGGAAGATGCCTCCACGAACATGGCCTACCTGCTGCAGGGCGGCCTCGCCATGCCCAGCCGCGATTACTACCTTTCCACCGACAAGGCGATGGTCGAGTTCCGCGACAAGTACAAGGCCTATGTCGTCGCGCTGCTGAAGCAGGCGAACATCGCCGACGCGGACGCCAAGGCCGCGAAGATCCTCGCGCTGGAAACGAAGATCGCGCAGGCGCAGGAAAGCCTCGTCGACAGCGAGGACCCGCACAAGGCGAACAACGTCTGGAACACGGCGGATTTCGCCAAGAAAGCGCCGGGCCTGGATTGGCCGGAATACTTCAAGGCGGCCGGGCTCGACCAGGTCAAGCAGATCGATGCCTGGCAGGCCAAGGCGATCGCGGGTTTGTCGGCGTTGACCGCGCACGAGCCGATCGACAGCTGGAAAGACCTGCTCGTCTTCCACACCCTCGATGACTCCGCGCCGTTGCTGCCAAAAGCCTTCGCCGACCTGCAATTCGGCTTCTACGGGCAGACCCTGCAGGGCACGCCGCAGCAACGCGAGCGCTGGAAACGCGCGGTGGAAGCGACGAATACCGACCTGGGCGACGCGGTCGGCCAGTTGTACGTCGCGAAATATTTCCCTGCCTCGTCCAAGACCGAAGTGCAGGCGATCGTGAAGAACCTCGTCGCCGCGTTCGACAAGGGCATCGACAATCTCGCCTGGATGGCGCCGGAAACCCGTGCCAAGGCCAAGGAAAAACTCGTGACGCTGCATGTCGGCGTCGGTTATCCGGAAACCTGGCGCAATTACGCCACGCTCGAGATCAAACCGGACGATGCGCTCGGCAACCAGCAGCGCGCGGCCGCGTTCGAGTACGCCTACCAGAAGGCCAAGATCGGCACGCCCATCGACCGCGGCGAATGGTGGATGACGCCGCAGACGGTGAACGCGGTGAACCTGCCGCTGCAGAACGCGCTGAACTTCCCCGCCGCGATCCTGCAACCGCCGTTCTTCGATCCGCAGGCGGATGCGGCCGCGAACTACGGCGCGATCGGCGCGATCATCGGCCACGAGATCAGCCACAGCTTCGACAACACCGGTTCGGAATTCGATGCGCAGGGACGCCTCGCCAACTGGTGGACGCCCGCCGACGCGGCGCACTTCGCAACCGCGACCGACGCGCTGGCCAAACAGTTCGACGGCTACGAAGCGTTGCCGGGCCTGCATGTGAGCGGCAAACAGACGCTCGGCGAGGACATCGCCGACGTGTCGGGCCTGACGGCCGCCTACGCGGCCTATCACCTGTCGCTGGACGGCAAGCCGGCACCCGCGATCGAGAATCTCAGCGGCGACCAGCGTTTCTTCCTCGCCTTCGGCCAGGATTGGCGCAGCAAGATTCGCGACGCCGCGTTGCGCCAGCGCATCACCACCGACGTGCACGCGCCGGCGCAGTTCCGCGCGCAGACCGTGCGCAACATCGACGCGTGGTACGCGGCATTCGACGTCAAGGCCGACGAGAAGCTCTACCTCGCACCAGACCAGCGCGTGAAGATCTGGTAGGCGCTTGCGCCGGCGTCGTGCTCAGTCGAGCACGATGCCGGCCAGTTTGTTCAAGGCCTCGGCATACTTCGACGCCGTGCCCGCGATCACCGCGGCAGGCAGCTTCGGGCCGGGCGCGGTCTTGTTCCAGTCCAGCGTTTCCAGGTAATCGCGCACGAACTGTTTGTCGTAGCTCGGCGGACTGATGCCGACGCGGTATTCGTCGGCCGGCCAGAAGCGCGAGGAATCCGGCGTGAGCATTTCGTCCATGACGTAGAGCTTGCCATTGTCGTCGGTGCCGAACTCGAACTTGGTATCGGCGATCAGGATTCCGCGCTGCGCGGCGTAATCCGCGGCGAAGGCGTAGATTTTCAGCGTCGCGGCGCGCACCTGTTCGGCCAAGTCCGCGCCGATCGTCTTCACCACCGCATCGAAGGAGACGTTCTCGTCGTGGCGTCCGGCCGCGGCCTTGGTCGATGGCGTGAAGATCGGTTCCGGTAATTTTTCCGCCTGGCGCAGGCCGGCCGGAAGCTTGATGCCGCACAGCGCGCCCGTTGCCTGGTAATCCTTCCAGCCCGAACCGATCAGATAACCGCGCGCGATCGCCTCGACCGGTAGCGGTTTCAGGCGCTTCGCGACCACGCTGCGCTTTGTATACAATGCCGCATCCGTGCCGGCGGGCAGCACGGCGACGACGGATTTGCCGGTCAGGTGATTCGGCACCAGGTGCGCGGTCTTGCCGAACCAGAAGTTGGAGATCTGGCACAGCATCTCGCCCTTGCCCGGAATCGGATCGGGCAGGACCACGTCGAACGCGGACAAGCGATCCGTGGCGACGATCAGCAGTTCCTGCGCGGACAGCGCGTAGACGTCGCGCACCTTGCCGCGGTGGATCAGATTCAATCCGGGCAGATTCGATTGCAATAACGTCGTCGGCACGTCGGAACTCCGCAAAGGGCGTCATTGTACCGGCCCCACGCTGCTAAAATGCGCGCAGCTTCCATCCGGTTCGACCCCATGCGTGTATTGC
>DATIOA010000054.1:0-6080 GCA_035473575.1 Rudaea sp. | reverse complement strand
GCCTTCTGCAAGGCCATCGACAAGCTGCCGGTGCCGGTCAAGGGCACGCCAGGATTCCTCGTCAACCGCATCCTGATGCCCTACCTGCTCGAAGCGATGCGCCTGTTCAAGGAAGGCGTGCCCGGCCCCGTGCTCGACAAGGCGGCGAAGAAATTCGGCATGCCGATGGGCCCGATCGAACTCGCCGACACGGTCGGATTGGATGTGTGCGCCTCGGTTGGTCAGGAGGTCGGCACATTCCTCGGCCTGGAAATTCCGGACGGCCTCGACGCACTCGTCGCCGCAGGCAAGAAAGGCAAGAAGACCGGCGAGGGCCTGTACAAGTGGGAGAACGGCAAGCCGGTCAAACCCGAGATCGATCCCAAGTATCAGGCTCCCGCCGACATCACCGAGCGCATGATCCTGCCGATGCTCAACGAGTCGGTTGCATGCCTGCACGACGGTGTGGTCGACGATGCCGACCTGCTCGACGCGGGGGTCATCTTCGGCACCGGCTTCGCGCCGTTCCGCGGCGGCCCGATCCAGCACATCCGCAGCGAGGGCGCGGACAAGATCAAGGCGCAACTGGCAGAACTTGCCGGCAAATACGGCAAGCGTTTCGAGCCGAAAGCCGGATGGGACAGCGCGGCGTTGAAGCCGGTTTAATCGTCGTCGCCGAACCGCTGTGAGCCAAACGGCTTCGCTTCCTTCTTCACGGGTTTGATTCCGCGCGCCATGCCTTCCCATACTGCCAGTGCATCGCGCGTGGCGGCAACGTCGTGTACGCGCACGATCGCGGCGCCTTTCTGCACCGCGATCATTGCCGCGGCTGCGGAACCTGCGGCGCGATCTGCGCCGGAATTGGTGCGATTCTCGCGGCCAGTGAGCGTACCGATCATGGCCTTGCGCGACAGTCCCGCCATCAACGGCACGCCGAGGGCGGCGAGTTGGTCGAGGTTCGCGAGCAGCACGAGGTTGTGTTCCAGCGTCTTGCCGAAACCAAAACCAGGATCGGCAAGGATGCGTTTCTTGTCGATGCCTGCCATCTCGCAGGCGAAGATGCGCTCGGCGAGGAAGCGGCGCACGTCGGACACGACATCGTCGTAGTGCGGGGCGTCCTGCATCGTGCGGGGTTCGCCGAGCATGTGCATCAGCACCACCGGCACTTTTGATGCCGCCGCCGCATCCAGCGCGCCTTCGCGGCGCAGCGCGTACACGTCGTTGATCATGCCCGCGCCGGCGGCAACCGCTGCGCGCATGACTTCGGGCTTCGAGGTGTCGATGGAAATCGGCAATGCCGTACGTTCGGCCAGCGCCTGGATCACCGGCACGACCCGCACGATTTCATCCTCCGCGGAAACCGGTGCAGCACCGGGCCGCGTGGACTCGCCGCCGACGTCGAGCAGATCGGCACCCTGCTCCGCCAATTCCAAGCCACGCGCGATGGCGGCATCGGCCAGCATTCGCCCGTCTCCGGAGAACGAATCCGACGTGACGTTGACGATGCCGGCGATGCGCGCGCGGTCCAGGCGCAATTCGCGGCCGGCGCAATCGAGGGTGCGGACGAGATCGAACATCGCCGTACTCTAACAAAATGAAGGCCGCCCTCGGGCGGCCTTCGATTCGAGTATGGCAGGTGCCGGCTAATGCTGCGCAGCCGCCCCGCCGAGCGGCGGCGAGGCTGGCTTGCCGACGCCCGGCTTGCCGCCATCGCCACCGGTACCGGATTTCTGCCAATCCTTCGGCGGCCCGGGTTCGCGGCCTTCCATGATCGCGGTAATCTGCTCGCTGTCGATGGTTTCGTATTGCAGCAACGCCGTGGCCATGCTGTGCAGCTTGTCGATATGCGTGGTCAGCAGGGTACGCGCACGGTTGTACGCGTTGTCGATGACGCCGCGCACGACTTCGTCGATCTGGCGCACGGTTTCCTCGGATACCTGTTTGTGCTGGGTGACGGAGCGACCCAGGAACACCTCGTCTTCTTCGGCGCTGTAGGTCATCGGTCCCATTTCCGGCGACAGGCCATACTTGGTCACCATGTCGCGCGCCAAGGCGGTCGCACGCTGGATGTCGTTCGACGCACCGGTCGTGACCTTGTCGTCGCCGAAGATGATTTCTTCGGCCACGCGACCGCCGTACAGACTGGCGAGGCGGCTTTCGAGGAAAGTCTTGCTGTGGCTGTAGCGGTCGGCCTCGGGCAGGAACAGCGTCACGCCCAACGCACGGCCGCGCGGAATGATGGTGACCTTGTGCACCGGATCGTGATCGGGCACGAGGCGCCCGACGATGGCGTGGCCGGCCTCGTGGTAGGCGGTGAGCTTCTTCTCGTCCTCGCTCATGATCATGGACTTGCGCTCGGAGCCCATCATGATCTTGTCCTTGGCGCGCTCGAAGTGATCCATCGTCACCGCGCGCGAATTCAAGCGCGCGGCGAACAGCGCCGCCTCGTTGACAAGGTTGGCCAAATCCGCGCCGGAGAATCCCGGCGTGCCGCGCGCGATCAGCGTGGCGTCGACGTCGTCGGCCAGCGGCACCTTGCGCATGTGGACTTTCAAAATCTGCTCGCGGCCGCGAAGGTCGGGCAGCGGCACCACGACCTGGCGGTCGAAGCGACCGGGACGCAGCAGTGCGGGATCGAGCACGTCGGGACGGTTCGTGGCGGCAATGACGATGATGCCCTCGTTGCCTTCGAAGCCGTCCATCTCGACCAGCAACTGGTTCAACGTCTGCTCGCGTTCGTCGTGACCGCCGCCCAGGCCCGCGCCGCGATGGCGGCCGACCGCGTCGATTTCGTCGATGAAGATGATGCACGGCGCGTGTTTCTTCGCCTGCTCGAACATGTCGCGCACGCGCGAAGCGCCGACGCCAACGAACATCTCGACGAAATCGGAACCGGAAATCGAGAAAAACGGCACCTTGGCCTCGCCCGCGATCGCTTTCGCGAGCAGGGTCTTGCCGGTACCGGGCGAACCGACCATCAGCACGCCGCGCGGGATGCGTCCGCCGAGTTTCTGGAACTTGCCCGGATCGCGCAGGAACTCGACCAGTTCGCCGACTTCCTCCTTGGCTTCGTCGCAACCGGCGACGTCGCTGAAATTGATCTTGACCTGGTCCTCGCCCTGCAGTTTCGCGCGCGAACGGCCGAAGCTCATCGCGCCGCGGCCGCCGGCGCCGGCCTGCATCTGGCGCATGAAGTAGAAGATGACGCCGAAGATCAACAGGATCGGCACCCAGTCGATCACCGCACGCCAAAACACGCCGCTGTTGTCCGCCGGCTCTTGCGTGACCTCGACGTTGTGCGAGCGCAGGGTCGAAATCATCTGGCTGTCGTCGAACGGCGCGGTGGTCGACAGCGGGCTGCCATCCTTGCGCTTGCCGGTGATGTTGGACGGCATCGTGGGGCTGATCGACACCTGCGCGACCGCATTGTTCTCCACCTGCTGCATGAAATCCGAATAGGAAATGTTGCGCGGACTCGTGCTGTGCGGATTGAAGCTCTGGAACACGGCGATCAGCACGACCGCAATCACGATCCAGAGCAGCAGGTTCTTGGCCATATCGTTCATGGTGTCTCTCACTTCTTGCCGGTAGCCAACGCGTAAACTTCGGGGCTGCGCGCGCGTGAGGCCTTCGGTTTGCGCATGCTGACGCGCTCGTAAGCCTTGCGCAAGTTTTTCACGTACTCGTCGAAACCGCGGCCCTGAAACAGTTTGACCACGAACGCGCCGCCGGGTTTCAGGTGGACGGCAGCGAATTCCTGTGCCAATTCAGCCAGATGCATGACACGTGCCTGATCTGACGTTTCCACACCGCTCATATTGGGCGCGATGTCCGAAAGCACAAGGTCGACAGGGGCGCCGTTCAAGGTCGCTTCCAGCCGTTTCAGAACCTCGTCCTCGCGGAAATCGCCTTCGATGAACTCCACCCCGGCGATGCCCTGCATGGGCAGGATGTCCAGCGCCACAATGCGGCCCTTGTCGCCGAGGCGCTCGCGCACCATCTGCGACCAGCCACCCGGCGCCGCGCCCAGGTCGACGACCAGCATGCCCGGCTTGAGCAGGCGGTCGCGTTCGATCAGTTCCTCGAGCTTGAACACCGCGCGCGAACGCCAGCCTTCGGCCTGCGCGCGTTTGACGAAAGGATCGCTGAAATGTTCCTTGAGCCAGCGCGAACTGGACTTGCTACGTGCCACGCAACGCCTCGAAATGCTGCATGGCCGCATGATACCCTGTAAATCCCTGAATCGGGCCTAGCCATGTCCCTCTCGCCCAGCCAGAAACGCTATCTGCGCGGCCTCGCGCACAGCCTCAAGCCGGTGATCCTGACCGGCAACAAGGGCGTGACGCCGGCCTTGCTCAAGGAATTTTCCGCCGCGCTCGACCAGCACGAACTGGTCAAGGTGAAGCTCGGCGACGACCGCGACGAACGCAAGCTGCACATCGCCGAGCTCGGCGACGGCACCAAGGCCGAACTCGTGCAAAGCATCGGTCGCGTCGCCTGCTTCTACCGGCGCAACGACGAGAAACCGAAGCTGGCGTTGCCGCGATAGGTAAAAATTGCCCGTCGTCCCGGCAGGGATTGCCGGGACCCAGACTCCATGGATGGCGTCACTGCTGCGACATCCACGTCCCTGTGACCTGGATTCCGGCAGTCCCTGCCGGAATGACAGTGTTGTAGCCATGCAACTCACCGAACACCACTACGAACAGCAATTCTTCCTGCGCCATGCGGATGCGCAATCCGTCACCGTGATCGACCGCGTGCTGCACCGCAGTCTCGTCGTCAGCGCCACGCGCATCGTCGAGGATTTCCCCGTGCGCCGTCCGGACCAGTTCGACGACGCCGCGATCGAATCCATCCTCGCCTTCAAACCTGAAGTCGTCCTGCTCGGCACCGGCGCGCGCGCCGTGTTTCCGCCGCAGGCCGTGCTGGCGCAATTCCTCAAGCGCGGAATCGGATTGGAAACCATGGACAATGCCGCCGCCGCGCGCACGTTCAACGTGCTGGCCGGCGAAGGGCGCGAGGTGGTGGCGGTGTTCTTGTTGCCGGATTAATCCGCCTCGTCGCGCTCCATCAGCGCACGCAGCTTCTTCAACGCCGCTGCCTGAATTTGCCTCACGCGTTCGCGCGTCAGGCCAAGTTGCTCGGCGACTTCCGCCAGCGTCTGCACGCCGTGATCGTTCAGGCCGAAGCGGCGTTCGAGCACCCAGCGCTCGCGCTCGGGCAGTTGCACGATCCATGCGCCAAGACCGGCGGATGGCGCGCTGTCGGCAGTTGCGGTTTCCGCATCGTTCAATGAAATCTGTTCGCTCAATGCGCGATCGTCGCTTTCCGACAACGGCGCATCCAGCGAGCTGATGCGTTCGGTCGCGGCGAGCAGTTCGCTCACCTCGGTTACGGATTTCCCGGCCGCCTGCGCGAGCTCGTCGACGCCGGGCACGCGTCCGTGCGCAGCCACGAACTCGCGCCGCGCGCGCAGCACCCGCGCGTACTCGCGCAGCACGTGCACCGGCACGCGCACGGTGCGGCCCTGGTGCATCAGCGCGTGCTGCACGGCCTCGCGGATCCACCACACCGCGTAGGTGGAAAAACGCAAGCGCCGCGCCGGTTCGAATTTTTCCACCGCGCGGATGAGTCCCAAATTGCCCTCGGCGATCAGGTCCATCAGCGGCACGCCACGGCCGACATAACCGCGCGCCACGCTGACGACCAGGCGCAGATTCGCCTCGATCATCTGCCGGCGCGCATCGGTGTCGTTCGCGCGCACGCGCAGCGCGAGCGCGCGCTCGTGCGCGGCGTCGAGCAGCGGAATCAATCCGATTTCACCCAGATACGCGCTCGCAGAATCGCGCGCCGCGTCGTCGCGCGGCTCGATGCTGTCGAGCAGCACGAGCAACTCCTCGGCGTCGAGATCGTCGTCGGGCGCGGTCATGGCCGCAGGATACTACGCAGCATCCGGTGCCGCTTGGCGCGCGTGCCGGCTTTCGGTATGGTCGCGTGCAGGAGGCGCGCTATTTCCTGAGCAGCCTGGAATCCCGCAATGATACGCTGCTGCGCGTGGCGCAAAGCATCATTGAAGAGCAGCGCGCATTCCTCGATTA
>DATIOA010000053.1:0-2284 GCA_035473575.1 Rudaea sp. | reverse complement strand
CGAACGGCGCGACGAGATCGATGACCTTGATGCCGGTTTCGAGCAGATCGTTCGCCGCGGCCTGTTCGTCGTAGCTCGGCGCCGGACGATGGATTTCCCAATGGTCCTTGGCGCCGATCGGGCCGATTTCATCGATCGGCGTGCCGAGCACGTCCATGATGCGGCCGAGCGTGGCAGTCCCGACCGGTACCTTGATGCCGGCATTGGTGTTCACGGCGACAAGATTGCGCTTGAGTCCGTCGGTAGAGCCGAGCGCGATCGTGCGCACGACGCCGTCGCCAAGCTGCTGTTGCACTTCGAGCGTGACTGCGGTGCCCTCGACTTTCAGCGCGTCGTACACCTTCGGTACCGCATCGCGCGGGAATTCGACGTCGACCACCGCGCCGATGATTTGGACTACTTTGCCTTGACTCATGGAGTTGCTCCAAATAAACCTGATGTATTAGCGCGAATCTTGTTGAAAAGTGCGGCCACGGATGGCCGCTTCGTGATCTTCGCGATCATGGACGAGCGCACTCATACAGCCGCCGCGCCGCCCACAATTTCGGAAATTTCCTGGGTGATCGCCGCCTGACGCACCTTGTTGTAGACCAGGGTCAGCGAATCGATCGCCTTCTTCGCGTTGTCGCCGGCGGACTTCATCGCGACCATGCGCGCGGCGTGTTCGCTGGCGAGATTCTCCAGCGTCGCCTGATACACCAGCGACTCGATGTAGCGCGTCAGCACATGTGCGAGCACGGATTCGGCATCCGGCTCGTACAGGTAGTCCCAATCGTGTGCGGTGGCGAGCGATTCCGACGGCGGCAGCGGCAGCAGCTGATCGAGTGTCGGCTTCTGCGTCATCGTGTTTACGAAATCGTTGTACGCCAGGGTCAGGCGATCGATCGTGCCGGCACTGTAGCCATCGAGCATGATCTTGATCACGCCGATCAGCTGCTCGATCTTCGGCTTCTCGCCCAGATGCGTCGCGCTGCCGACCAGGTTCACCTTGAGGCGCCGGAAAAACACATTTGCCTTGCTGCCGATGGCGACGATATCGACTTCGACGTTCTTCTCGTTCCACTCGCGGATTTCGGCCAACAACTTGCGGAACAGGTTGGAATTCAAACCTCCGCACAGGCCGCGGTCGGTCGAGACGACGATGTAGCCGACGCGCTTGACGTTCTCGCGCGCGGACAGGAACGGATGCTTGAACTCGGTGTTGGCCTTGGCGATGTGGCCGACCACCTGGCGCATCGCGCGCGCATACGGACGCGAGCTGCGCATCAGGTCTTGCGCCTTGCGGATCTTGGAAGCCGAGACCATTTCCAGCGCGCGCGTCACCTTGCGCGTGTTCGCGACGGACTTGATCTTGGTTCGTATTTCGCGTGCACCGGCCATGGCGGCTTACCAGCTACCCGTCTTCTTGAATTCTTCGATGCCCTTCTTGAGCGTCGTCTCGATGGCGTCGTTCCAGTCGGCCTTGTCGTTTGCGGCCTTCATCCAGTCGCCGTAGTTGGCAGCGAAGTGGGCGTGCAGGGCGTGCTCGAACGGCAGGATCTTGGCGATCGCCAGATCGTCGAGGTAACCCTTCTCGGCCGCGTACAGCGACAGCGCGAGTTGCGCGATCGACAGCGGCGCGTACTGCTTCTGCTTCATGAGTTCGGTCACGCGTTGGCCGCGTTCCAACTGTGCACGCGTGGCGGCGTCAAGGTCGGACGCGAACTGTGCGAACGCGGCGAGTTCGCGGTACTGTGCAAGCGCCAGTTTCACGCCGCCGGACAGCTTCTTGATGATCTTGGTCTGCGCCGCACCGCCCACGCGCGACACCGAAATGCCGGCGTTCACGGCCGGGCGGATGCCGGCGTTGAACAGGTCCGTTTCCAGGAAGATCTGGCCGTCGGTGATCGAAATCACGTTCGTCGGCACAAATGCCGACACGTCGCCGGCCTGGGTTTCGATGATCGGCAGCGCGGTCAGCGAACCGGTCTTGCCCTTCACCGTACCCTTGGTGAACTTTTCGACGTATGCCTCGTTCACGCGCGCGGCGCGTTCGAGCAGGCGAGAGTGCAGGTAGAACACGTCGCCCGGATATGCCTCGCGGCCCGGCGGACGCTTGAGCAGCAGCGAGATCTGGCGATACGCCCAGGCCTGCTTGGTCAGGTCGTCATAGATGATCAGCGCGTCCTGGCCGTTGTCGCGGAAGTATTCGCCCATCGAGCAACCCGAGTAGGGCGCGAGATACTGCATCGCCGCCGAGTCGGACGCCGAAGCCGCCACGATGATCGTGTGCTCCATCGCGCCG
>DATIOA010000052.1:0-9654 GCA_035473575.1 Rudaea sp. | reverse complement strand
TCAGTTCGGCCACCTTGTCCGGCAACAATCCCGGCACCAGCCATTCGCAACGCGTCGCCTGCACGGCGTTGACGAAGGCGAGCGGCACGTGCAGCGTCACGCCATCGGCGGCATCGCCCGGCACAAAGCGGTATTCGAGTTTCAGGCGATGGCCGGCGAATTCCAGCGCGGACGGGAAATCCGAAGCGCGCAAACCCTGCACGCTCGCCAGCACGTCGTCCAGCGACCAACGCAACGCCGCCTGCTCGGCTGGCATCGCGCGGCGGTACCAGGCGTCGAACGCGGCCGTGGTCGAGATATCCGGCGGCATTTTTCCGGCGAAAAACGCGACGAGTTCGTCCTCGCTCCGAACCAGTCCCGCGCGGCGCTGCTTGGCTTCGAGCTCCTGCGCCTGCGCGAGTACGCGCGCGTTGGCGCGCACGCAATCGGCGCGGCTGTCGATGTCGCTGCGTACCAGCGCTTCGCGCACGAAAACGGCGTGCGCTGCGGCGGGATCCTGCGCACCGAATTGCACGGCGCGCTTTTCCACGAGCGTCAGGCCGAACAGCACAACTTGTTCGAAGGCGAGCACGGCGCCGCGCTTGCGCGACCAGTGCGGATCGCGCCAGCTTTTTTTCGCCAGGTGCGCGACCGCGCGCTCGATCCATTCCGGTTCAACGCGCGCGCACAGCATTCCGTATACTTTTTGCAGATCGAGAATCTGTCCGGCGAGAATCCACTGCGGCGGCGCCTTCGCCAGCGCGGAACCCGGAAAGACGCGGAACTTGCGTTCGCGCGTGCCGCGGTAATCGCCACGCTCGTCCTTGCGCCCGACCTGGGTCGGCCAGCCGGACAGCAGACAGGCGTGGATGGCCTCGAAACTCGCAGGCTCGGCATTTTGTCTCCAGCGCGATTCTTCCGCGATCAGCAACAGTTGCCGGTGCAACTCGCGCCACTCGCGCATGCGCAGGTAGGAAAGAAACCGCTCGCGACACCAATCGCGCAGTTTCGATTGGGTGAGTTCCTCGTGCGCCAGCGCATGTGCGTGCCACAGATTCAACACCGTGACGAAATCGGATTTCGCATCCAGCCACGGCGCGTGCGCCGCGTCGGCGGCCTGGCGCGCGTCCGCCGGCCGCTCGCGTGGGTCCTGGATAGAAAGAAACGCTGCGAGAACCAGCAATTCGCGCAACGCGCCCAGGCGCTGCGCCTCGATCAGCATGCGCGCCAGTGCCACATCGATTGGCCAACGCGACATCGCACGACCTGTCTCGGTCAGGTGCTTGTCGTCATCGACCGCATGCAATTCAGCTAGCCGCCGCCAACCATCGCCGATCGCGCGCGCGTTCGGCGCCTCGACAAAGGGAAACTTCTCCACTTCGCCGAGCTTGAGGTTCAACATGCGCAGGATGACGCCGGCCAGCGACGATCGCAGGATTTCCGGATCGGAGTACTGCGGGCGTCCGGCAAAATCATCCTCGCCATACAGGCGCACGCACACACCGGGACCGACGCGGCCACAGCGGCCCTTGCGCTGGTCGGCCGCCGCTTGAGCGATCGGCTCGATGTGCAGCCGTTCGAGCTGGTTGCGCGGCGAATAGCGCTTGACGCGTGCCGTGCCGGTGTCGACGACATATTTGATGCGCGGCACGGTGAGCGAGGTTTCCGCGACGTTCGTTGCCAGCACGATGCGCCGCGCGCTGCCGGGCTTGAACACGCGATCCTGTTCGGCCGCGGACAGGCGCGCATACAACGCCAGGATTTCGGTCGCGCGGTAACGGCGCCGGGTCAGGGCCAGGTGCGCGTCGCGGATCTCGCGCTCGCCGGGCAGGAATACCAGCACGTCGCCGCGCGGGTCTTCCGCCGCGATCTCGTCGAGCGCGGCGACGATCTGTTCGCTTGTGCCGGTGTCGCCGCGTTCGTCCGGCGGTCGCCAGCGCACCTCCACCGGATAGCCGCGGCCTTCGACGTCGACGATGGGTGCGCCGCCAAAATGGCGCGAAAAGGTTTGCGTGTCTATCGTCGCCGAAGTGACGATCAGTTTCAGGTCGCGGCGCTTCGCGAGCAGCCGTTTCAGATAACCGAGCAAGAAATCGATATTCAGGCTGCGTTCGTGCGCCTCGTCGAGGATGATCGTGTCGTAGGCGTTGAGCCAGGTATCCGATTGCGTTTCGGCAAGCAGGATGCCGTCGGTCATGAACTTGACCAGCGTGCGTTCGCTGGATTGATCCGCAAAACGCACCTGATAGCCGACGATTCCCCCGAGTTCGACACCAAGCTCGGCAGCCACGCGGCGCGCGACGCTGCGCGCGGCGACGCGGCGCGGTTGCGTGCAGCCGATGAGGCCAGCCACCCCGCGACCGGCGGCGAGGCACAGTTTTGGAATTTGCGTGCTTTTCCCGGAACCGGTTTCGCCGGCCAGCACGATCACCTGATGCGCACGGATCAGGCGCAGGATTTCATCGGTTTTCGCCGCGATCGGCAGGGATTCGTCGACGTGGATCGGCGGCACGCTCGCCGCGCGTGCGGCATGGCGCGCACGCGCCGCACCCACGCGCGCACGCCACGCGGCCAATGCGGCGTCATCCGGATGCGCGCCGAGCTTGTCCAGGGCACGCGCCAGCGCGCGCCGCTCGACGAGCAGGGTTTCATCGAGCAGCTTGGCAAGCTCGGAGTTGGCGCGATGCGGCACGGTCACGGCGATAGATGCATCCTATCGAACGCATCGCAAGATTCGATTTTTCCTTTGCACAGCGTGGGATTATAGTGTGCACATACCCCCGAAAAGGAGATGGTCATGGCCAAGCACGAAGGTACCCGCATCGACATCGCGCCGAAACTGCGCGCGAACATGGTCGCCCTGCTCGATCAGCAGCTCGCCGACACGCTGGACCTGCAAACCCAGATCAAGCAGGCGCACTGGAACGTCGTCGGCAAGCACTTCATCGCCTTGCACGAGTTGTTCGACAAGTTCGCCGAAGAACTCGAAGGCCCCGTGGACGACATCGCCGAGCGCATCACTTCGCTTGCCGGCGTGGCGCACGGCACCGCGCGCATGGCCGCGAAAGCCTCGCGCCTGAAGGAATTCCCGGATGGCCGCATCGACGGCATGAGTGCCGTCGCCGCGCTGGCCGACCGCTATGCCGCGCTCGCCGCGACCACGCGCGCCGCGATCGACACGGCCGCCAAGCAAGGCGACGCCGACACCTCGGACCTGTTCACCGGTATTTCGCGCGAACTCGACAAATCGTTGTGGTTCCTCGAAGCGCACCTCGCTGGCTGAATCACCCCGCCGCCGCCGGCGTACTCCCCGCCGGCGCGCGGTAAATGCGCGCCCAGCCGCGCTTGCACCACAGGCGGAAGCGATCCAGATACAAGTACACGACCGGCGTCGTGTACAGGGTCAGCACCTGGCTGACGAGCAGGCCGCCGACAATGGAAATGCCGAGCGGCCGGCGCATCTCGCTGCCCTCGCCGAAACCCAGCGCCAGCGGCAGCGCGCCGAGCATGGCGGCCAGCGTGGTCATCAGGATCGGGCGCAGGCGCAACAGACAGGCGTGAAAGATCGCGTCGTGCGCGCTCATCCCGCGATTGCGCTCGGCGTCGAGCGCCACGTCGATCAGCATGATCGCGTTCTTTTTGACGATGCCGATGAGCAGGATCACGCCGATCAGCGCGATCAGGCTGAATTCGGTGCGGCAGATCAGCAGCGCGACGATCGCGCCGACGCCGGCGGAGGGCAGCGTCGACAGTATCGTCAGCGGATGCACGTAACTTTCGTAGAGAATGCCGAGCACGATGTAGACCGCAAGCAAGGCGGCGAGGATCAGCCACGGCTCGGAACTCTGCGATTGCGCGAACAGCTGGCCGGTGCCGCTGCTGCTGCCGTGGATGCTGGCCGGCGTACCGATGCGCGCCATGGTCAGCGCGATCGCGGTGTAGGCATCGCCCAGGCTCACGCCCGGCGGCAGGTTGAAGGAAATGGTGGTCGCGGCGAACTGGCCCTGGTGGTTCACCGACAACGGCGCGCTGCCCGGCGCGTAATGCGCAAACGCGGCCAGCGGCACCATCTGCCCGGACTTGTTCTGCACGTGGATCGCATCCAGCGCCGACGGATCCTGCTGGAACTGTGGCGCCACTTCCATGACCACGTGATACTGGTTGAGTGCGTTGTAGATCGTGGATACCTGACGCTGCCCGAATGCGTCGTTGAGCGTGGAATCGATCTGCTGCGTCGTGATCCCGAGGCGTGCCGCCGCATCGCGGTCGAACACGAGCTGCGTTTGCAGACCCTTCTCCTGCTGGTCGCTGTCGACGTCGGTCACCTCGGGAGTCTGCTTGAGCGCGTCGGCGATTTTCGGCGCCCACGTACGCAAGGCATCCAGATCGTCGCTGAGCAAGGTGTATTGGTACGTCGCATTGCTCTGGCGGCCGCCGGAACGCAGGTCCTGCGCGGCCTGCAGGAACAGGCTGGCGCCCGGCTCGCGACTGAGCTTCGGGCGCAGGCGGTTGATCACGCCGTCGGTGGAGATGCCGCCGCGCTCGGCCAGCGGCTTGAGCGAGGCGAACATGAAGCCGCCGTTGCTGCGGCCACCGCCGGTAAAACCGACCACGGTGTCGATGGCCGGGTCCTGCTTGACGATCTTCATGAGGCTTTTCATCTTCCCCGACATCGCCTGGAACGAGATGCTCTGGTCCGCGCGCACGCCACCGACCAGGCGCCCGGTATCCTCGCTCGGGAAGAAACCCTTCGGCACCTGGATGTACAGGAACACGTTCAGGCACACCGTCGCGAACAGGGTGAAGATGGTCAAACCCGGCGCGGCCAAGACAGCACGCAAGGTGCGCTCGTAGAAACGATGCACCGCGTCGAACGCGCGCTGGCTGGTTTGTGCGAAGCGGCTCGGGATCTTTTTCGCGTCGTGGCGCAGCAGGCGCGCGCACATCATCGGCGTGGTCGAAAGCGACACCGCGAGCGAAATCAGGATCGCCACCGACAAGGTTACCGAGAACTCGCGGAACAGGCGCCCGACGATGCCGCCCATGAGCAGGATCGGCGCGAACACCGCGATCAGCGACAGGCTCATCGACAGCACGGTGAAACCGACTTCGCGCGCACCGACCAGCGCCGCCTGCAGGCGGGGCATGCCGGCCTCCATGTGGCGCGTGATGTTTTCCAGGACGACCACGGCATCGTCGACGACGAAACCAGTGGCGATGGTCAGCGCCATCAGCGACAGGTTGTCGAGGCTGAAACCGAACAGGTACATTGCCGCGAACGTGCCGACCAGCGACACCGGCACAGCGACCGCGGGAATCAGCGTTGCGCGACCATTGCGCAGGAACACGTACACCACGCCGATCACGAGCAGGGTGGCGATGATCAGCGCGCGTTCCACGTCGTGCAGCGAGGCGCGGATCGTGCTGGTGCGTTCCATCGCCACTTTCAACTGCATGTCGGCAGGAATCGAGGCCTGCAACTGCGGCAGCAGCGCCAGCACGCGATCGCAGGTTTCGATGATGTTCGCGTCCGGTTGCTTGTATAAAAGGATGATGACAGCCGGCTCGCCATTGGCGAGGCCCAGGTTGCGCACGTCCTCGACCGAATCATCCACTTGCGCGACGTCGGCGAGGCGCACCGGCGCGCCGTTGCGCCAGGCAAGGATCAGATCGCGGTATTGCGCCGCCTCGCGCGCCTGGTCGTTGGTCGCGATCTGCCAATGCCTGTCGTCGAGTTCGACGAAACCCTTGGGCCGGTTCGCATTCGCGTTCTGCAACGCCGTGCGCACGGTGTCGAGCGCGATCGCGTGATGGTTGAGCGCGGTCGGATTCAGTTCCACGCGCACCGCCGGCAGCGACGAACCGCCGACCTGGGCCTGGCCGATGCCTTCGACCTGCGAGATTTTCTGCGCGACGATGGTCGAGGCCGCGTCGTACATCTGGCCCGGGCTCAGGGTCTTCGAGGTCAGGGTCAGGATCATGATCGGCGCATCGGCCGGGTTGAACTTGCGGTAGCTCGGATTGCCAGGCATGCCGGTCGGCAACTGCGCGCGTGCCGCGTTGATCGCGGCCTGCACGTCGCGCGAGGCGCCATTGATGTCGCGGTTCAGGTCGAATTGCAGCACGACGCGCGTGCTGCCCTGCGAACTCGACGAGGTCATCTCGGTGACGCCGGCGATGCGCCCGAGCTGGCGTTCCAGCGGCGTCGCCACGGCGGTCGCCATCGTCTCGGGGCTCGCGCCGGGCAGGTTGGCGTTGACCGAGATGACCGGAACATCCACCTGCGGCAAGGGCGCGACCGGCAGCAGGGTGAACGCGATGCTGCCCGCCAGGGCCACGCCGATGGTCAACAACGTCGTCGCCACCGGCCGGCGGATGAACGGCGCAGAAAAACTCGACAGGCTCACGGCGCGCCGGATTCCGCCGGCGACAGATCGTCGACGCGGCCATCCACCCTGCGTGCCAGCCGGTCAAACCACAGGTAGATCACCGGCGTGGTGAACAAGGTCAACATCTGCGACACGATCATGCCGCCGACGATGGTGACGCCAAGCGGATGGCGCAGTTCCGAGCCGACGCCGGTGCCGAGCATCAGCGGCAGCGCGGCGAACAGCGCCGCGAGCGTGGTCATCAAGATCGGCCGGAAGCGCAGCAGACAGGCCTGGTAGATCGCTTCGCGCGGCGGTTTGCCTTCGTTGCGCTCGGCATCGAGCGCGAAGTCGACCATCATGATCGCGTTCTTCTTGACGATGCCGATCAGCAGGATGATGCCGATGATCGCGACGATGGACAGGTCCTCGCCGGCGATCATCAGCGCGAGCAACGCACCGACGCCCGCCGACGGTAGCGTGGACAGGATCGTGATCGGATGGATGTAGCTTTCGTACAGGACGCCGAGCACGATGTACATGGCCGCGATTGCGGCAAGGATCAGCAACACTTCGTTCGCCTGCGACGCCTGGAATGCCGCTGCCGCGCCCTGGAACGCGGTCGTGATGCTGGCGGGCATGCCGAGATTGCTTTCCGTCTGCCGGATCGCATCCACCGCCGCGCCCAAGGATGCGCCCGGCGCGAGGTTGAACGACACCGTGGTCGCCGGAAACTGGCCAAGGTGATTGATCAGCAGCGGCGCGCTGCGTTCGCTCAACCTGGCGACCGCCGACAGCGGGACCAGTCCGCTCGACGCCGGCGCCTGGTTGGCCGACACCGTTGCGCTGCTCGCGCCTTGCGGCGCGCCGCCGGTGGCCGATTGCGCGCCGCCCGGCGAATTCACCGACCCCTGCGGCGTCTGCGCGACGTTGTTGGCATTGCTCAGCGCAGGCAGATAGATGTTGGAAAGCGCATCCGGGCCCTGCTTGAATGCAGGCATGAGGTCGAGCACGACGCGGTACTGGTTAGCCTCGGTGAAGATGGTCGAAATCATGCGCTGGCCGAACGCGTCGTAAAGCAGATTGTCGATGGCCGCTGCGGTGATCCCCAGGCGTCCCGCACTGTCGCGGTCGATATCCAGGTAGGCCTGCAGCCCCTGCGCCTGCAGGTCGCTGGCAACATCCGCAAGCTGCGGTTGCCGGTTCAGCGCATCCACGAGTTTCGGCACCCAGGTTTCCAGTTCCTTCAGGTCGGTGGATTCGAGGGTGAACTGGTATTGCGTGCGGCTGACGCGGTCCTCGATGGTCAGGTCCTGCACCGGCTGCAGATACAGCGCGATGTTCGGCAGCTTCGCCGACGCAGCATTGATGCGCCGGATCACGGTCTGCACATCGTCGCGCGTGCCGTGCGGCTTGAGGTTGATCAGGAAGCGCCCGCTGTTGAGCGTGGTGTTGGTGCCGTCCACGCCGATGAACGAGGACAGCGAATCCACCGCCGGATCCTTCAGGATCACCGCCGCCAGCGCCTGCTGGCGCTGGCTCATCGCCGCGAACGACACCGATTGCGGCGCCGCCGAGATGCCCTGGATCACGCCAGTATCCTGGGTCGGAAAGAATCCCTTCGGAATGACGATGTATAAAAGTATAGTCAGGACCAGCGTGCCGACGGCAACGACGAGCGTCGCGGTCTGGCGGTCCAGCACCCAGGTCAGCCAGCGTCCGTACAATGCGATCAGGCGGTCGATGAATTCGTGGCTGCGCCGCGCGAACGCGCTTTCCTCCTCCGGCTTGTAGTGCTTGAGGATCTTCGCGCACAGCATCGGCACGAGGGTGAGCGAGACCACCGCCGAGATCAGGATCGTCACCGCCAGCGTGATCGCGAATTCGCGGAACAGGCGGCCGACGACATCGCCCATGAACAGCAGCGGGATCAGCACGGCGATCAGCGAAATCGTCAGCGAGATGATGGTGAAACCGATCTGCTTGGAACCCTTCAGCGCCGCTTCGAGCGGCGTGTCGCCTTCCTCGAGGTAGCGCGAGATGTTCTCGATCATGACGATGGCGTCGTCGACGACGAAACCGGTGGAAATCGTCAGCGCCATCATCGACAGGTTGTCGAGCGAGAATCCGGCCAGGTACATCACCGCGAACGTGCCGACGATGGACAGCGGCACCGAGAAACTCGGGATGATCGTCGCCGGCACGTTGCGCAGGAACACGAAGATCACCATCACCACGAGCGCGACGGCGAGCAGCAACTCGAATTGCACGTCGGCGACCGAGGCGCGCACGGTCACGGTACGGTCGGTGAGCACGCTCACGTCCACACCCGCGGGCAGCGTGGCCGTGAGCGACGGCAGCAACGCCTTGACGCGGTCGACCACCCCGATCACGTTCGCGCCGGGCTGGCGCTGGATGTTCATGATGATGGCGGGCTTGGCGTCCTTCCATGCGGCGAGGCGATCGTTCTCGGCGCCGTCGACAATGTTGGCGACGTCGCGCAGGCGTACCGGTGCGCCGTTGCGGTAAGCGATGACAAGGTCCCGGTAGGCAGCCGCGGATTTGAGCTGGTCGTTCGCGTCGATCGTGTAGGACTGCGTCGGACCGTCGAAGCTGCCCTTGGCGCCGTTGACGTTGGCGTTGCCGATCGCGCTGCGCAGGTCCTCCAGGCTCAATCCATACGCCGACAGCGCGGTCGGATTCGCCTGCACGCGCACCGCCGGGCGCTGGCCGCCCGACAAGGTGACCAGGCCCACGCCGTCGATCTGCGAAATCTTCTGCGCCAGGCGCGTGTCGGCCAGGTCCTGCACCTGGGTCAGCGGCAGCGTGGTCGACATCAATGCCAGCGTCAGCACCGGCGCGTCGGCCGGATTGACCTTGCTGTAGATCGGCGGCGTCGGCAGGTCCGCGGGCAGGAAGGTGCCGGCGCCGTTGATCGCGGCCTGCACTTCCTGCTCGGCGATGTCGAGCGAAAGATCGAGGCTGAATTGCAAGGTCAGCACCGACGCGCCGGCCGAACTCGTCGAGGACATCTGGTTCAATCCCGGCATCTGGCCCAGCGTCCGCTCCAGCGGAGCGGTGACCGACGACACCATGACGTCGGCGCTCGCGCCCGGATACAGCGTGGTGATCTGGATCGTCGGGTAATCGACCTCGGGCAGCGCCGACACGGGCAGATAGCGGTAGGCGAGAATGCCCACGAGCAGGATCGCCGCCATCAGCAGGCTGGTGGCGACCGGACGCAGGATGAACAGGCGCGAGGGGTTCATGCGCGGATTACTGCTTCTTGCCGCGCCGCTGCCCCTTC
>DATIOA010000051.1:0-15456 GCA_035473575.1 Rudaea sp. | reverse complement strand
CCCACGGAGGGTGGTTCCACCGGGCCCAGATGCAGCTTCGCGCGCAGCAGCCGGCACAGGTTGGTGAACATCCAGGTGATGCCCGGATCGTTGAACTGGCTGGCGATGGTCGGATAGACCGGGATGTCCTCGTCCTTCGTCTGGAACGCGACGCGATTGCGCTTCCACTGCTTGCGCACGTCGCGCAGCGCGTCCTCGGCGCCGCGGCGGGCGTACTTGTTGAGCACGACGAGCTGGGCGAAATCGAGCATGTCGATTTTTTCGAGCTGCGACGCCGCGCCGTAGTCGCTGGTCATCACGTACATCGGAAAATCGACCAGGTCGACGATCTCCGAGTCGGACTGGCCGATGCCGGCGGTCTCGACGATGACGAGGTCGTAGCCCTGCCCTTTCAAGAATCCGATGCAGTCCTTGAGCATCACATTCGTCGCCGCGTGCTGGCGACGCGTGGCCATCGAGCGCATGAACACGCGCTGGCTGCGCAACGAATTCATGCGGATGCGGTCGCCGAGCAGCGCGCCACCGGAACGTCGCCGCGTGGGATCGACGGCGAGCACCGCGATGCGCATGTGCGCGAACGCGTGCAGGAAGCGCAGCACGAGTTCGTCGACGACGCTGGACTTGCCCGCGCCGCCGGTGCCGGTGATGCCGATGACCGGCGTCTTGCCGCCGGCGAGCTGCCATGCCTTGCGCAGGCGCGCAAGTTCGGCCTCGTCGAACGCGCCTTCCTCGATGGCGCTGAGCATCTTGCCGACGGAAATCTCGTCGTCCAGACTGACTTTCTCCGGGCGCTGCAAGGCCACGCGATGCTCGCACGCGCGCCGCACCACGTCCTCGATCATGGCCGTCAGGCC
Source organism: Rudaea sp. (assembly GCA_035473575.1). Taxonomy (GTDB): domain Bacteria; phylum Pseudomonadota; class Gammaproteobacteria; order Xanthomonadales; family Rhodanobacteraceae; genus Rudaea. Next base: position 14,602 of record DATIOA010000051.1, on the reverse strand, counting down.
CATGTGCATGCCGTCATTAGGATGGTAGATGCGCTCCACGCCGTAGGCCTGCAGCTCGGCAATTTCCTCGGGCGTGATGGTGCCGCCGCCGCCGCCAAAAATCTTGATATGGGCCGCACCCCGCTCGCGCAGCATGTCGACCATGTACTTGAAGTACTCGAGGTGTCCGCCCTGGTACGAGGACAGTGCGATGGCGTCGGCGTCTTCCTGCAGCGCCGCGCGCACCACGTCCTCGACGCTGCGGTTGTGGCCGAGGTGGATGACTTCGGTGCCTTGCGCCTGGATGATCCGGCGCATGACGTTGATGGCCGCGTCGTGGCCGTCGAACAAACTCGCGGCGGTGACGAAGCGCAACGGCGTGGCGTCGGTCTTCGCCGCGTCGACAGGAAGTTTGTGGGCAGTGGTGCTCATGGCGGAATCGTGCAGGAATGAATGCCGCGATTGTAGCGCCGATGCAGCGCCGATGCGGCGCGAGCGGGTGCGCATGCTACGCTTCGGAGCGACCGGAAAGGGGCATGGCACATGAATTCGCAGGGCACCGACGAACCCGTGGAAGTCAGCCGCGTGCTGCCCGCGCGCTTCGCCCACGCGGACGCGCGCACGCTGGACATCGCCGAGGCGCCGACCGTGCGCGCGGCGGGCGGCAACAAGCCGGAGCCGAAAGCAGCGTCATCCGATCCCAGCGCACAGGCCTTCCACTACACCATGATCGGCACCGCCGGCGCGGGCGGCATGGGCACCGTGCACATCGCGCGCGACGGCGAATTGCTGCGCCGGGTCGCGCTCAAGCAACTCAACGCGGCTGCGGACGCCAACGACTCCGCGCGCACGCGTTTCCTGCGCGAGGCGCAGATCACGGCGCAGCTCGATCATCCGAACATCGTGCCGGTGTACGCGCTGGAAGTCGCGCCCGGCGGCACGCCCGCGTACACGATGAAGTTCGTCGAAGGAAAAACCTTTCACGCGCTGCTCAACGAGGCGCGCGATTTCTTCGCCAGCGGCACCTGGCCGGACGAAACCCGCTCGCTGGCCTCGCGCCTGGAACATTTCCTGAAAGTCTGCGACGCCATCGCCTATGCGCACGACAAGGGCGCGATCCACCGCGACCTGAAACCGGCAAACCTGATGCTCGGCCGGCACAACGAGGTCTACGTGATGGACTGGGGCCTGTGCCGCATCCTGCGCCAGCCCGACGACACGCCGCCGGATAAATCCGTGGTGATGTCCACGCCGGACACCTCCGGCAGCGCCTCGGAAACGCAGATCGGCGACGTGGTCGGCACGCCCAAGTACATGTCGCCGGAACAAGCGCAGGGCCGCAACCACGAACTCGACGCGCGCAGCGACCAGTGCGCGCTGGGCCTGATCCTGTACGAGATGGTCACGCTCAATCCGCCCTACGAGGGCCGCACGGCCTACGAGGTGCTCGCGAACGCCGCTTCCGGAAAGCGCCGTCCGATCGCACACGCGTACCTGCGCCGGCGCATCCCGCGCGAGCTGCGCGCGATCATCGAACGCGCGACCGCGTACGAGCCGGAAAACCGCTACGCCGATGTCACCGCGCTGGCAGCGGACATCCGCCGTTATCTGCGCGGCGAAGCCGTGCTTGCCGAACCGGACCGGCTCTGGCAGCGCGCGCAACGCTGGATCGCACGCCATCGCCAGGCCGCGCTGACAGGAACGCTCGCCGTAATCGCGCTCGCCGCCGTCGCCGTCGGCGGCCTGCTCTGGCAGAACCAGCGCCTGTTCAAGGCCGAACGCCTGCGCGAGCAACGCCTGCTCGCACTCGGCGCGGAAGTGTCGGACATCGGCGATCAGGTGCAGTTGCGCTTCCTGCAGACCGAAGGCGCGATCAAGAATCTCGCCGACTCGGTCGCGCAAATCCTCGTGCACGGGCAGGAATCGACACGGCGCTTTTACCTGCTGGACGATTTTCGCGATCCGGCGCGCGCCCCGCCGGACCTCACGCCCAGCGCGTCGCGTCCCGGCAAGATCAGTCTCGGCTGGCCGTTGTGGATGGCGCCGAATGGTCCCGACCGCGAATCCGGATTGGCCGAAATCCGTCGGCTCACGGCGCTGCAGGATTTCATGCGCAACATCTACGCGCGTTCGGCGCAGATGGTCGCCGGCGGCGGCAGGGATTTGTATGCGGGCGACACCCCACCGCTGCGCAACGATGCGAGCCCGCTCGGCGCGATCCTGATCGCGCTGGACGACGGCGTCGTCGCGCGCTTTCCCGGCTGGGACGAGGAACCCGCCGATTTCGATCCGCGCCACCGGCCCTGGTATGCGCTCGCGCGCGACCAGCACGGGCCGCAATGGGGCGATCCCTACCTGAGCATAGCCAATGGTCCGGTGGAAATGCCGCTGAGCGTTCCGCTCTACGGCGAAAGCCAGCGCTTCCTCGGCGTCGTGTCGGCGGCGTTCATGCCCGATCTGATGATCAAGGCCTTGTTCGACGCGCGCGAGGAAAAAACGATCCGTGCTTTGTACCTTCTCGATTCGAATGGCCATATCCTCGCCGCCGCCGGCGCGACGATCCCGATGCAGCAGCCGGCGCAGGATCAGCCGCTGCGCCAGCTCTTCCCGTCGCCCGAACTGCTGGCCCGGATCAAGACCGGACAGACTGGGGTGCTGGAAACGCGCCTGCGCGGCAAACCGGTGGTTATCGCCTTCGACGACGTCGCGCCGTTTGGCTGGAGCCTGGCCGCGGTGGCCGATCCGCGCGAATTGTTCAAGGCCGCACCCGCCGCCGAGTGAGGCCGCAGCGGACGCTTGCTGATAAACTAGGCGGCTGTCATTGCGGAGAGTCCCATGATTTTCGACACCATCGCCACCAGCGGCCACGAGCAGGTCGTGTTCTGCCAGAGCAAGGATGCCGGCCTCAAGGCCATCATCGCCATCCACAACACCGTTCTTGGCCCGGCCCTCGGCGGCCTGCGCATGTGGCCGTACAAGAACGAGCAGGAAGCCCTGAACGACGTGCTGCGCCTGTCGCGTGGCATGACGTTCAAGAACGCGGTGGCGGGCCTGAACATCGGCGGCGGCAAGGCGGTGATCATCGGCGATCCGGCCAAGGACAAGTCCGAAGCGTTGTTCCGCGCGTTCGGGCGCTTCGTCAACTCGCTCAACGGCCGCTACATCACCGCCGAGGACGTTGGCATCGACGTCAACGACATGGAATGGGTGTTCCGCGAAACCGAATTCGTCACCGGCGTGCACCAGGTGCACGGCGGCTCGGGCGATCCCTCGCCGTTCACCGCGTTCGGCACGCTGCAGGGCCTGTCGGCGGCGCTGCACGCCAAGTACGGCGACGAGGACGTGGGCAAGCGCAGCTACGCCGTGCAAGGCGCCGGCCATGTCGGCATGGAATTCATCAAGCTGTTGCGCGAACAAGGCGCGAAAGTGTTTGTCACCGACATCAATCCGGAACTGGTCAAGCGCGCGGTCGACGAATTCGGCTGCACCGCCGTGGGCCTCGACGAAATCTACGACGTCGACGCCGACGTCTACTCGCCGTGCGCGCTCGGCGGCACCGTGAATGAAAAGACGCTGCCGCGCATCAAGGCCAAGATCATCTGCGGCGCCGCCAACAACCAGCTCGCCACCGATGCGATCGGCGACGAGCTCGAGAAGCGCGGCATCCTCTACGCGCCGGATTACGCGGTGAACGCCGGTGGCGTGATGAACGTATCGCTCGAAATCGACGGCTACAACCGCGAGCGCGCCATGCGCATGATGCGCACGATCTACCACAACGTCGGCCGCATCTTCCAGATCGCCAAGCGCGACGGCATCCCGACCTACAAGGCGGCCGACCGCATGGCCGAGGAGCGCATCGCCGCGATCGGCAAGATCAAGCTGCCGCACATGGGCAATAGCGGGCCACGGTTCCTGGGCCGCATGCGCGGTCATTGAGGTCAGCCATGCGTTCCTTTTCCCTCGGCGAAGAAATCGACCTGCTGCGCGAGAGCGTGCACTCCTTCGCCGAGAAAGAAATCGCGCCGCGCGCGGACCTGATCGACCGCGAGAACGTGTTCCCGCACGACCTGTGGCGCAAGCTCGGCGACATGGGCCTGCTCGGCGTGACCGTGCCGACCGAATACGGCGGTTCGGGTCTGGGTTATCTCGCGCATGTGGTCGCGATGGAGGAAATCTCGCGCGCTTCCGGTTCGGTGGGGCTGTCATACGGCGCGCACTCGAACCTGTGCGTGAACAATATCTTCCACAACGGCAGCGAAGCGCAGCGCAAGAAGTACATTCCCAGGCTGTGCTCGGGCGAATGGATCGGCGCGCTGGCGATGAGCGAACCCGGCGCCGGCTCCGATGTGGTCGGCTCGATGACCTGCAAGGCAGAGCAGAAAGGCAACGCCTGGATCGCCAACGGCAACAAGATGTGGATCACGAACGGTCCGGATGCCGACGTGCTTCTCGTCTACATGCGCACCGCCGACAAGCGCGCGGGCAGCCGTTGCATGACCGCCTTCATCGTCGAGAAAGGCATGCAGGGTTTTTCCACCGCGCAGAAGCTCGACAAGCTCGGCATGCGCGGCAGCAACACCTGCGAGCTGGTGTTCGAAAACTGCGAGATACCGGACGCCAACCGCGTCGGCGAAGTCAACGAAGGCGTGCGTGTGCTGATGAGCGGGCTGGACACCGAGCGCCTGGTGCTCTCGGGCGGTCCGATCGGCCTGATGCAGGCGGCGCTCGATATCGCCCTGCCCTACGTGCGCGAACGCCGCCAGTTCAACGCACCGATCGGCACGTTCGGCATCATGCAGGCGAAGATTGCGGACATGTATACATTGCTGCAATCCGCGCGTGCCTACGCCTACATGGTCGCGCAGGATTTCGACCGCGGGGTGAAATCGCGCGTGGATCCGGCCTCGTGCCTGCTGCACGCTTCGCAAAGCGCCGTGCAGGTTGCGCTGGAAGCGATCCAGGCGCTGGGCGGCAACGGCTACATCAACGAATATCCGGCCGGGCGCATCCTGCGTGACGCCAAGCTCTACGAAATCGGCGCCGGCACGAACGAAATCCGGCGCATGCTGATCGGCCGCGAACTGTTCCACGGCAAATGGTGATTTGCCGAAGCGCCGAAAGCGTCGGCGCCGGCACATCGAACCGATAATCCCGCCGCATGCTGGTCGGCCGCGAGTTGTTCCACGGCAAGTGGTAGCCGCCCGATAACTCGCCGGATACCGGTTGCCTGCCAATCCAGCCACCTGTCCGGACAAGGGTTGCCAATGCGCGCGTTTTCTGCGCTACACTCGGGGCATCCACGGAACGGGGGTGGATCATGAACGCTCTCAGCAGCACAGTGCGGCACTTGGCCGAGACCCCGCGCCAACCGCCATGGAAAGTGCTGGTCGTGGATGACGAGCCCGAGGTACACGCGGTAACGCGCCTGGTATTGGGCAGCTTCCGTTTCGCCGATCGCCCACTGCAATTCTTCAACGCGAACTCCGCGGCCCAGGCCGAGGCGCTGCTGCGCGAGCATCCGGACATCGCCGTCATGCTGCTCGACGTGGTGATGGAAACCGACAAGGCCGGCCTCGACCTGGTGCGCACCATACGCGAGCGCCACGGCAACCAGTTCGTGCGCATCGTGCTGCGCACTGGCCAGCCCGGGCAGGCGCCGGAGCAGCATGTCATCGCGAACTACGACATCAACGACTACAAGGAAAAGACCGAGCTCACCGCGCAGAAGCTCGCCACGACCATGTTCGCGGCGCTGCGCAGCTATCGCGACATGCGCATGATCGAGGCCAGCCGGCGCGGCCTGGAGCGCGTCATCGACGCATCCACCTACATCTTCTCGCACGAACATTCGCAGCGCTTCGCCATTGCCGCCATGGAACAGATCGCCGACCTCATCGGCGGCGCGCGTGGCGCATTGTTTTGCCGCGTGGACAGCGGCGGTTCTGCGGCGCCCGCGCATCTGCCGGTCGCGGCGGCCACGGGCGGCTACCGCAGCCTGGTCGGCCGCAATGCCGACGAGAAACTCGCGCCGAAAATCACCGCCTCGATGCGCCACGCCATCGGCAATCGCCAGCATGTCTTCGGCGACGATCATTTCGTGTTGTTCGTCGGCGACTCGCGTGCGCACGAAAACCTGGTCTATGTCGGCGAGAGCCAGCCCGGCAACGAACTGACGCACCGCTTGCTCGAGGTGTTCGCGACGAACATCTCGGTCGCCTACGAAAACCTGCATCTGAACCGCGACCTGCTCGACAGCCAGCTCGAAATGGTGCATCTGCTCGCCGGCGCCGCCGAGACGCGGTCGTGGGAAACCGCCGCGCACGTCAAGCGCGTGGGCATGATCACCGAGTTGCTCGGCCAGTTCTACGGACTGGACGAGAAAACCACCGACGCCTTGCGCACGGCCTCGCCGCTGCACGACATCGGCAAAATCGGCATCCCCGACGCCGTGCTCAACAAACCGGGAACGCACACGCCGGAGGAAACGGTGATCATGCGCATGCACGCCGAACTCGGCGCACGCCTGCTGTCCGTGTCGCAGCGTCCACTGCTGCAGCTCGCCGCGGAGATCGCGATGACGCATCACGAAAACTGGGATGGCTCGGGCTATCCCCGCGGGCTGAGCGGAGAAGCGATTCCGATCGGCGGACGCCTTACCATGCTGGCCGATGTCTTCGATGCGCTCGGCAGCCGGCGTTGTTACAAGGAACCGTGGCCGGCAGAGGATATCCGCGCCTTCATCGTCGAACAAAGCGGCGTGAAGTTCGAACCGCGCCTGGTCGAATTGCTGTTCGAAAACTGGGAACGGGTGCAGGCGGTGCGCGGGCAGTTGCCGGATTGAACTCAGCCGGCACCCTGCGGCAGGAAAATCTCGAACACGGCGCCGGCACCAGGCGCGCTGACGACGCGGATGCTGCCCTTGAGCAGTTGCGTCACCAGGTTGTAGACCACGTGCAAGCCCAGCCCGGAGCCGCCCTGGCCGCGGCGGGTGGTGAAAAACGGCTCGAAAACGCGCGCACGCACCTCGTCGCTCATGCCGATGCCGTCATCGCGGTAAGTCAGTTCGACCACGTTGCCGTTCTTCCGCGCCCCGACGGTGATCGTTCCAATCCGTTCCGGCGCGAATGCATGATGCAGTGAATTCATCACCAGGTTGCTCACGATCTGGTACAGGGCACCCGGATAGGTGTCGATCGTGATCGGTTCCACGCAGTCGATGACGACGGCATGCGGCGTCTTGTTCAGGCTCGGGCCGAGCGAAATCAGAATGTCGTTCAGATAGGCGCCGAGTTCGATGCGGCGACGCTCTTCCGTGGTCTGGTCGACCGCGACGAGCTTGAAGCTCTTGATCAGGCGGTCGGCGCGCTGCAGGTTGCGCAGGATGATCTCCGAGCTTTCGCCGATCGTGGCGTGGAATTCGGCCAGGTCGCCGGCATCGGGCGCTGGCGTGCGCGCGATGCGCATCGCCTCCTCGCGCAGATGCGATGCCGCGGTCACGGTCACGCCCAGCGGCGTGTTGATCTCGTGTGCGACGCCTGCCACCAGGCCGCCGAGCGCCGCCATCTTTTCCGATTCCAGCAGCTGGCGTTGCGCCTGCGTCAGCTGCTCCAGCGTCTGCCGCAGCTCGACGTTCGCACGGCGCAAGTCCACGGTGCGCGCATCCACGCGCGATTCGAGTTCCTCGTTCAACTTGCGCAGCGATTCCTCGGCGCGCTTGAGCGTGGTGATGTCCTGGGTGGTTCCCACCATGCGCAGCGCGCGCCCGCCGGCATCGCGTTCGACCACGCGCCCGCGGGTCAGCATCCAGCGCCACTCGTTGTTTACGTCCTGCGTGCGATAGGTGGTCTCGAGGAACGAGGTTTCGCCTTTCAGGTGCGCGACCAAATCGCGCCGGAACGCCGGCAAGTCTTCGACATTCACGAACGGCTCGTAGGACGCCACCGTCTCATCGCGCAGCATCTGCGAAACCATGAGATCAGGCAGTCGATTCTCGCGCACGAACGCACCGGTGCGCAGGTCGACGTCCCACAACTCGCCACCGCTGCCCCACAACGCATATTTGAGCCGCTCGGCGCTGGCGCGGATCGCCTCGCGCGAGCGTTCCTGGCGCTTCCAGCTTTCGCGCGTACGCCAGCCGCCGATGCCGACGACCAGCACCAGTGCGCTGCAGTAGCCCAGGATGGCAAGCGGCGAAACCCAGGGTGCGGGCAACACGCGCACGGACATCCGCGCGTCGCGGGTGTTCCAGGGGAATCCCGCGCGCCGCGCGCGCACGCGCAACAGGTAATCGCCGGCGGGCAGGTCCGTGTAGGTGGCGAAACGGCGCGAGGCATCGGTGTCTATCCACTGCTCGTCGTGACCCTCGAGCAAGTACGAATACTGGACCGAGCGCGGATCGGCGAATCCGAAGGCGCTGAATTCGAAGCCGATGTTGCGTTGGCGGTAGCCGAACGCGACCGTTCCTCCGGTCCACGCCGCCGTCCTGAGCGGCGACTTGGGATCCTGCCAATCGAGTTTCGCCGGCTGGTTGTTGAGCAAGACATCGGTAAGGATGGGCGCCGGAATCGGCGGCAGTTCGACCTGTTCCGGCTGGAACAGCGTCGCCCCGGACAGCCCGCCGAACAGGATGCGCCCGTCCGGCAATTGCGCCGCCACGTTGATGTAATAACCCTGCGTGAGCGTGCCGGCGGTCGGACCGAAATTGACGATGTGGCGGCTGGCCGGGTCGTAGCGGCTGATGCCGGCCGTCGTGCTGATCCACAGCGCGTGCCTGTCATCCTCGACGATGCTGCCGATCGCATCCGCGGCCAGCCCTTCCGCGCTGGAAATCGTCTCGAACCGGGGATTGGCATAACTGCCGGGCAGCAGGTGGTCGATGCCGCCGCCTTGCGTGCCGACCCAGATCTCGCCGCCGCTGTCCTGCAGGAACGTGGTGATGGTGTCGTTGCTGAGCGATTGTGGATCGCGTTGATCGGGGCGGAAATGCTCGAAATGGCCGCTGCCACGATCGTAGCGATCGAGCCCGCCGGGCCGCAGCGCAACCCACAGCGCGCCTTGGTTGTCCTCCAACACGCTGGCCACGGGACCAAAACCGATGCTGTCCGGATTGGCGGATTCATGCTGGTGATGCCGGAAGCTTTTGCAGCCTTCGCACAATTCGTCGAGACCGGCATCGACGCTGCCCACCCACAACGTCCCCTTGCGATCCTCCATGGCGTAAAGCAGGTCGTCGCTGGCCAGACTCGCGGGATCGTTCGGATCGTGCCGGTAGCGCACGAATTTCGAGCTGCCGGGCGGCAGGCGCACCAGGCCACCGCCGGCGGTGGAAATCCACAGGCTGCCATCGTGGCCGCGTGCGATTTGCTCGATGAGCGCTACCGGCAAGGCATCCGCCTTGCTTTCGTCCGGCATGAAACGCTGGATGACGCCGTTGCCCGGCTCGAATCGCGCCATGCCGCCGCCGCTGGGAAAACCCATCCACAACGTGCCATCCGGATTGGCCAGCGCGGCGACCACGGGATTGTTCGGCAGCGTGCCCGGATCGCCGGGAACCGAGCGCAGGCTCACGAAGGCTTCGGTGCGTGGATCGTGGACACTGATGCCATCGTTCCACGATCCCGTCCAAACCAGGCCGTCACGATCGATCAGTACGCTTTCCTGACGGTCGGCGGAAAGACTGCGCGGATTGGTCGGGTCGTGACGATATTGCTCGATGTGGCCGCTATCCGGATCGATGCGCAAAAGTCCGTTCGCCTTGGTCGCTACCCACAGGCGCCAACGGCGGTCGAATTGCAGGCCGCGGATCTCGTCGCCCGGCAGCGCATACGCGTCGCCGGCCGCCGCGTGGTAACGGGCCACGGCCTTGCCGGATTCCGAAAACCGGTAAATGCCCGAGCCCGTTGTGGCTACCCAGATGTCCCCGCCCGGGCCGATCGCCAGCGCACGCACGTCGAGCGAGTGCGCCGGATCGAAACGCAATTCATGCAGGTTGCCGGCATTGATGTCGCATTGCCACAGGCCGTCGCGGCTGCCGATCAACACCGAGCCGTCGCGCGCCTGGCGCAGGACCCGCACGTTGGCCAGCATGGATTGATCGCCCAACGGGGCATCCAGGAAATGGTTGGTGACGCGATCCAGCCATTGCAACCTGCCGCCGGTGCCGGCAACCCACAGCCAGTCGCGCCGGTCGAGCATCAGTGCCGTGATGTTTTCCGAGGCAATGCTGTCGCTGCGCATCGGATCCGAGGCGTAATGCTCGAAACGATCCAGCACCGGATCGTAGTGATCCAAGCCACCGGCCTGGGTGCCGACCCACAACGAGCCGTCCTTGTCCGCGGCCAGGGCCGTGATGGCGTTGTCGCTCAGCGTTCCCGGCTGGCTGCGGACATGCTTGTAGACCTTGAAGCCGTAGCCGTCAAAACGGTTCAAGCCGTCCTGGGTGCCGATCCACAGGAAACCGGCACCGTCCTGCGCCATCGCCATCGCCGTGGCCTGCGAGAGGCCGTCGCCCGTGCTGTAGCTGTGAAAGCGCACGTCGACGATGCCCGGGGTGGCGCTGACAGTGCCCGAAGCGCACAGCAACGTGGCGGCCAGAACCGCCAACCGCACCCATGAAAGCCCCCTGCCCGGCATGGAACGCAGGCTACGCGCGGCAATCCGACCTTGCAAGCGCCCGCGCCTGGATGCCGCCACCGACCCTGGAAAAATCCACATTGCAACATATGCGATAGTGTGAATATTCTAGCGACGGCGTCCACACTGCCCGTGTCCGGCCGTGGTCCGGTCCGAACTTTCATTGGAGGAGGGAAACGTGAGCAAGCCCAAACCAAAGGCAAAATCTGCCAAACCAAAGGCCGCGAAATCCAGGGTTTCCAAACCCGCCGCAGCAAAGGGCAAGTCCGCGAACGCGCCCAGGCACGCATCGGCAAAACCAGTGTCGAAGCTGGCCAAACCTGCGCCCAGGCACGCATCGGCAAAACCAGCACCGAAGCTGGCCAAACCAGCACCGAAGCTGGCCAAACCGGCGCCCAAGCTCGCCAAACCGCCAGGCGCAGTGAGCGGCAAATCGATCATGGAATCGGCCCAGCAGATCTGGCTTGCCGGCCTGGGCGCCTTCGCCAAGGCGCAGGGGCAAGGCGGCGCCATGTTCGAAACCCTGCTCAAGGAAGGCAGCAATCTCGAACACAAGACCCGCAAGCTCGCGACCGGCAAGGTCGACGACGTGCGCGGCGCGGTCGAAAGCGGCGTGACCCAGGTGCGCGAACGCACCCAGGAGACCTGGGATCGATTGGAACAGGTATTCGAGGACCGCGTTTCGCGTGCGCTGGACAAGCTCGGCGTCCCCGGCAAGAAGGAACTGGACGACCTGCTCAAGCGCGTGGACGAGCTCAACCGCGACGTGCGCAAACTGACTGGCGGCGGCTTGCGCCCGGGCCTGACCCAGGTCATGAACAACACCGTGCGTCGCGCCCGCGACGATCTGTCCGATCTCGCGCGCGAACTTGAAGACGCGCAACTCGCCGCCAAGCAGACCATGAAGCGCACCGTCGCGCAGGTCAAGAAGGCGGTCAAGTCCGTCCGCCGTTGATCGTTTAGACCCGCCAGCCGCAACGAAGCCGAAGGATCCCTCCCCCCATAGGCTTTGGCTGGCGGGTTCTTTCCAGAACCATCGAATAACCTGCTGCGCTCGACAGCTCGGGCGCCGGCAGTGCTCGGAATCCTCATGTACAGACACGTACACTCCGGTTCCTGCGCGCTGGCGGCACGCGACCTGTCTTCGCTCGCGACGGTTCTTCGACGGTTCTGCGCATGGACCATGACTTCCGTCGTGTTGTCCTGCCATCTGCCGTGAACGATGATGCCGGTTTGCCTTGTTCGGGGAAACCGCATGTTCCGATTCCGTGCCGCAAGCGCCCTGCTGTTCCTCGTGGCCACGGCCGCGTCGGCCGCCGACACATCCCAATTCGGCAACCTGCATTGGCGCCTGGTCGGCCCATTCCGTGGCGGACGCGTGCTTGCCGTCACTGGCGACCCTGCGGACGCCCAGCATTTCTATTTCGGATCGGTCAACGGCGGCGTGTGGGAAACGCGCGATGCCGGGCGAACCTGGCAACCGATCTTCGACAGCCAGACCGTCGGTTCCATTGGCGCAATCGCAATCGCGCCGTCCGATCCGAAGACGATCTACGTGGGTACCGGCGAAGCCGACATGCGTTCGGACATCGCCCAGGGCGAAGGCATGTACAAGTCCGCCGATGGCGGCAAGAGCTGGACACATCTTGGCCTCGCCGACACGCAGCAGATCGAACGCATCCTCGTCGATCCGACCGATGCGCAGCACGTTTACGTCGCCGCGCTCGGCCATCCTTACGGGCCGAACGAACAGCGCGGCGTGTTCGCATCGCGCGACGGCGGCACGACGTGGACGAAACTGCTGGGTCCGAATGCGGACACCGGCGCTATCGACCTCGCCTTCGAGCCGGGCAACCCGAGCGTGATCTACGCCGCGTTGTGGCAGACGCGACGCCCGCCATGGAATGTCTATCCGCCCTCGAATGGGCCAGGTTCCGGTTTGTTCAAATCCACCGATGGCGGCGCGCACTGGGCGCAGATCAAGGGCAGCGGATTTCCGGATGCCCACGTTGGCCGCATCGGCATTGCAATCTCCAAAGCAGCGCCAAGACGGGTCTACGCCATCGTCGATGGCGATGAAGGCGGCTTGTACCGCTCCGACGATGCCGGAGCAAACTGGAAAAAGACGACCGGCGACGCGCGCATCTGGCAGCGTGGCTGGTATTTCGGCGAGATCGCGGCGGACCCGAAGAATCCGGACCGCGTCTGGGCGATGAACACCATCGTGCTGCGCTCGGACGACGGCGGCAAGACCTTCATCGCGCTCAAGGGCGACCCCACCGGCGACGATTTCCACGCGCTGTGGATCGACCCCAACGATCCGCAACGGCAGATCCTGGGCGTCGACCAGGGCGCGCTCGTCACCTTGAATGGCGGGGCGACCTGGAGTTCCTGGTACAACCAGCCGACCGCGCAGATTTATCACGTCAGCACCGACAATCGGTTTCCGTACTGGATTTATGGCGCGCAGCAGGATTCCGGGGCCATCGCCCTGCCCAGCCGTGGCAATTCCGGCGACGGCATCACCATGCGCGAGTTCGACGAGGTTGCGGTGGGCGGCGAAAGCGACAACATCGCACCCGATCCGGACGATCCGCAAACCGTGTTTGGCGGGCGCGTCGACAAGCTCGACCTACGCACGCAGCAGGTGCGCAATGTCGATCCCGCGCTGGCGCTGCCCGGACTCAGCCGCGGCACCTGGACGCTGCCGCTGGTATTCTCGCCGCGCCAACCGCATGTGCTGTTCTTCGCCAACCAGCGCGTGTTCCGCACCGACGATCACGGCGAGCATTGGCAGGCGATCAGTCCCGATCTTACGCGCGAAGACCCGGGGACGCCGAAAAACCTCGACCCCGTCACCGCTGCCAACAACCTTGACCAAGGCCCGCGTCGCGGCGTCGTCTATTCACTTGCACCCTCGCCGGCGGCCGACAATCTCATCTGGGCCGGCACCGACGACGGGCTGATCTGGCGCACGCGCGACGGCGGCGCGCATTGGGACGATGTCACGCCCAAGCAACTCACGCCATGGTCGAAGGTCGGCATCATCGACGCGTCGGCATTCGACGCGGACAGCGCCTACGCGGCGGTCGACCGCCATCGCCTCGACGATCAGAAGCCCTACATCTATCGCACCCGCGACGGCGGCAAGAGCTGGCAACTCGTCGTTGCCGGCATCCCGTCGAATCAGTCGGTGAACGTGGTCCGTGCCGATCCCAAGCGCCGCGGATTGCTTTATGCCGGCACGGAACGTGGCGTGTATGTGTCGTTCGACGACGGCGATCGCTGGCAGCCGCTGCAACTAAATCTGCCGACGACATCGGTGCGCGACGTCACCATCCACGGTGCGGATCTTGTATTGGCCACGCATGGCCGCGGCATCTGGATCATGGATGACACTTCATCCCTGCGCCAGTACGACACCAAAACCGAGGCCGCCGCGTTTTGGCTGTACAAACCCGAACCGGCCTATCGCGTCCGCTTGCCGGAGTTCACGGGCACGCCGATGCCCAAGGACGAGCCGATGGCGGCGAATCCGCCGCTTGGCGCTTATCTCGATTACACATTGAAAACATCACCCAAGTCACCGGTTACGCTGGATATTATCGATTCGACCGGTGCGCTGGTTCGACATTATTCGAGTGCCGATGCAATCCCGCCCGTCGATCCGGCGAAATCCCCGATCGCGCCGGAATGGGTGGTTGTCCCCAGCGAGTTATCTGCTGCTGCCGGCACGCATCGCTTCGTTTGGCCGCTGCATTACCCGGCGCCGCCATCGGGCGAGAAATCCGATCCCTGGGCGGACGGCCTGTTGGCCCCGCCCGGCGATTACCGCGCCGTGCTGACCGTTGATGGGGTCAAGCAGGAACAGCCGCTGCACGTGCTGGCCGATCCGCGCGTGAACCTGCCCGCTTCGGCGTATGCGCAGCAGTTTGCGCTGGCGCAATCGATCCAGGCGCAAAACACGCGCGTCTCCGTTGCCGCGCGC
>DATIOA010000050.1:0-13530 GCA_035473575.1 Rudaea sp. | reverse complement strand
GCCGGACATGAACACGAGGCCATTCGACTGGTAATCCGACGACAGGATGTTCGTGCCGGGCGCGGTGATGTCGGGTTTCAGAATCCCGCCAGCGGAAATCTTGCCATATCCACCATAGGGCCCGCGCGAACTGCTGGAATTGAGGATGTCTCCCAGGCTCGCCTGCAACAGTGCGCTGACGCCGCTGATCGCGCCCTGATGGCTGCCGGACGACGCGACCCAGGCCTTGAGCGCCGCGCCTTCGCTGTAACCCAGGTGCACCGCCGGCAGGTAATGATCGTCGCTGACGATGGATTCGCCGTCGCTTTGCGCGTTGGCGAGGATGTAGCCGCCGGCGCCGCCGAGTTTCACGTTGTAGCCTTTTTCCACGCGTGCGTAGATGCCGCGGTCGCAGATCACGATCTGGCCGTTGAACGTGCCCGGCGGAAACGGATTGCTCTTGCCGGTCGGCGGATAATCGGTGGGACCGGTGCCGCACAGGGCATTGCCGTAGTTGCCGGCGTAGACGATTTCATGCGATCCGTAACCCGCCGTGTAGCCGGCGCCGGTCAGCGTGGGCGGTGCGTTCGCCGCGCCGGAAAAACCGCCGATGGAATTGGCGAACTGGCGATTGTGCGTCGCGTTCGCCACGCCGATCACCCACGGCGCATTGCCGGGTTCGCCGAGCGAGTTCGGCCCGGGCCCTTCGTTGCCCGCCGCGGCGACCACGACGATGCCCGCCGTGCGCGCGTTGAGCATCACCGCGGCGTCGGTATTGCCCTGCGCGAGCAATTGCCAAGCGTCTTGCGCGTCGCCGCCGATGGAGTAGTTGATTACATCGACGTTGTCGGCGATGGCCTGGTCCAATGCACCAACGAGATCCGATTCCGGACACGTGCCACCGGCAGTTCCGGACTTGCAGGCCTTGTACATGATGATGTTGGCGTGCGGGGCGACGCCCGACACGAATCGGCTCAGCGACACCGTCATGCCCTTCAGCGCATTGTCCATGCCGTCGCCGGCAGCGATGCCGGCGACGTGCGTGCCATGGCCGACGCTGTCGATGCCCTTCGTGCCCTCGTCGGTGAAATCGTAGATGCCGATGAGCTTGTTGTTGCAGGTCGCCTGCGCGCTCGCGCACAGGCCGTAGAAATGTCCGCGCGGATTGGCGATCGCATAACCGTCCGGTCCGGTCGCGGCGAACGAGGGATGCGTGGGGCTGATGCCGGTGTCGATGATGCCGATGACCACGCCTTCGCCTTTCGTCGTGGCGACGCCGGCGACCTGGCCATTCCATAATTTGTCGGCGCCGATCCACTGCGGGCCGGCATCGGTCAACGGATGCAAGATGCGTTCGCGGCGCACGCCAAGCACGCCCGGCAACGTCGCCAGGTGCACGGCTTCCGCGTCGGTCAGGGACAACGCCATGCCGTTGCCGGCATAGCGATACACCGTCCGCGGCATCAACATGCGGCCGAGTTCCGCGCTGCCCGCGTCGAGCACGCGGGTGCGTCCCGCGTCGAGCTGTTGCAGGTAATCCTGCGCCAGCGACGAGCGCAGTTCCCGGCGCATCGCCGGCTTTTCGCCGCCTTCCACGACCGCCAGGTTCTGTGCCGCGACCCGCGCATGCACGTGCTCGACCAGCGATGGGCCCTGCAGTCGCACCAGCCAGGTGTGGCGGTTATCGGCAGCCGGCGCCGCGGCGACGACCAGCGGAAACAACGCAATGAGCAGGGCGAAACGAAGGCGCATGAAAGGCTCCAGGAAGGCTTCGCGCTAGGAAAACTCTGAAAAACCTGCTGCGCTCGACATCGCACACGCCGGCAGTGCTCGGAATCCTCATTTACGTCCAAGTAAACTCCGGTTCCTGCGCGCTGGCGGCGCGTACCCTGTCATCGCTCGCGACGGTTTTTCAGAGTTTCCCTAGTCTACTCCGCGCCTTGCGGTTACGATGCGCGGCCTATGTCATCCATCCAGACCGAACCTGCACCTTTAGAATCAGCACCCTTGCTGCAGGCGCAGTCGCTGCGCTTCGCGCGCAATGACGAAGCGATCTTCGGCCCGCTGGATTTTTCCCTGCATGCGGGCGAGACCGTGTTGATCGAAGGCGACAACGGCTCGGGCAAGACGACCTTGCTCAAGGTGCTGTCCGGCCTGCTCGAAGCGACTTCCGGAAAAGTGCTGCTGCACGGAACGCCGCTGACGCTCGCCAAGCTTTCGCATCAGGTCGCCTTGCTTGGCCACCTGCTGGGACTCAAGCTCGAATTGTCCGCGTTGGAAAACCTGCGCTTCGCCATTGGAGTCGGCGGCATCCGCCCCGGCATCACGCCGCACCTGGCGCTCGCCAGCGTCGGCCTCGAAGGCTACGAGGACGCGCCGTTGCGCACGCTGTCCGCTGGCCAGCGCAAGCGTGTCGCGCTGGCGCGCCTGCTGCTCGTGCCGGCCGCGCTGTGGCTGCTCGACGAGCCCTACGCGAACCTCGACCGTGGCGGCATCGACCTCGTCAACCGCCTGCTCGACAACCACGCGCGACGCGGCGGTGCGGCCCTGATCACCTCGCACGGCGCGTATGCGTTCACCTCGGGCACGCCGCGCCGGCTTGCGCTGAAGACAGCGGCATGAAACCCGGATCGACATCCGCCGCCTGCATCGCCCTGCTGCGCCGCGACCTGCTGCTGGTCTGGCGCCGACGCGGCGACGCGCTGAACCCCATGTTGTTCGCGATCATCGTCGTCGCGCTGTTTCCGTTTGCGCTCGGCCCGGAATCCGCGGTGCTCAGTCGCATCGCCGCCGGCACGATCTTCGTCGCCGTGCTGCTCGCGATGCTGTTGTCGCTGGATGCGTTGTTCCGCAGCGACCTGGAAGACGGCTCGCTGGAACAACTCGTGCTGTCGCCGCATCCGCTGGCGCTGCTGCTCGGCTGCAAGATCCTCATGCACTGGCTGACCACCGCGCTGCCGCTCATCGTCGTCGCGCCGTTGCTTGCGCAACTGCTGCTGCTTCCCGCGAAGGTCCTCCCGGTGCTGCTCACCGCGCTTGCGCTGGCCACGCCGCTGCTGAGTTTGATCGGCGCGGTGTGCGTCGCGCTCACCGTCGGCATGCGCCGCTCTGGTATGCTGTTGACCTTGCTTGTGCTGCCGCTGATCGTGCCCGCACTGATCTTCGGCGCCGGCGCCTGCAACGCCGCCCAAAATGGATTTGCCTATTCCGCGCCGCTGCTGTGGCTGGCCGCATGGCTGGTGCTGGCGGTCATCCTTGCCCCGCTTGCCGCTGCCGCCGCATTGAAAATTTCGTTGACGTGAAATGAATCCCCTCGTCCTCTGGTTCCACAAACTCGGCTCGCCGCCGTATTTCTACCGCTTCGCCGGACGCTGGCTGCCCTGGCTGTACGCGCTCGCCTTGATCGCCGGCGCAGCCGGTTTTTACGGCGCGTTGTTCGCCGCGCCGGCGGACTACCAGCAGGGCGATTCCTTCCGCATCATGTACGTACACGTGCCCTGCGCGTGGATGGGTCTGTTCGCCTACCTGTTCATGGCCGCGAATGGATTTGTCGGCCTGGTGTGGCGCATCAAACTCTCGGAAACCCTCGCCATGGCCAGCGCGCCCGTCGGCGCCGCGTTCACGTTCATCACGCTCGTTACCGGCTCACTGTGGGGCAAGCCGACCTGGGGAACGTGGTGGACCTGGGACGCGCGCCTGACTTCCGAACTCGTGCTGCTGTTCCTGTACTTCGGCGTGATCGGGCTGTACCACGCGATCGAGGATCGGCGTCAGGCCGCACGCGCGGCGGCGTTCCTGGCGCTGGTCGGCATCGTCAACCTGCCGATCGTGCATTACTCGGTAATCTGGTGGAACACGCTGCATCAGGCGCAGACGGTAAGCCTCGTCGGGCCGTCGAAGATCGCGCCGAGCATGCTCTGGCCGCTGCTCACGCTCGCGTTCGCCACGCACGTATACTTTTTCGCCAGCGTGCTGGCGCGTTCGCGCGTGGCCCTGCTCGAACTCGAATCCGGCAAGGACTGGGTGCGCACGCTGCTGCCCGCCACGGAGACCCTCCATGACTGATTTCTTTGCCATGCACGGCTATGCCGCCTACGTCTGGCCGTCGTATGCGTTATTCGCCGTCGTGCTGCTCGCCGACGCGCTCGCGCCCGTGTTCGCGCGCCGCCGCGTGATGCACGATCTGGCACGACGCGTTCGCCGCGCCGCCTCGAGGAAAACGCCGTGACGCCCACTCGCAAGCGCCGCCTGATCGCAGTGAGCCTGATCTTGATTGCCGTTGCCGTCGCCGCCGCGCTGACCACGCTCGCGCTCAGCCGCAACATGAGCTACCTGTTCTCGCCGAGCGAAGTACTCGCCGGCAAGGCGCCGGAAGGCGCGAGCTTCCGCCTCGGCGGCGTGGTGCTGGAACATTCGATCCAGCGCGCGCCGGGATCGCTGACCGTGGACTTCGTCGTCACCGACCGCTTCCACGAGATGCCGGTGCAATACACCGGCGTGCTGCCGGACCTGTTTCGCGAAGGCCAGAGCATCATCGCCACCGGGCAGATGCAGGGCGACCGTTTCGCCGCGCGCGAAGTGCTGGCCAAGCACGATGAAACCTACATGCCCAAGGAAGTCGCCGACGCCATCAAGAAAGCCGAAGCGGCGAAGAAAGCGCACGTCGCGGATTGATGCAGATCAAGCCGGCGATATGCGCCTGCCGCAGCGCAGGTCTATAATCGTTCGCAGTTCAATCAAAAGGAGATCGATCATGTCGCACGAATCCGATTCCACCAATACCAGCCGCCGCCGCTTCTTCGCCGTCGCCGGCAGCGCGATCGGCGCCGCTGCCGTCATCAGCGTGCTGCCGCGCCAGGCGCGCGCCGCCGACTTGCCGCATCTGGAAGCTTCCGATGCAACCGCGCAGGCGCTGCATTACAACGACGACGCGACCAAGGTCGACAAGGCCGCCGCACCGACGTGGAAAGCCGGCGAGGCCTGCAACAATTGCAACTTCTTCCAGGGCGGCGCGAACGACGCGTGGGGTCCGTGCCAGCTGTTCCCCGGCAAGGCCGTGCACCGAGCCGGCTGGTGCGCCGGCTACGCGAAGAAAGCCTGACGCTGCGCGCGTCGCAATCTTTCCCCGTCTCGCGTAATCTACCGGCTTGCCCCGCAAGCCGGTAGCGCGTTGGTCTTTTCCGCATGCTTCCCGAACTCGGCCAATTCGCCCTCATCCTAGCCCTGCTGCTGGCGGCCGTGCAATGCACGCTGCCGATCTGGGGCGCATGGCGCGGCAATCCGGCGCTGATTGGCGTCGCGCGACCGGCCGTTGCCGGACAGGCCGTGTTCGTCGTGCTCGCGTTCGGAATCCTGACCTGGGCCTTCCTTACCCAGGATTTTTCCGTCGCCTACGTTGCGCAGAATTCCAACCTCTCCCTGCCCTGGTACTACCGCTTCCCCGCGGTATGGGGCGCGCACGAGGGTTCGCTGCTGCTGTGGATCCTGATTCTCAATATCTGGACCGTTGCGGTCGCCGCGTTCAGCCGGCACCTGCCCGAAGCGCTGATGGCGCGCGTGCTCGGCGTGCTCGGTTTCATCAGTTGCGGATTCCTGCTGTTCACCATCCTCACCTCGAACCCGTTCCTGCGTCACCTGCCCGCACTGCCGGACGGCAGCGATCTCAATCCCATCCTGCAGGATCCGGGACTCATCATGCATCCGCCGATGCTGTACACCGGCTACGTGGGATTCTCGGTCGCATTCGCATTCGCGATCGCGGCACTGCTCGGCGGCGAACTCGATGTCGCGTGGGTGCGTTGGGCGCGGCCGTGGACAAACGTGGCCTGGGCCTTTCTCACCCTCGGCATCACACTCGGTTCGTGGTGGGCGTATTACGTGCTCGGCTGGGGCGGCTGGTGGTTCTGGGATCCGGTCGAGAACGCCTCGTTCATGCCGTGGCTGGTCGGCACCGCGTTGATCCACTCGCAGGCGGTGACGGAAAAACGCGGCTCGTTCCGCGCCTGGACGCTGCTGCTGTCGATCTTCGCGTTCTCGCTGTCCCTGCTCGGCACCTTCCTCGTGCGCTCGGGCGTGCTCACCAGCGTGCACGCGTTCGCTTCCGATCCGCGCCGCGGCATTTTCATTCTCGTGTTCCTCGGCATCGTCGTCGGTGGCTCGCTGCTGATTTACGCATTGCGCGCACCGAAGGTCGCCGGCGGCAAGGCATTCCGCCTGCTCTCGCGCGAAACCCTGCTGCTGGTCAACAACCTGATGTTCGTGTGTGCGGCGGCCATGGTGTTGCTCGGCACGCTGTATCCGATCATCGGCGACATGCTCGGCGTCGGCCGCATCTCGGTCGGTCCGCCCTACTTCGGCTTCGTGTTCCCACTGCTGATGCTGCCGGTCGTCTTGCTGATTCCGTTCGGGCCGTTCTTCCGCTGGGCGATGGCGGATTGGGGCGCGGCCTGGCGCAGCTTGCGCCCGGCATTGATCCTGGCCCTCGCCGCAACGATCGCGGCGGCGCTGGTCTTCCCGCACGCGCCGTTGCGCGCGCTGATGGGCGTCGCGGCGACATTCTGGGTCGGCGCGGGCATCGTTGCGTACGCGCTCCGGCGCTGGCGCGAGGCGCCCGCGGGTCGCCGCTACACGCCGGAAATGCTCGGCATGATCCTCGCCCACTTCGGCCTCGCGGTGTTCCTCGCCGGCGTGCTGATTACTGGCGCGACCAGCGTCGAACGCGACCTGGGCTTCGCCTCGAACCAGACGCAGCAAGTCGGCGGTCTGGATTTCCGCTTCACGGGCGTTGCGCGCGTGAAGGGTCCGAACTATCTCGCCGACCAGGGCACCATCGAGGTGCGCGACGGCGATCGCCTGGTCACCACGCTGCATCCGCAGAAGCGCCAGTATAGCGGCCAGCAGATGCAATCCATCGCCGCGATCCGTGGCGGCGTGTTCCGCGACATCTACGTCGCACTCGGCGATCCGCTCGGCAACGACGCCTGGGGCGTGCGCATCTACGTCAAGCCCTTCGTGCGCTGGATCTGGGCCGGCGGGCTGTTCATGCTGTTCGGTGGACTTACCGCCGCGGCCGACCGCCGCTTCCGCGCGAAACGCGCCGAGGCCGACGCCGTCGCGCCGGCTGCCGTGCCCGCGCAGGTTTCGGCATGAGCCTGGGCCGCCTGCTGCCGTTCATCGGCTTCGCCCTGATCGTCGCCCTGCTCGTCTTCGGCTTGCGCTGGAATCGCACCCACGACATGAACTGGGTGCCGAGCCCGCTGATCAACAAGCCCGCGCCGGAGTTTACTCTTCCACTTTTATACGATTCCACAAAGAGCGTTAGCCGCAAGGAGCTGCTCGGCAAGCCCTGGCTGCTCAACGTGTTCGGCAGCTGGTGCGTGACCTGCCAGGACGAGCATCCGGTGCTGATGACCTATGCCAAGAAATTCGGCGTGCAACTGATCGGCCTGAACTGGAAGGACGATCCGGACGCGGCCAAGCGCTGGCTCGCGCAATTCGGCAATCCCTACGACACCATCCTCGTCGACACCGACGGCAAGGCCGGCATCGATTTCGGCGTGTACGGCGCGCCGGAAACCTTCCTCGTCGATGGGCAGGGTGTCGTCCGCTACAAGCACATTGGCAACCTGACCCCGGAAAGCATCGCTCGCGAGCTCGATCCCGCCATCGCGCGCCTGCGCACGGAGCGGCCATGAAACGCATCGTGCTGATCGTCGTCGTCCTGCTCGCCGGCCTGCACGCCGCGTTCGCCATCGATCCGCTGCCGTTCAAGGACCGCGCCGAGGAAGTGCGCTTCCAGAAACTGACGCGGCAATTGCGTTGCCTCGTCTGCCAGAACCAGGACCTCGCCGATTCCGATGCGGATCTTGCCAAGGACTTGCGCCGCCAGGTCTTCCAGATGATGCAGGAGGGCAAGACGGACGATCAGATCAAGCAATACCTGGTGTCGCGCTACAACGACTTCGTGCTCTACGATCCGCCGCTGCATGCTGGCACCTGGCTGCTGTGGTTCGGCCCATTCGCGTTTCTTGCGCTGGGTGCGGCTGTGGTCGTGACCATCCTGCGTAAACGCACTCGGCAGCCGTTGGCGGCTGTCGATTCCGAGGAAGACTGGTAATGACCGTATTCATCCTGCTCGCCGCGCTGATGCTGGCCGCGACGCTAGCCTTCGTGTTGATGCCGCTGTTGCGCGGACGCCAAACCACCCGCTCCGCCGGCGATGCACGCCGCCTGCTCGCGCTGCTCGACGAATCGCACAAGAGCGGAATCTTGAGCGACGCCGAATACGCCGCCAAACGCACTGAACTTGGCGAGCGTTTACTCGGGTCACTGGATGCGCCCGCGCCGCCGCGACGCGGCTATCCCGTCGCGATTGCAATCGCGCTATTGCTGCCGCTCGCTGCCATCGTGCTGTATCGCTTCGTCGGCACGCCCGCCGCGCTCGTGCCCGGCGCGCAGACGGCCGAACAAGCACCCGCCGATCATGGCGCGGACATGGAACAAGCCATCGCCAAACTCGCGGACAAGCTCAAGCAGAATCCCGACGATGCCGAAGGCTGGACCCTGCTCGGTCGCGCCTACGAGGCCACGCAACGCTTCGAGCAGGCGCGCGATGCGCTCAAGCACGCCTACGACCTCGCCAAGGGCGATCCGGATGTCGCCGTCGCCTATGCCGAGGCACTGGCGCTGTCGAGCCCGACCCGGCGCATCGAAGGCGAGCCTCGGCAGATTCTCGACACGGCGCTAAAGGCCGCGCCGGACAACCAGCGCGGTCTGTGGCTGCTCGGCATCAGCGAATACCAGGGCAAGCAATACGATGTCGCGATCGCTACGTGGAAACATCTGATCGCGGTCCTGCCCAAGGATTCAGACATCGGTCCATCCGTACAACAGCAGATCGCGCGCGCCGAGGCCGAGCGCGACGGCAAGCCGCTGCCTGCGGAGGAACCGCCGGAAGCGAACGCTGCCGCGACCGCAGCGGATACGGCTCCCGCGCCAGCATCCGCTTCCGAAAGCGGCGCGCAGTTGCACGTTGAAGTCGCACTGGATCCGAAGCTGGCGGGCAAGCTTGCGCCGGGTGACGTGCTGTTCGTCTACGCCAAGGCCGCCAGCGGTCCGCCGATGCCGCTCGCGATCCAGCGCATGGACGCAACCAAACTGCCGGTAACGGTCACACTGACCGATGGCATGGGCATGCTGCCAAGCATGAAATTGTCGCAATTTCCACAAGTGGTCATCGGTGCGCGCGTATCCAAGTCGGGCAACGCGATGCCGCAGAGCGGCGACCTGCAGGTGATGTCCCAACCGATTGCGGTGACGACCACAACGCCGATCAAGCTGACGATCGATCAAATCGTCCCGTAAGGAATCCCGTAGAATTGGCGCATGCCCGACGCCCGCCAATACTTCGATCTGCCCTCTCCCTTTGCGATGAAACGCGGCGGCACGCTGACCGGCGCGCGCCTCGCTTATGAGACCTGGGGCACGCTGAATCCCGCACGCGACAACGCGATTTTCATCCTGACCGGCCTTTCTCCCGGCGCGCACGCGGCCTCGAACGCCGCCGACCCCACGCCCGGCTGGTGGGAGGACATGCTCGGCCCGGGCAAGTACATCGATACGAATCGCTGGTTCGTGATCTGCGCGAATTCGCTCGGCAGTTGCCGAGGTTCCACTGGACCGGCCTCGGTCGATCCGGCCACCGGCGAAGTATACAAATTGACATTCCCGGAACTCGCGCTCGAAGACATCGCCAACGCCTCGCATGCGCTGGTCCGGCACCTGGGCGTCGAACGTCTCGCCTGCCTGATCGGCAATTCCATGGGTGGCATGAGCGCGCTCGGCTGGCTGGTCAACCATCCGGGCAGCGTGCGCGCGCACATCAGCATTTCCACCGCTCCGCAGGCCCAGCCCTTTGCCATCGCGATCCGCTCGCTGCAGCGCGAAGCGATCCGGCTCGATCACAACTGGAACGACGGCAACTACGACGACGCGCACTATCCCGAAGCCGGCATGTCGATCGCGCGCAAGCTCGGTGTGATCACCTATCGCTCGGCGATGGAATGGGAAGGCCGCTTCGCGCGCATCCGCCTCGACGCCGAGGCGCGACCCGACGACGATCCCTTCGGCGTCGAATTCCAGGTCGAATCGTACCTGGCCGGACACGCGCGCCGCTTCGTGCGCAGCTTCGATCCGAACTGCTATCTGTACCTGTCGCGCGCCAGCGACTGGTTCGATGTATCCGAGTATTCCGGCGCAGAGCCAGGACACGGCAGTGCCGCCACCGCATTGAAGCGCATCGATGTCGAACGCGCACTCGTGATTGGCGTGTCCACCGACATCCTGTTTCCGCTGTCGCAGCAGCAGGAAATCGCCGACGGCCTGCGTGCTGCCGGCGCGCAGGTCGACTTCGTGGCGCTGGATTCGCCGCAGGGCCACGACGCGTTTCTGGTCGACATCCCGCGATTCGGCGCTGCCATCGCGGCGTTTCTGGCCACGTTGTAGAATCCGCCCATGCTTGCCCTCGAATTTCCCGGCTGCCTCGATCTGGTCAACGCGATCGACCGTGCCGTCTGCCACGACTGCGACACCGAAATCACCGGCGACTTGCGCAACGCGCTGTGCCGGCTGATCCGCGATCCGGCGGTGAAACTTCCGGCCTGCGTGTTTGAACGCGCGGCCGATCACTACGCGCGGCGCGAGCTTTACCGCAGCGACGAACATGGCTACAGCGTGATCGCGATGACCTGGGGACCGGGCCAGGGCACGTCGATCCACGACCATTGCGGCATGTGGTGCGTGGAAGGCGTCTGGCACGGCGAACTGGAAATCACGCCTTACGAGCTGACCGGCGAAGAAGACGGTCGCTACCGCTTCGAGCCGCGCGGCACCATGCACGTAGGGCCGGGTTCGGCCGGCAGCCTGATCCCGCCGCACGAATACCACACCATCCGCAACCCCAGTGACGACGGCATCGCAGTCACCTTGCACGTCTACCGCGGGCCGATGACGCAGTGCTCGGTGTTCCAGCCGCTGCGCGACAACTGGTACAGCCGCGACCAGCGCCAGTTGTCGCTCGACGCCACGCATTGAGCGGCCTTGGCCGACATTAGACCTTCGCGTATACTGCGCGACCTGCCACGGTGCCGTTCGCGCGCCGCATTCACATCAGCCGGTGTGGCGGAATTGGTAGACGCGCCAGACTCAAAATCTGGTTACCGCAAGGTAGTGTGGGTTCGATTCCCTCCACCGGCACCACGTTGAAATCCCCAGCTCAAGTCCTTGCCGCAAGCGTGCGCTTCGGAGTAGTGTTCGCCTTGGATTTCCACGCGGATCGGGAGGACGTATGGACTGGCAAAAGGGTCGGCAAAGCGACAACGTCGTTCAGGACGATGGCAGCGGCGGTGGTGGCGGATCCGGTGGTGGCGGTGGCATGCGCTTCGGCGGATTCCACCTCGGCATCGGTGGCACCATCATCGTCGTCATCATCGCACTGATCTTCCCGCAGACGCGCCCGCTGATCATGAATTTGTTCCTCAACGGCGGCGGCACTTCGGACGTGACGCAGTCCGCACCGGCGCCGGGCCAGCGCCACGCAGCGGACGCCAGCGATCCGCAAGTCCAATTCGTTTCCACGATCCTCGCCAGCACCGAGGATGTCTGGGATCCTTATTTCCAGTCCACGGGCAAGCAATACACGCGGCCCAAGCTCGTGCTGTTCCACGGCCAGACGTCGTCCGGCTGTGGCGCGGCGCAGGCGGCGATGGGACCGTTCTACTGCCCGGCCGACAAGCTGGTGTACCTCGACCTCGATTTCTTCAAGGAAATGGACACGCGCTTCCACGCCAGTGGCGATTTCGCGCGCGCCTACGTGATCGCGCACGAAGTCGGCCACCATGTGCAGGACCTGCTCGGTGTCATGCAGCAGGTCGGCCGGCCGACCGAAGGCGCGACCGGCACATCGGTACGCCTGGAACTGCAGGCCGACTGTTTTGCCGGCGTGTGGGGCAACAAGTCGCAGGCGCAGTTGAACTGGCTGCACGCGGGCGACATCGACGCGGCGCTGAACGCCGCCGCCCAGGTCGGCGACGATACCCTGCAGAAGGAATCGCGCGGTTACGCCGTGCCGGATTCGTTCACCCACGGCAGTTCGGCGCAACGCTCGCGCTGGTTCAAGGCGGGATTCCAGTCCGGCGACATCCGCAGCTGCGACACGTTCAACGCGGCAACGCTCTGATCGGTAATCCTTGATGTTCCCAATGCAATCATGGCGCCGCGTACTCGCGGCGCCGCTGCTGGCACTGTTGTTCGCGCTGTCCGGTTGCGTACGCACCCCGGTATCGCATTCGCGCGCGTATTCACCGCTGATCCTGATTTCCATCGACGGTTACCGCGCCGACTACATCACGCGTGGACTGTCGCCGAATTTGGCCGCGCTCGCCGCCGATGGCGTGCGCGCGACGGCGATGAAACCGTCGTTTCCGACGCTGACCTTCCCGAACCACTACAGCATCGTCACCGGTCTGTATCCGGATCATCACGGCATCGTCAACAACCGTTTTCTCGATCCGAAGACCGGCGCGAGTTTCGTCTACAACGATCGCCGCACCACGGACGATCCGCACTGGTGGGCGGGCGGCGAACCGCTGTGGGTAAGCATCGAAAAACAGGGCAAGCATGCCGCAACCATGTTCTGGCCGGGTTCGGACGTGGACATCCACGGCGTGCGCCCGGAGCATTGGCTGCCGTTCGACGGCAAGATGACGCCGGACGCGCGCGTGGACCAGGCCCTGCAGTGGCTGGATCTACCCGCCGGTCAGCGGCCGGATTTTTTGACCTTGTACTTCGAACAGGTCGACCACGCCGGCCACGGCTACGGGCCGGATTCGCCACAGGTGAATGCGGCGCTGCGCGAAATCGACGCCGCGCTCGGGCGACTCATCGACGGATTGAAACAGCGCGGCATTTTTGGTGGCGCAAACATCGTCATCGTCTCCGATCACGGCATGACCGCGACCAGCGAAGACCGGCTCGTGGTGCTGGACAAGCTCGTCGACATGCACGACGTAAACGTGGTCACTGCGGGCGTCGTTGCCGGGCTCGCGCCGAAAGCCGGGCATGAAAGCGAAATCGACCGTGCTTTGCTCGCGCCGCACGAACACATGCGCTGCTGGAACAAATCGCAATTGCCCGCGCGCCTGCATTACGGCAGCAATGCGCGCATTCCGCCGATCGTGTGCGTCGCAAATGATGGCTGGCTGATCGAAACGCAAAGCTACCTCGACCGCCCCAACCACCACATCTCGAGCGGTGAACATGGCTACGACAACGACGATCCAAAGATGCGCGCCTTGTTCGTTGCCGAAGGTCCTGCGTTCAAGCGTGGCGTGGTCGTGCCGGAATTCGACAACGTCGACGTGTATCCGCTGCTCGTGAAAATCCTGGGCATCCGCCCCGCAGCCAACGATGGCGATCTCAACGCGGTGCGCGGGATGCTGGCGCCGAAATCCGAGTAATCGCCTGCCGGTAACGCGCCGCGATCGCGTCCTCGTC
>DATIOA010000049.1:0-22718 GCA_035473575.1 Rudaea sp. | reverse complement strand
CGTGCCGGCGATCTGGGTCAGGCGCTGGATCGGCAGCGGCGTGTCGTTGGCATTGTTGTAGCCGGGTACGTCCGAGTGCCAGCTCACCGTGCCATTGTTGCAGTCGGTGAAGGTGAAGGTGAGCGTGCCCCACAGGTCCGGTGGATTCGCTCCGGTACCGACGCGGCGCAGATCTGCGGAATTGAAGTTCGGCGGGAAGCGCGCGCCCGTCTGCAGGATCGCGGGCAGGGTCACCGTGTTCTTGGTCGTGTCGTAATCGCCTTGCGCGTAGATCCAATTCTGGCCGCTGCCGTCGCTGGCGGTGCTGGCCACGGGCGTATAGACGAACCAGATCGCGATCATGCTGGACGTGGTCGCCCCGGTCGACAGATTGGTGAATTCAAGCTGGAAGCCGTGTCCGCCTTGGGTCGGGTTGTACCAGTTGCCGCTCATGTAGCCGCCCAACTTGATCGTGGGCGGCGGCGGCGCCGTCGAATTGACGGTAATCGCGCCGTGCATGCCGGAGCCGGGGCTGCCATGAATCGAGCAGAAATAGCCGATCGTGCCGGCGGAGTTGAACGTATGTGAAAAACTCCAGTTGGCGGAAGACGGCGCGCCGTTGGTAAACGAATTGTCGTCGGCGACGACGTTGTGGTTTCCGCCGCCGGAGTTCCTGAACATCACCGTGTCGCCGGTGTTGATCGTCAGCGTCGCCGGGGTAAACGTCAGGTTCGCGTTGGCGGTTACCGTGAACGTGGTCGCCTGCACCGCAGCGCCCGGCAAGTGCAACAAGGCCGCCGCGAAAAGCAATTTCAGCATGACGGTTCTCCGCAACATGGCACGCTACCCGCAACGCGCGGAACGCCGCGCACGTTGACAATCTGCCATTCGCGCCGCGGCGGCGGTACCGACCAAAGTCGGTAACGCCCACCCTTCCCTGGTCAGTGCCTTACACTGTGCGCGAGGCCGCCGGCGTTCGGCGGACAAGGCAGGCGGAATGGCCAAGCTGTATTTTTATTATTCGGCAATGAATGCCGGAAAAACCACGACCCTGTTGCAAAGCGCGCACAATTACCGCGAGCGCGGCATGCGCACGTTGATCCTGACCCCATTGCTCGACGACCGCCATGGCCGTGGCGTGGTCGCCTCGCGCATCGGCCTGAAGGCGCGCGGCCGCTCCTTCGTGCACGGCGACGACCTGCTCGACCTGGTACGCGAGGACATCGCCGCGAACGGTGCGCTGCACTGCGTGCTGGTGGACGAGGCGCAATTCCTCACCCGCGCACAGGCGTGGCAATTGTCCGACGTGGTCGACAAGCTGCGCATCCCCGTGCTCGCCTACGGCCTGCGCACGGATTTCCGCGGAGAGCCCTTTGAGGGCAGCAAGTACCTGCTCGCCTGGGCCGACGAGATGCAGGAGATCAAGACGATCTGCCACAGCGGCAAGAAGGCGACGATGGTGGTGCGCGTCGACGACCGGGGCCGTGCCGTCACCGACGGTCCGCAGGTGGAGATCGGCGGCAACGAGCGCTACGTGTCGGTGAGCCGCGCCGAATTCAAGAAGATCGTGCGCGGTGAAGGCCGGATCGAACTGCACCAGCCGACGCTGCCGCTGGGCGACAAGAAAAACTGAATCTCAGCGCTGGCATTTTGCGCAGTAAAACGTGCTGCGCTGTCCCAGCATGACCGAGCGCACCAGCGCGCCGCAGACCTTGCACGCTTCGCCGGCACGGCCGTAGACCAACAATTCCTGCTCGAAGTAGCCCGGCATGCCGTCAGGGCTGATGAAATCGCGCAGAGTCGTGCCGCCGCGCGTGATGGCATGGGCGAGGATGCGTCGCACCTCGTCCGCGAGGCGCGTGTAACGCGCGCGTGACACGGAACCTGCCGCGCGCTGCGGATGTATTCCTGCGGCGAACAGCGCTTCGGCAGCATAAATGTTGCCGACACCGACGACGACGTGCTGGTCCATCAGGAACGTTTTCACCGGCGCGTTACGGCCACGTGATTTTTTCCACAGGTAGTCGCCATCGAAATCCTCGCCCAGTGGCTCGGGACCCAGCTCGGCCAGCAGCGGATGTGTCGTACCTGGCTTTTGCCAAAGCATGCTGCCGAAGCGGCGCGGATCGGTGAAGCGCAGGATGCGTCCGGACGATAGCCGCCAGTCGACATGGTCGTGCGGGCCGGGCGGAGCGTCGGCGTGCAGGATGCGCAACGAGCCTGACATGCCCAGGTGCAACAGCGCGCTGCCGGCGCTGGTGTGCGCAAGAATATACTTCGCGCGTCTTTCCACATTTTCGATTTTCTGCCCGGGCAGGGCGCGACGCAGCACAACGGGTACCGGCCAGCGCAAGCGCGGTTGGCGCACGATCAGTTCCAGCACGCGCCGGCCGACAAGATGTGGGGCGATGCCGCGGAGGGTGGTTTCGACTTCGGGCAGTTCAGGCATGCCTATTTCACCGCTTTCGGATCGATCAGCTCGCTGTCGGGCGACTCCATCAGGCGCGCACTGAAGCGATCCGGCACGCGCAGCAGTTCGTCGCCGATACGCACGTAACGGTCGTGGTCGATGGGATCTTCGCCGCCGATGTCGATGCGCGTAACATCGGCGATCACGGTGATCTGCGGCGGATCGAGTCCGAGTTTGGCCGCGTCGTAATCGGCCATCTTCGCCCCCGTGCGCACCGGCGCGCGCAACACCGCAAGCAAGCGGTTTACTGCGTCGGGATTCGCCGCCGCGTCGTGCGGCACGCGCATTTGCCACGCCCCATCGACCCGCTCGAACACGCGCGCGGTGCAGGACTGGCAGCGGATTTCCAGGTGCGTCACTGCCGCCGGATCGAGCGATGTCAGCGGTTGCGGCACGAGTCCGCGTTCGCGTACGAGCTCCATGTACACGGCCGCGCCGAGCGCGACAACGGCGACGGCGAGAATCAGCAAGCTGCGCGTGGATTTGCGCATCACGCTCGCCGCCGGCGCCACCAGATCAGGCCGCCGGTGATTGCCAGTGCAAGTGGCAAAGCGACGAGGAATCCGAGTCCGATCATGCCGAGCGCGGTTTGCGACAGATGCAGCTGCCGATCCGGCGCGCCCTTGTCGGGAATGTCGATCAGGGCGTCGTCCTGCAGCAGCCAGTCGAACACGCGTTGGCCGAACTCGCGGTTGCCGCCGTTGCCGAGGAACGCGTTGGACAGGAAATCGCCGTCGCCAATCGCGACCACGCGTTGCTCGGAGTTGGCCGGGCTCGGCGACAACCGGCTCAGCACGACGCCAATGTCCAGCGGGCCGGGGATCTCGCCCTTGCCCGCGTCGTAGGCAATCGTCGATGCATCTCCCTGCTGCGGAACCGGCCCGATGCGCGTCCACGATTTGCTGCTGGTGCGCAGCAAGGATTGCACCTTCCAGTCCGTTCCACTCACCACGCCGAGCGCGGCGGCTTGCGGGAACAGCGTGGTCAAGGTGAAATCGCGCGTGACCGGATTGGATGAGTACTTCGAGATCGCGACGAAACTCGGATCGCCGATGCCGAACGCGGCACCCGCGCCGTCGACCACGGTGCCGTCGAGCGGGCGCAGCGACAACGCCTTGGCGAGCGGATCGAGTCCCATGTCCGCGCCCGGTTCGGCCAGCCACAGGAAATTGCCGCCGCGCGCGAGGTAGTCGTCGAGTTCGGCGACCACCGGCGACGCGAGCGCAATCTGCGGGCTGGCGAGCACGAGCACGTCGACGTTTTCGGGAACGTGCATGCCGGCAGTGAGCGTGAGCTCCAGCGTACGCACGCCTTGTGCGGCGAGCAAGGCGCCGAAATTGCCCAGGTCCGCATTCGCCTTGCCGTCCGGCCGGCGTTCGCCATCGCCGGACAGGAACGCGACCAGCCGCGTGCGCGAACGCGCCAGACGCACCAGCGCGTTGTCGAACTCGCGTTCGGTCAACACCTTCAACGGCTCGCTGCGACCCTTGTAGCGCATGAGCATCTCGCCGTCGATGCCGATGCCGGCGGCGCGCGTGGCGGCGGGATCGGCGTCCGGATCGACGAAGCGCAACGAGATGTCACGCTTGATGCGCTGGTACCGCGCGACGAAATCGGCGATGGCGGCGCGCAACTGCGCTTCCTGTCCGGCGTAGGAAACAATGGACACGGGCGCATCGAGGCGGTGCAGCAATTCCACCGTGCGTGCATCCAGGCTCGAACGCTGCGCATGGCTGAAATCGTGTTGCCAGCCAAAGCGCGTGGACAGGAAAGCCATGCACAGTGCCGCCACGACAAGCAGCGCGGCGAAGACAAGGTCGGCAAGGCGCCCGCGCATCAGCCGCGCATCCGTTCGGCGTCCAGGCGGCGCGCGGCGAGTGCGAGCGCGAGTGCAGCGATCAGGGCGAAGTAGGCGATATCCACCGTCGCCACGATGCCGTGCAGGAACGGCTCGAGGTGCGTGGGCAGGGCGAGGTAGTTGATGAAGCTGCTGCTCACGCCCTCGTAGCGAGCGCCGGCGTCGAGCATCCACAACACGAGGTTCAGCGCCAGCGCCAGTCCCGCCGCCACCGCTGGTTGGCGCGTATGGCTCGAAGCGGCAATCGCGATGGCAGTCAGCGCCACGGCGAACAGGATCAAACCGAACGCGCCCGCAACGAGTCGACCCCAATCCGGATGCGTCCCGATGGCGAGGCTCGCCGGCATCGCGAGCGCAAGCAGGATCAGGATGACGAAAAATCCGCACAGCGCGGCGAACTTGCCGAGCACGATGCGCCAGCTGCCGGCACCGGAGGTTTGCAGCAAGGCCAGCGTTCCGGACTGGCGCTCGCCGGCGATGGCGCGCATGCCGAGCAGCGGCACGACAATGAGCAGCACGCTGGCGACCGCTTGCATCAAGGGCTGCGCAACGAGATCGGTCGCTCCCGGCGCGGACGGCAGACCGGCGAGCTTCGGCATGAGCATCAGGAATCCCTGCAAGGTCAGCAGGAAGAAATACGCGAGCACTGCGAGCGTGGTGGCAAGCAACACCCACGCCAGCGGCTGCGCGAACAGGCGCCGCCATTCGTTGCGGGCGATGACGCGGCTCATGCGGCAGCCTGCACGTCGTCGGTGCTGGCGATGCGGAAGAAAACCGCCTCCAGATCGCCGACGATGTCGTCCAGGGCACCGTCATGGCGCAAACGTCCGCGATGCAAGATCGCCACGCGCGCACAGCAGGCGGTGACATCGTGCAGCAGGTGCGTGGACAGGATCACCGCGCGATCGCGGCCGAGTTCGCGCACCAGCTCGCGGATCGATGCCGCCTGTACGGGATCGAGCCCGGATGCCGGCTCGTCGAGCACGATCAGGTCCGGATCGTGGACGATGGCCTGGGCGATGCCAGCGCGTTGCGCGAAACCCTTGGACAAATTGCCGCACAGGCGCCGGCGCACGTCGCCCAGCCCGCAGCGTTCGATCACGCGACCCACGGCCGCCTTCGCCTGCGCGCTGCGCATGCCGCGCAGGCGCGCGCAAAACGCTAGGTATTCGTCGACGCGCAATTCGACGTACAACGGCGGTGTCTCGGGCAGATAGCCCAGGCGTCGCGCAAGCGCCGGTTCTTCGCCAAGATCGCGCCCATCGAACAGAACCTTGCCCGCGCTCGGCGCGAGG
The DNA here is from genome assembly GCA_035473575.1 of Rudaea sp. Taxonomy (GTDB): domain Bacteria; phylum Pseudomonadota; class Gammaproteobacteria; order Xanthomonadales; family Rhodanobacteraceae; genus Rudaea. The sequence continues at coordinate 17,116 of DATIOA010000049.1, read as the reverse complement.
GTCCCTGCGATCATGCGCAAGGTCGTGGACTTGCCCGCACCGTTGACGCCGAGCAGGCCGAGCACGCAGCCGCGCTCGAGCGAGAGTGTCAGGTCCGCGACGATGGTGCGACCGGCCAGGCGGCGGCTCACGCTTTGCAGTTGCAGCAACGCGGATGCGGCCATGCGCGTCAGATTTCCTCGACGCCAGTTTTCTTGCTGCGCTTGATCAGCCACGCCACGCCGCGCAAATCCGCAATGCCGACGAGGGCGCGACTGAGGTTGTTGTACTTGGACGCACCGCTGCCGCGCGGGCGATGGTTGACCGGCACGCTCACGGTTTTCCAGCCGGCGCGCTGCATCAGCGCGGGCAGGTAGCGGTGCATGTGGTCGAAGTAGGGCAGGTCCATGAACGCGGCGCGTTCGATCAGCTTGATGCCGCAGCCGGTGTCGGGCGTCGCATCGCGCAGCAGGCGCGAGCGGATCGCGTTGGCGATTTTCGAGGCCCAGCGCTTGCTGCCGGAATCCTTGCGGTTCACGCGCCAGCCGGCGTAGAGCTTCACGTCCGTCGCGCCCGCATCGCGCGTGGCGATGAGCTTGGGGATATCGGCCGGATCGTTCTGGCCGTCGCCGTCCAGCGTGGCGATCCACGCGCCGCGCGCGCCACGGATACCGGTACGAATCGCCGTGCTCTGCCCGCTTTGCGTCAGGTGCCGCAGCACGCGCAGTTCCGGAAACTGCGCCTTGGCCGCGCCGAGCACGGCAAGCGAGTCGTCGCGGCTGCAATCGTCGACGTATACGATCTCGAAATCGACCTTGCCGCGCAGCGCAGTCGCAATCTCGGTCAGCAGTGGAACGACATTGCCGCGCTCGTTGAACACTGGCACGACGACCGATAAATCAGGCATTACGCACTCCGGAAAACTCGTGGTGCGATTATGCCGTGTCGCGCTAGAGCTTGTCGCCGAAATAATCGCGGCACCAATCCACGACAGCGGGCATGCCTTCGTCGATCGTCGTCTTCGGCTCGAAGCCGAACGTGGCGCGCGCACGCGCGACGTCGGCACTGGTTTCGGGCATGTCGCCCGGCTGCATCGGCTTGTCGATGTGCTGCGCACGGCGGCCGGCGGCCTTCTCGATCACGGCGATGAAGTGCTCGAGTTCCACCGGGCGATGGTTGCCAAGGTTGTACACCGCGCAGGGCGGATTCGCGCCATCATCCGCTGGCACATGGTCCAGCGCGCCAAGCACGCCGGCGACGATGTCGTCGATGTGGGTGAAGTCGCGGCGCATCTTGCCGTTGTTGAACACCTCGATCGGCCGTCCGGCGAGGATCGCACGCGAGAACAGCAGCGGCGCCATGTCCGGCCGGCCCCATGCACCGTACACGGTGAAAAAACGCAGTCCGGTGCAGGGCAGTCGGTACAGGTGCGCGTAGCAATGCGCCATCAGTTCGTTCGAGGCCTTGGTCGCCGCGTACAGCGACAGCGGCTGGTCGACGGCCTGCGTCTCGGCGAATGGCGCGACGGCGTTGCGTCCGTACACCGAAGACGACGAGGCGTAGACCAGATGCTGCACACCACCGTGGCGACAGGCTTCGAGCATGTTGAGGAAGCCGGCCAGGTTGCTGTGCAGGTAGGCGTGCGGATTCTTGAGCGAGTAGCGCACGCCGGCCTGCGCCGCGAGATGGATGACGCGATTGGGTTTGATTTCCGCGAACAGCGCGTCCAGCGCGGCATTGTCGGCGAGATCAAGCGTGCGCAAGTCGAGGGCCGGGCACAGTGCGGCAACGCGATCGCGCTTGAGTTGCGGATCGTAATAGTCGTTGAAATTGTCGAGGCCCACGACACGCTCGCCGCGCGCGACCAGTGCGCGAGCGACATAGCCGCCGATGAAACCGGCCGCACCGGTAACGAGAATGGTCATGCGGATTCCGTTTCGACGCCGAGGTCGGCGCGATGCCGATTTTAGCGGCTTGTGCGACTCAAATGCGGCTTGCGGCCTGCAGCGTCGATTGCCATTCCTGCTCGATCTGCGCGAACTGGCTGGCATCGTGGCCGATCATCACCAGCGTGCCGTGCGCCATCGGCACGCTGCGGCCGATCCAGCCGGCATGCGCGAAATCGGTGCGTGCGCCGCCGTTGTCGTCGACCAGGTACATCACCGTGACCGGGCCGTTCGTGCGCGGCATCACCATGTGCACGGACTTGAACTTGCCGACCGGGCAACATTGCACGTAGCTGATGTCCGCGGGTACCTGGGTCAGGTCGATGCCGCGCTTGGCGAAGGCCTTGCGCACGGCTTCTTCCGTTACCGGCGTGGTCATGGCCAGCGCCGGCGCTTCCTCGCCCAACATGTGCGCTACGGCCGCGTCGCCGAGCGGCTGCGCGCGGGTGACGCGCCAGCCAACGCCGACCGCCAACACGGCGGCCGCTGCGACGGCGAGCAAACCGGTGCCGCGCCTCCAACGCAAACGCTCGCGGCGTTGTTCCGTCGCTTGCGCAAGCAGGATGGATTCGGCCAGGTTCGGCGGCGGCGGAATCGCCAGCGCGCGACCGAGCGTAGCCTCGAACGCGAGCGCATCCGCCTGCGCCTGCGCGCAACGTGGACATTCGCGCGCGTGCGCGACGAAGTCCGCGTCGTTCGACTGCGGATGGATGTTCAATTCGCGGCGGAATTCAAGACAGTTCATGACAGTTGCGCTTCTTTTACGTCACCGGCGAGCATGCCTTTCAGTTTTTGCCGCGCGCGGAAGACTTGCGTCATCACCGCGGCCGGCGTGATGTTCAGCTCCTGCGCGATTTCCTCGCAGGAAAACCCACCGAGCACCTGCATCAGCAAGGGCTCGCGGTACTTGGCATCCAGCCGTTGCATCGCCGCGCGGATCAGGCCGTCCTCGCCGACCGATTCCGGCGTATGCGCCTCGCGCTCGTCGGCAATATCCACGTCGTCCACGTCGGCAAACTGCGGCGTCTTGCGCTCGTACAGGCGCGCGTGCTCGCGGCGCAAAATCGTAATCAGCCAGGCTTTGGCCGATGCCGTGTCGCGCAACGAATCCAGCGAACGCCACGCGCGCAGGAAAGTTTCCTGCACCAGGTCGTGCGCCAGCGCGTCTTCGCCGCACAGCCAGTAGGCGTAGCGGTACAGGTCGCCGGACAGGCCGCGCACCAGCGCGTCGAATTGCCGCTGCTTGCTGCTCACATCCGGTTTAGACCTGTCGATTGCCATCGATCTTTCAGCGGATTTTCTCGAGGATGCCTTCGAGCTCTTCCAGACTGTGGTAAGCGATGACAAGCTTGCCACGCCCGCCGCGGCCGTGCTGGACGCTGACCTTGGCGGCGAGCTTTTCCGCCAATTCCCTCTCCAGCGCGACGATATCGGCATCGCGCGCCGCTACGACTTTCGCCTTGGCTTTTCCTTTCGGTTCGCTCTGGGCGCGGCGCGCGGCCTCTTCGAGTTCGCGCACGCTCCAGCCGCGTTCGGCGGCCTGTTTGGCCAATTGCGCGGCCAGCTTCGGCTCCAGCGTGACCAGCGCGCGCGCGTGGCCCATTTCAATCCGGCGCTCGGCCAGAAGTTGCTTCACTGCCTCGGGCAGGCCGAGCAGGCGCAGCAGGTTCGCCACGGCCGCACGCGAACGGCCGATCTTGTCCGCGGCCTGCTCCTGGGTGAACTTGAACTCGGCCATGAGTTGCTTGAGCGATTGCGCCACTTCCAGCGGCGCCAGGTCCTCGCGCTGGATGTTCTCCACCAGCGCGATCAGCGCAACCTGCGGATCGGTCAACTCGCGCACCAGCGCGGGAATCTCGGTCAGGCCCGCCTGCTTCGCCGCGCGCCAGCGCCGTTCGCCGCCGATGATCTCGAACTTCTGTGCGCCGACCGCACGCACGAGGATGGGATCGAGCACGCCGTGTTCGCGGATCGAGGCGACGAGTTCGTCCAGCGGTTCCTGCGCGAACGCCTTGCGCGGCTGGTATTTGCCGGCTTGCAGGCTGCCGATCTTGAGTGAGCGATACTCGCCGGCGGCTTCGGGGCCCGAATCGGCTTCCGGCCCGCCGAGCAGGACATCCAGATCGCGCGCGCCGAGGCCGCGCCGTTTTGCTGCAGACATTTTTCTTCCTTCAGTTCACGTGCGCGCTGCCGACGTGCGGCGCAGCGCCGCCGCGCTCGCGCCGGATCATCTCGCCGGCAAGGCCGAGGTAGGCGATTGCGCCGCGCGATTCGCGGTCGTACAGGTTGATCGGCTGGCCGTGGCTCGGCGCCTCGGCAAGGCGGATGTTGCGCGGGATGATCGAGCGCAGCAGCTTGTCGCCGAAATGCTTGGTCAACTGCGCCGACACGTCGTTCGCGAGATTGTTGCGCACGTCATACATGGTGCGCAGCAGGCCTTCGATTTCCAGGTGCGGATTCAGGCGCGCGCGTACCGCCTTGATCGTTTCGAGCAGGCTGGTCAATCCTTCCAGCGCAAAGTATTCGCACTGGATCGGAATCAGCACGCTGTGCGCGGCGGTGAACGCGTTGATCGTGAGCAGGTGCAGCGACGGCGGGCAGTCGATCAGTACCGTATGATAGCGGTCGCCGAGTTTGGCGATCTGTTCCTTCAGGCGCGATTCGCGCGCCAGCGCATCCATCAGTTTCAATTCCGCGGCGGTGAGATCGCGGTTGCCGGGCAACAGATCGAAGCCGGCCGGGGTCGGCACAATCGCGCTTTCGATGCTCGCTTCCTCGAGCAGGACTTCGCAGCCGGTCGGTTTTGCGACGCGCTTGTCGATGCCCGAAGCCATCGTCGCGTTGCCCTGCGGATCGAGGTCGATCAACAGGATCTTGCGCCGAGTCTCGGCCAGCGCAGCGGCGAGGTTCACCGCCGTCGTGGTCTTGCCGACGCCGCCCTTCTGATTGGCGATGGCTACGACTCTGGTCATGCCGCCCGCTCCTGTGCACTCGTACGCTTGATTATCGCCGCTTGCCGCGCCGCACCCAAACCCGGCACGGCCAGCGCCATCACGTCGGCGACGACGAAACCTGCCGGCACGCCGAGGATTTCGTCCTTCGACAACTGGCCCTTGAGCGCGATCCAGATGCCGTCCGGCGCGAGCAGATGACCGCCTAGGCGCAGCATGTCGCCGAGCGTGGCGAAGGCGCGCGCGGTGACGCAATCGAACTGGCCGCGCGCATCTTCCACGCGCGACTGCTGCACTTGCACGTTCGCCAGGCCCAGCGCGCGCACGGCTTCGCGCAGGAAGCGCACCTTCTTGCCGTTGCTGTCGATCAGCGTGTGCTGGCGCTCGGGTGCGAGGATCGCGAGCGGAATGCCGGGCAGTCCCGCGCCGGTGCCGAGGTCGGCGAGCGAATCGCCACGCACGAATTTGGCCACGGCCAGTGAATCGAGCAGGTGACGCGTCACCATTTCGTCCGGAATCCGCACGGCGGTGAGGTTGTAGGCCGCGTTCCAGCGCGCCAGCAATTCGACGTAATCAAGCAGGCGCTCGCAGGCGTCCGCTCCGGGCGCCAGGCCCAGTTCGGCGAGTCCCGCCTGCAGGCGGGCGTAGAGGCTGGCGCGGTCGGAAATGCTCATAAAAAAGCCCCGCGCGCAGTGTGCGGGGCCGGCAAGTATCCGTGCGCAAACGATTCGGCGCAACCCGCGCGGCGGGATCGTCCCGACAGAATCAGCCCAACTGCACGCGCGTGACCAGGACGCCGCGCGCGTTCAATTCGCGGTTGAGCTCGACTTTCAGCGCCGCAGCATCGCCCGTGCCTTGCGTGGCCAGCGCCGGCACGCGCGCGCGCAGCAGGTCGGCTATGCCGTCGATCACGGCGTCGGCGCGCTTGGCATCGAGCACCTGGAAATACACGCGACCGCGCAGATCGCCGCCTGCCGCGGGGGCCGCGATATCGACCACGTTGCCGAGCAGGCGGATCTTGTGCGCGACGCGCTCAATCAGCGGCAGCACGACGTGCACGCCAGCGCCAACGGTGCGCATATGTCCGTCGACACGGCGCAACGTATAGGCCTGACCTTCCGGAATGCGTCGCACGCAGACCAGCAGGGCAGTGGTCAGGCCGCAGAGCAGGGTCAACAACAGCATCGGGGTGGACATTTTTAGTTCCTCTTTATCAAGAGGTTATCGGATTTTATTCGAAAAACTCTAAGAAATGCAAGCCAGTGTAATGATGTTTTTGCGGTTTGTGGCGAGTATCCATCAGCGACGCGCAACTTTCGCTGAACCAGTTCGCAGTCTGTACCGTGCACGATTCGCACCAGCGCGATGGCATAAAATGGGCGGAATCGATTCTGCGGAGCCAGCCATGGCCTATCCCCAAACCCGCATGCGGCGCATGCGCCGCGATGCCTTTTCCCGCGTCCTGATGCGGGAAACCGTGCTGACGCCGGCCGACCTGATCCTGCCCGTGTTCGTCCGCGATGGCCGCGGCGTACACGAGCCGGTCGCCTCGATGCCGGGTGTGGAACGCGTTTCCATCGACCAGTTGCTGGTGCTCGCCGAACAGGCACGGGAACTCGGTATTCCCGCGCTTGCCCTGTTCCCGGTCACGCCGGACAGCGCCAAGTCGCTGGACGCGCGCGAGGCGTGGAATCCCGAAGGCCTGGCCCAGCGGGCGGTGCAGGCGCTGAAAAAATCCCTGCCGGAACTCGGCGTGATCACCGATGTTGCACTCGACCCCTTCACCACGCATGGCCAGGACGGATTGATCGACGAGTCCGGCTACGTGGTCAACGATGAAACCGTCGCCGCCTTGGTCAAGCAGGCGCTGTCGCACGCCGATGCCGGTGCGGACGTGGTTGCGCCCTCGGACATGATGGACGGCCGCATCGGCGCGATCCGCCAGGCGCTGGAAGCCAAGGGCCACATCAACACGCGCATCCTCGCCTACTCGGCGAAGTACGCCTCGGGTTTCTACGGTCCGTTCCGCGATGCGGTCGGCTCGGCCGCGAGCCTGGGAAAAAGCAACAAGTATACTTACCAGATGGACCCGGCGAATTCCGACGAGGCGCTGCGCGAAGTCGAACTCGACCTCGCCGAAGGCGCGGACATGGTGATGGTGAAACCTGCAATGCCCTACCTTGATGTCGTGCGCCGGGTCAAGGATCGCTTCGGCGCGCCGACATTCGCCTATCAGGTCAGCGGCGAATACGCGATGCTCAAGGCGGCTATCCTCAACGGCTGGCTGGACGAGCGCGCCTGCGTGCTCGAAGCATTGACCGGCATCAAGCGCGCCGGCGCGGATGCGATCCTGACGTATTTCGCGCTGCAAGCCGCAACTTGGTTGCGCGAATGAGCGATCCGCAATTTGCCGTCTTCGGCCATCCGATCTCGCATTCGCTGTCGCCGCGCATCCATGCCGCATTCGGCAAACAACTCGGCATCGCGCTCGACTACGCGGCGATAGACGCACCGCGGCAAACCTTCGCCGCCCAACTCGAAGCCTTCGGCAAGGGCGGCGGCAGCGGCGCGAACACCACCCTGCCGCACAAGCAAAGCGCACTGGCGCTGTGCGCGGAGGTATCGGATTTCGCACGCCGCGTCGGCGCGGTCAACACGCTCACGCGCCGCCTCGACAACCACTGGCGCGGCGACAACACCGACGGCACGGGGCTCGTGCGCGACATCACGCAACGCCTTGGTCTGGATTTGCGCGAGCGCAACTGCCTGATCCTTGGCGCGGGCGGTGCCGCGCGCGCCGCCGCCTTCGCCCTGCTCGACGCCGGCATCGCGCAGCTGACCATCGTCAACCGCACGCCGGAACGCGCCGATGCTCTGGCCGATGCCATCGGCGAACCGGATCGCGTGCACACGCGTTACTGGGACGATCTCGCCAGTCTCGGCAATTTCGACCTGATCGTGAATGCCACTTCCGCCGGCCACACGCGCGAGTCGTTGCACCTGCCGTTCGCGCTCGTCGCGCCGCGCGCGCTGTGTTACGACCTGTCGTATGGCCTCGCCGCCAGCGCCTTCCTTGCCTGGGCACGCGCCGCCCGGGCCGGTTACGCGCACGACGGTTTGGGCATGCTGATCGAGCAGGCGGCCGAATCCTTCGCAATCTGGCACGGCAAGCGCCCCGACACGGATCCGATTTACTCCGAGCTGCGCGACGAATTGCCGTTGCACGCGAGCGATTGATGGACTGTCGCGTCGGCTGCGGCGCCTGCTGCATCGCGCCGTCGATTTCGTCCCCAATTCCCGGGATGCCTGACGGCAAGCCCGCCGGTGTGCGTTGCATTCAATTGGACGAATCCAATCGCTGCATGCTTTTTGGCAAGCCCGAACGGCCGGAAGTCTGTCGTCGCCTGAAGCCCGAGCCGGCGATGTGCGGCGCGAATCGCGATGAAGCGCTGGAAATTCTCGCGCGTTGGGAAGCGGCTAGCGCGCCGCGCTGAGATATTCGTCTTTCAGCTTCACGTAGTGCTTCGCCGAGTAGCACAAGGCTTCGATCTGCTTTGCATCGAGCTTGCGCACGCAGCGCGCGGGATTGCCCATCCACAGTTCTCCTTCCCCGACCTCCTTGCCCGGCGCGATCACCGCCCCGGCCGCGACGAAGCCGTGCTTGCGCACGATCGCGCCGTCCAGCACCGTGGCGTGCATGCCGATGAGGCAGGCGTCCTCTATCGTGCAAGCATGCAGGATCGCGCCGTGACCGACGGTGACATCGGCTCCAACGATGAGGGGGAATCCGCCCGGCGTGTACGGGCCGTCGTGGGTGACGTGCAGCACGGCGCCGTCCTGCACGTTGGTGCGCGCGCCAATGCGGATGAAATTCACGTCGCCGCGCACCACGGTGCATGGCCACAGCGAAGCGTCGTCGCCGAGTTCCACGTCACCGATCAGCACGGCCGCGGGATCGACATAAGCGCGCGCGCCGAGACGCGGAAGCTGGTTGCAGTAGGCTCGGATAGTCATCGCCGCATGGTAGCACTCGCGCTACACTCGCCACATGGACACACAGAGCACTCCAGCCGACTTGAACGCCACGCTCGCGCGCCTGCGCGCGGCGCAGCAGCGCAACGTACCCGACTACGCGCAGCGCATGCACGACCTCAAGCTCCTGCGTATCGCGTTCAAGGCGCGCAGCGACGAATTCGCCGCGGCGATGAGCGCGGATTTCGGCCGCCGCTCGCGCCACGAATCGCTGCTGTCCGACACGTTCACCGTGCTCAAGGAAATCGACTATACGCGCCGGCATCTGCGCGGCTGGATGCGGCCCAAACGCGCGCTCGCGGACTGGCTGTTCTGGCCTGCGCACACCGAGGTGCGCTACCAGCCGCTCGGCGTGGTCGGCATCATCGCGCCGTGGAACTACCCGGTGAACCTGGCGCTGAAACCGCTGATCGCCGCGATCGCCGCCGGCAACCACGTCATGCTCAAGCCATCCGAGCACACGCCGCGCACCTCCGAACTGCTGAAGAAAATGCTGGACGAGGTCTTCCCGGCGGACCGCGTCGTCACGATCCTCGGCGGTCCGGATGTCGCTGCGGCGTTCGCCGCGCTGCCGCTGGATCACCTGTTCTTCACCGGCTCCACGGCGGTCGGGCGCAAGGTCATGGCCGCTGCCGCGCCGAACCTGACGCCGGTGACGCTGGAACTCGGCGGCAAGTCGCCGGCCATCGTCGCGCCGGATTACCCGATCGCCACCGCGGTCGATCGCATCGCCGCCGGCAAATTCCTCAACGCCGGACAGACCTGCATCGCACCGGATTACGTGCTGCTGCCGAAGGCGTCGATTCCGGCGTTCGTCGAAGAAATGCAAAAGTATGTGGCACAACGCTATGCCGATCTCGCCACCAATCCGGATTACTCGAGCATCGTCAATGCCGGCCAGTATTCGCGCCTGAAGGGCTATCTGGACCAGGCCCACGCTGCCGGCGCGAAGATCGTCGAACTTGCCGCCGGCGACGCGGGCAAGCGCGTGCTGCCGCCGACGCTAGTCATGGATGCGCGCGAGGACCTGGCGCTGATGCAGGACGAAATCTTCGGCCCGATCCTGCCGCTGGTCGGCGTGGATTCGGTGGACGCGGCGATAGCCTACGTGAACGCGCGGCCGCGACCATTGGCGCTCTACCACTTCGACCACGACCGCACGCGCACGCGGCGCGTGCTCGAGCGCACCGTCGCCGGCGGCGTCAGCGTCAACGACACCGTGATGCACTTCGCGCAAAGCGCCTTGCCCTTCGGCGGCGTCGGGCCGTCCGGCATGGGCGCCTACCACGGACGCGCCGGTTTCCTTGCGCTGAGCAAGGCCAAGCCGGTGCTGTATCAGGCGCGTTGGACGAGCATGAAGCTGATGCGGCCGCCGTATCGCGGCGTGGCGAATTTCATCACCAAGTTCCTGACGCGCTGAATAACCTGCTGCGCTCGACATCTCGCGCGCCGGCAGTGCTCGGAATCCTCATTTACCAAATGTAAACTCCGGTTCCTGCGCGCTGGCGGCACGCGACCTGTCTTCGCTCGCGACGGTTCTTCAAAGGTTCCCAGTCGTATCACTTTTTTTCGTGAGCGCCTTCTCCACCGCGTGGCGCGTCATCGGGTGATAACCCGGTTTGGCCTGCGCATAGATTTTTTCCGCGAGCGCGCGGCCCGCTGGCGTTTTCGCCAGCGCCTCGTACAGCGGCACGACGAGGATCATGCGGCCGATGCGCAGCATGTGCTCGCGCATGGCCGGATACGCGGCTGCGTAATCGCTGCCGACCGCAAGCTTGTACCAGCGCACGCCGATCACGGCATTGTGCATGCCGGTCAGGCGATAGGCGGCATCCAGCGCCTGCATCTGCGCAAGCGGCAATTTTTCGGGCAGCTTGTCGAGGAAATATTCCCATTCCTGCGTCGTCCATTTTTGCGCGTGCAGGTCGGCGGCATCGAGCTTGCCGGCGACGAAAGCCTCGCGCTGCTTGTCCTGCGCGGCGAACCGTGCGGAAGTGGGCATCGGCGCATCGGCGGGAATGCCGGCCTCATGCAGCCACGCGTTCACCTGATCCATCGTCACCACGCCCGGGTGCTTGGCCAGCAGGTTCGCCTTCAGGTAATCGACGAACTGATCCGTGGTGATGCTCTGGAACGCGAAGTGATCGAAGTAGCCGCGCAGGAAGGGATCGAACGTCGCGCGGCCGAATTTTGCTTCCAGCCATTGCAAGAACCACGAACCCTTGGTGTAGGCAATGTCGGAAAGACCGTCGTCGGGACTGCGATCCTTGAGTTCCGGAACCAGGCGCTGGTCCTCGGCCTTGATCTCGCCCTTCAGTTCTTCGCGCAATTCGTTCGCGTCGATGATGAATTCCTCGTCGGCTTGCTGCTTGCCGTACACGGCCTCGACGATGCGGCCTTGCACGTAGGTGGTGAAGCCTTCGTTGAGCCAGATGTGCCGCCAGCCGGCCATCGTCACCAAGTTGCCAGACCACGAATGCGCCAACTCGTGCGCGACCAGGCTGACCAGCGACTTGTCGCCGACCAGCACGGTGGGCGTGGCGAAGGTCAGGCGTGGATTCTCCATGCCGCCGAACGGGAACGATGGCGGCAACACGAGGATGTCATACCGGCCCCATCGATATGGACCGTAAAGTTTCTCCGCCGTTTCGATCATCTTTTCCGTGTCGGAAAATTCGCCGGCGGCGAGTGCGACGGTTTGCGGCTCGGCGTAGACAGCCGTACGCGGACCGGTTTCCTTCACCGCCAGATCGCCGACCGCGAGCGCGAGCAGGTAGGACGGGATCTTCTGCGGCATCGTGAAACGAAAATCGCCGTCCAGCGCATGCCTGGGGTTGTTGTCGGCACTCATCACCGCGCGCAGCTCCTTCGGCACGCGGATATGCGCGGTGTAGGTGAAGCGCACCGCGGGCGTGTCCTGCAGCGGCACCCACGAACGCGCCGCGATGGACTCGGACTGCGAGAACATGAATGGGTGCTTATTGCCAGCGGTCTGCGCGGGATCGAGCCATTGCAGGCCGAACGCGTTCGGGCTCGTCGTGTAGGTGATCCGCACTTCGGGATTTTGCGGACTCGCCGCGATGCGCAGCGCCGAACCGAGCGCGGGATCGGCCTTGTCGAGCGAGAACTTCGCCGGCGACCAGTGCCCGGCCTTGTCGGCGACTTCGACTTTTTCTATCGCCAGGTCGTTGGTGTCGAGAACGAGTTCCCGGGCAGCCTTGTCGTGCCAGTCCAGGTCCAGCGTGACGCTGCCAGCCAGTTCGCGCTTGTCGAACGACACGGAAAGATCGAGTGCGAGCGAGGTCACGCGCACTGTATTCGGCTGCGCATGGGAATGCGGATCGGTTTCGGCAAAGACGCCTTGCGCGACGGCGAGGTTCATCGCGGCAAGCGCCGCGCAGCGAAACAAGAAGGACATGGCGAAAACTTCCCGGTGAGCATGACGCACGATTATGCCATCGCACGCCATGCCAACGCAGGAAGGATCAGCGCGGTGCGGCGCTGTCGTAGAACTTTGTGAGATCGCCCTTGAATTGCTTCAACGCATCCACGTTCAGATACACCATGTGCCCGGACGGGTAATACGTGAAGGACACGTTGTTGCGCAGCTTGGCGTCGAGGCCGAGGTGGGCAAGATCGTATTCGGTGGCGAAGAACGGCGTGGCCAGGTCGAAATACCCATTTGCCGAGAGCACCTTCAGATGCGGATTCTCGCGCATCGTCGCACCCAGGTCGTCGACCATGATCGGCAGCGGCACCGGCCGCATCGAACCCGGCACCTTGTGCTTCCAGTCCCATTCGCGGATCGCGCCAGCCGTCACCTTGTACGGCACGTCGCTGGGGTAATGCAGTTCGCGCACCAGGTAATCGTTGAACGCGGCGGTGAAGGCGCCGCCGATGGCGGTGTCGGATGGATCGGATTCAGGATTTTCGCCAGCCGAGTCCGAATCGACGCCTTCGAAACGCGCATCGTAGCGGCCCATGGTCAGACGCTCGCCGCGCAGCAATTCCTTGCGGAAACGGCTCGGGTTCACGCGCAGGTTCGCTTCCTTCAGATACTGCACGCTCAAACCGGTGTACGCGTGCAATTTTTCCGCAATCGCATCGCGTTCGGCATCCGACAATGCCGCGCCCTTGGACAGCGCCACCTGATAATCGCCGCGCGCGAAATCGCGCACCTGGGTCAGGAAAGGTTCGAGCGTGGCCGGCTTGTTCGGCAGCTTGTCGTGGTACCAGGCGATCGCCGCATAACTCGGCAGGTAGTTGACGTAGTTGATGTCGAGCCCCGGCAAATGCTCGGCATAGTTGAGGATGGACGACAGCAGCACCACACCGTTGCAGGCGATGCCGTTGTCCTGCAGCCACTTGACCAGACCCGCCGAACGCGGCGTGCCGTAGGATTCGCCAAACAGGAATTTCGGCGAATTCCAGCGATCGTACTTGGTGATGTAGCGCTGCACGAAGCGGCCGAACGCGTCGATGTCCTGGTCCGTGCCCCAGAAGCGCTTGTTCGGATTCGCGTCCTTGTCCTTCTTGTCCTTTTCGTTCGGGACGCCTTGCGAGTAACCCGTGCCGATCGCGTCGACGAAGACAAGGTCGGTCTTGTCGAGCAGGCTGTCGGCGTTCGGCACGAGATGGTACGGCGGCGGCGGCGTCGCATCCGGGCTCGCGGTCTCGATGCGCACTGGCGCGAACGAACCCATGTGCAGCCAGATGCTCGACGACCCCGGGCCGCCGTTGTAGAGGAACGTGACCGGACGATTGTCCGAACCCTTGCTCCCACCCACAGTGTACGCGACGTAAAACACGCTGGCATCCGGCTCGCCTTTTTCGTTGCGGATGATCAGCGTGCCGGCGGTGGCCGTGTAGGCGATGCTGCGGCCGTTGATCGTCACGCTGTGCTGGGTGGCGACGGATTTTTCCTGCGGCGCGGTTTCAGATTTGACTTTCGCTTCGGCCGCCGGTTTGGCATCGGATTTGTCGTGCTCGGCGGCGAAAGCCGGCGCGACGAACAAACAGGCCATAAGCAGGCTTGCAAACAGACGTTTTGACATGATTTCTCCCCTGGGCGGCCAGTCCTCCGACCCACACTGGATCGCGGACAACCTGACCAGCATGATGGCGCATCGCCAAGCATGCCCGTGTCGAAAGTGACGGATACCCGCCGCGACGGTGTTAAATTTTGTAATTGGCCGGGATTTGACGCGATGAAAGATGGAACATTGACGATCTGGACGATCGGACACTCGACGCGGACGACCGTCGAATTTCTCGCCCTGCTCGCCGCCAACGGAATCCAAGCGGTCGCCGACGTGCGGCGCTACGCGGGCTCGCGCAAAAATCCGCAATTCAATCCGGATGCGCTGCGCGATTCCCTCGCCGCCATCGATATCCAGTACGTGGCATTGCCCGAACTTGGCGGTCGCCGGCACCCGCATCCGGATTCGCACAATACCGTCTGGCGCAACGAAGCTTTTCGCGGCTACGCCGACTTCATGGAAACGCCCGAGTTCGGTGTGGGCATCGAGCGCTTGCTGGAATTGGCCCGGCGCTGTCGCACTGCGATCATGTGCGCCGAAGCGGTATGGTGGCGCTGCCACCGTTCGCTGATCGCCGACTGGCTGAAGGCGCACGGTGTCGAAGTGCGGCATATTCTCACTGCGGGCAAAACCGAGATTCACCCGTATACGTCCGCGGCAAGGATCAAGGATGGTGTTTTGTCCTATGCGCCCGACGATTTGTTTCGCGACACCGGTGCACCGCCATGACGCAGAAATTCAAGATCGGCGATCATGTCACCTGGAATTCGGAAGCCGGCTACGTCAGCGGCACGATCGTCAAGGTGCATACGCGTGATTTCGACTACAAGGGCTACACGCACCACGCGACGCCCGACGATCCGCAGTACGAGATCAAGAGCGACAAGACCGATCACATCGCGGCGCACAAGGGCGCGGCGTTGAGGAAAACCCGCGGCTGAACGCCGAACGCTGGGTCAAATCCGGTAACCGCGATGGATCGCGACGATGCCGGCGGAGAGATTGCGCACATCCACGCGTGCAAAGCCGGCGGCTTCCATCATGGCTTTGAGGGTGGCCTGGTCCGGATGCTTGCGGATGGATTCGGCGAGGTACTGGTAGCTTTCCGCATCGCCCGCGATCATCGCACCAAGACGCGGCAGCACCTTAAAGGAATGGAAATCGTACAGTGGTTTGAGCAATTCCGACTGCACCGCCGAGAATTCCAGGATCAGCGCGCGTCCACCCGGCTTGAGAACGCGCTGCATCTCGCGCAGCGCAGCGTCCTTGTCGGTGACGTTGCGCAGGCCGAAGGCGATCGTCACCGCATCGAAACTCGCATCGGGGAATGGCAAGGACTCGGCGTTGAGTTGCGCGTAGGCGAGATTGCGCACATGGCCGCGGTCGAGCATCCGGTCGCGGCCAACACGAAGCATCGCCACATTGATGTCGCCGATGACGACATTGCCGCACTCGCCAACCAAGGGCAGCAGCAGCGCCGCGATGTCGCCGGTGCCACCTGCAAGATCCAGCACCGCATCCCCAGCGCGTACGCCCGATGTCGCCGCGAAGAAGCGCTTCCACAGCCGGTGCACGCCGAACGACATCAGATCGTTCATCAGGTCGTACTTGTCCGCGACCGAGGTGAACACACGACCGACGAGCCTTTGCTTCTCGGCGACGGGTACGTCGCGGTAACCGAAGTGGGTGGTGGTCGGTTCGCTCATGTCAGATCGAAAATGCCCAGGCGAAAAGGCCGCAACCACCCAGGCCAAGCAGCAAGGAACCGACCCAGACGATGCGCTTGCGCGTGAGCGCGGCGACCGCGCCGAGCGCGATCGCGACTTGCAGCAACGCAACGGACTGCGCGAAGAAGTGGTGGCCGTGCATCAGGTGCTCGGCTTCCTCGGATTTCGCGTCGCGCTCGCGTTCCAGCGTTTTCGCCTCGTCGCTGGCCTTGCGCTGGTCCTCGGCGTATTTCGCCAGCGCCGCGTCGATTTCCGCGGGCGGCGGCTTGTCCAGCGCCAGCCACGTGCTGCGCGACAGCTCGGTTACGGTCGCTTTCAGGTTCTTGGACTGGTAGTAACTCCACTTGTCCGACGCTTCGGCCTGCAGGCGCGTGGCCTCGGTCTTGAGCGCCAGCGCCTCGTTCGCGCTGCCGCCGGCCTTGAGCGACGCGACCGACGCCAGCGCCGCGAACACCGCGGTGGAGAGCGCGATCGTGCGCAGCAGAGTGCCGCCCTCCTTCTCGATTTCCTCGTCGATGGCTTCGCGCAGTTTGTCGGTGTCGACTTCGGGTGCTTCGGGCATGGCCGTATCCTCGTGCGCCGCAGTGCCGATTCTAGCCGATCATGATCTAGCCGATTATGATCTAGCCGATCGCGATCTAGCCGAACGCCGCGGATTCAGCGCGACAGTCCTGCCGCGGCCAGCGCATCCAGATACGCCTGCCAGTTGGCATCGTGGTTGACGCCCAGATCGTGCAGCACGTCCCACGAATAGATGCCGGTGTCGTGGCCGTCGTCGAAACGCAGCAGCACGCCGTAGTGGCCGACTGGCTCGATCGCGGCAATATTCACATTGCGCTTGCCGTGCTGCAGGATGCGTTGGCTCGGGCCGTGCCCCTGCACCTCGGCGCTGGGCGAATGCACGCGCAGGTATTCGCAAGGCAGGCGAAACGTCTCGCCGCTGTCGAAACCGACTTCGAGCACGTGCGAGGCGCGATGCAGGGTGATCGCGCCGACGCGCGGCTTGCCGCTCACGAGGCGGGAAGTGCTTCGGGCGGCAGCGGCACCGGCGGCATGCCGGCGATCTTCGCCAGCAGCAACATGTACTGCGTGCCGAAGCCGATCGAGCCGATGCCGGGGAATTCGTAGGCGCCGGTGTCCGGATACCAGGTCGCGTTCGGATCGACTTCCTGCAGGATCAGCGCGTCGGATTCGGCACCGGTGAGGCGGCCGATGTAGCTGACCTCACCGTTTTCGTCGTCGAGCATGTTGAGCGAAAGCATCGGCGTGAGGCGCGCGGCGGACTCGGCGATGACCTGCCAGTCGTCGAGTTTGAAATCCGCCAGTTGCGGAATCTGCTCGCCGTTGAGTTGCAGCGCCTTCTCCACGAATTCCTTGCCCGGATCCTGATCGACCGCGTCGATGTCGCTGACCGCCAGCGCGAGGAAGCCGTCGAATTGCAT
>DATIOA010000048.1:0-2047 GCA_035473575.1 Rudaea sp. | reverse complement strand
CTCGTGCGTATGGCCGGTGAGCGAATACGGCATCAGGTTGTCGCGCAGCTTGTCGGGATCGTTCTTGTCCGACGGCGCGGTGCCTGCACCGGAATAGCCGGACACGCCGAAGCACGCCGGCGGCGCTGCGAGCAGACCCTTCAGGGGCGCGATGGAAAGCTGCATCGCCGTGGCGTAGCAACCCGGGTTGCTGACGCGGCGTTGTCCGCCCCAATGCCCGCGCGTCAGTTCCGGCAGGCCGTAGTACCAGTTCTTGTCGAAGCGATAATCGGCGGACAGATCGAGTATCAAGGTTTCCGGTGCGGCAGCGTCGATGGCATGCACATAGGGCAAGGCTTTGCCGTTGGGCAACGCCATGATCGTGACATCGGCGCGCTTGTCTGCCACCGTCGCCGGGTCGAGATTCTCGTAACGCAGATCGCCTGCGTATGCGTCGCAGTGCTCGCTGACGCGCAGGCCGTCGAGTTCACGCGAGGAGACGAAGGCAAGCTCCAGCGCCGGATGTGCGGCGATCAGGCGGATCAGTTCCGCGCCGGTGTGACCCCTTGCCCCGACAATGCCGATGCGTTGCCTGCTCATGCGTCCACCAGCGTTGGTTCGCGCTGCGCGCAATGCGCGACGCAGCGTTCGATGGCAGCGAAATCGGCGCCGAGTCCATACCAGAATGCGCGCCAGCGTTCCTGGCGGACGCAGCCGTCGGCTTGCTCGTGATAGAACGCATTGATGCCGTTGCCGTGGCGCGAACGCCAGAACAGCTGCGGATTCTCCTCGCGCATCACCTGCCACACCGCGCGGCCCAGACCCTCGCCCTGCGCGTCGTCGAGCACGGCGAACTTGTCCAGGTATGGCAGATCACGTTCCATCGTGAGGACCATCACCGCGCGGTAGTTCTCGCTGACGTAGACACGAAACGGTTGCGTGCGCTCGAAGTAATCCGTCACCAGCTTGCGGCCGAAGCTCGACTCGATCAGCGTGCGCAGGCGCACGCGATCAACGCCGTCCCACGATGCGAAGCGCAGCACTTTCTCGCCGCGCCGCACCAGCGTTCCCGAACCCTTGTGCGTAAACAGCTCCTTGGCCAGTTCCGCGGGGCGCGTGATCGACACCGAAGACGTGAGCGGAAGATCGTTCAACAAATCGGCGATCTGTTCGATCTTCAGGCGCATGCCGCCGCTGACCCATGATTGCGACATCAAGTGCTCGTATTCGGTGCTGAGATTGATCGAATCGATCACCCGGCCCGAGCCGTCCAGCAGGCCGCCGGTGCCGGTGAGGAACACGATCTTGTAGGGCTGTAGCACGCGCACCAATTCGTTCGCGGCGACATCGGCGTTGATGTTCAGCAGCTGGCCCTCGTCGGTTTCGCCAAGGCTGGCGATCACCGGTATCGAATTCGCGCGCAGGCTGGCTTCGATCGGCGCGAGATCGATGCGCTCCACCTTGCCGACCAATCCCAGGGCATCGCGGTCGAGATAACCGGCCATGAAAACGCCCGATGGTATCGCGGTCGCGCGGGAGTCCATCGCCTGCAGCGCCTCCACCAGTTTCAGGTTCTGCTGCACGAACACGCGGCGCACGATGCCCAGCGCCTTCGGCGAGGTCACGCGCAGTCCGCCCACGGTCTGTTTTTCGATGCCCGCGGCGGACATTTCCTCGTCGAGCTGCGGGCCAGCACCATGGATCACGATCGGCGTCAATCCGACCTGCTGCAGGAAAGTCAGCGACGAGGCCAGATCGGCCAACTCGTCGCGCAGCACCGCGCCGCCAACCTTGACCACCGCGAAACGCTTGGCATCGAGCTGCGAGAAGCGCTTCAGGTAGGCCTGGATCTCATTCGCGCTGCCCATCGCCGAGAGCAGGCGCACGATGGTCTTGCGGGTGTGCTTATGCGATTCCATGATTGACGATCCGGTAAATGTCCTCGGCGTATCGCTGCAACTGGTCGAGCGCCACCCATTCATCCGCGCTGTGCGCCTGGACGATGTCGCCGGGACCGTAGACAAGCGCGGTGTAACCGGCTTGCGAGAACAGCGCGGCCTCGGTCCAG
>DATIOA010000047.1:0-2309 GCA_035473575.1 Rudaea sp. | reverse complement strand
CCCAGCTGCGCGACGACGCGCTGTCCCGCGCCCGTTTCGACTTCCGCTGGAGCGACCAGTTCAACCTCGGCCTCGATCCCGACACCGCGAAAAACTTCCACGACGAGACCCTGCCGAAGGAAGCCCACAAGGTCGCGCATTTCTGCTCGATGAAGATCACGCAGGACGTGCGGGATTATGCGGCGACGTTGAATGATCCGAACAGCATCGGCATGTCGATTCAGGGCACCGTCGAAGACGGGATGGCCAGGATGAGCGAGAAGTTCAAGGAGATGGGCTCAAGCGTGTATCTGGATGCGGAGAAAGTGAAGGAGAGCAATCGGGTGTTGTGAGCGTGGGCGATCACCGCCATCGCGCGTAGATTCCATGGGCGGTGAGCGTGGCCTTTCCGGTAGGTTTGGGTTTCCACACTCGAACCATCGGAGAGTCAGATGCAAGCATCGACCGTAGTCACGCCCACCACCGTTCATTGTGGCACGATTTTCGCTGCAATCGAACTGAGTCAGAAGACCTGGCTGGTGACCCTGCACAGCCCGGAGCGGGACCGGATTTCACGTCATAAGCTCGAGGGCGGTGATGCTGCCGGGCTGTTGGCATTGATCGAACGCGTCCAGGCGCGGGCGGCCGGCAAGCTTGGGACGGCCCCACAGGTCGTGAGCTGTTACGAAGCCGGGTATGATGGGTTCTGGCTGCATCGGCTGCTGAGCGGGGCGGGGATCACCAACTTGGTATTCGATCCGGCGAGCATTGCGGTGGAGCAGCGGTTTCGGCGGGCCAAGACAGATCGGATCGATGGTGAGCTGCTGCTACGCACGCTAATGGCCTATCTGCGCGGCGAACCGCGGGTGGTTCGGATCGTTCGGGTGCCGAGCGTGGAGCAAGAGGACGCCCGCCGCGCCAGCCGCGAACGCGATCGGCTGGTCAAGGAGCAGACTGGACATAGCAACCGGATCAAGGCGCTGCTGCGGCTGGTCGGAATGGCGGTGGGCAACCCGCGGCGAGGTGACTGGCTGGGCTGGCTGGAGCGGCAGCGCGACCGGCAAGGCGGTCCGCTGGCGCCGCATCTTCTGGCCGAAGTCAAACGCCAACACGCGCGACTGATGCTGGTGCGCGAACAGCTCGCGACGCTGGAGCAGGCTTGCGCCAGTTCGGCGGCTTGGGTTCCGGCGCAAATGGCCGAACGGCGCGAACTGCTGCAGCGGCTCAAGGCGCTCGGTCCGGCATTCGCCACGACGCT
The DNA here is from genome assembly GCA_035473575.1 of Rudaea sp. Taxonomy (GTDB): domain Bacteria; phylum Pseudomonadota; class Gammaproteobacteria; order Xanthomonadales; family Rhodanobacteraceae; genus Rudaea. The sequence continues at coordinate 1,072 of DATIOA010000047.1, read as the reverse complement.
GACGAACGAGCTGTTTTACAAGGACTTCCGCAATCGCCGCGAGGTCGGCAGCTATTGCGGGTTGACGTCCAGCCCATGGCGCAGCGGCGGAATCGACCGCGAACAAGGCATCAGCAAGGCGGGCAATCCGCGCGCCCGTCTCAAGGCGGTCGAACTGGCCTGGCTGTGGCTGCGTCATCAGCCGGACAGCAAGCTCAGCCAGTGGTTCGCCGCGCGCACCGCCAATGCCAGCAAGCGCATCAGGCGCATCGCCATCGTCGCGCTGGCACGCAAGCTGATCGTGGCGCTGTGGCGCTATCTCACCACCGGCCTCGTTCCCGAGGGCGCCGTGATGAAAGCATGACAACCTAACAACTGACGCGCCGGCGCCGCGGCCTCGCTGCGGCCAGTGCGGGATGGATGATGACCGTGCCACCCATGGGCCGAACAAACAGCCGTTTTGTAGATGGGTCTCATCCTCGTGGCTTCCTCGCCGCAAGCATGCGGAATGTGGGTACGGATCAACGATCCGACCGGATATGAGGTGATGCAGTGAGACGCTGCAGCAGTCTTCGGAAGCCAATCCTCGCCCGGAATACGGTCGGCGCGCGCCGCTTCGCATGGCCGCGCGCGCCGCCCTCGCACCGTGCCAAACCTACCCCGGACCTATCAAAGGTCTTGACTCGCAAATCCCCATATGAGGGTGGGCAAAGCGAAGCGTGCCTACGCTTTGTTTGGCTTCGGACGGTGGGCACGGCGCAAGCGCGCCTTAGCCCACCCTACGCGACGCCATTCAGAAGTCGCGGGCGATGGTTGCCAGCATCGCGAGCAGCGAAGCGCGGTTGGCCGGGCCCAGCAGCGCGTTGAGACGTGCCTCGTGCTTGGTGGCGACCAGCTTCTTGGCGCGCGCCAGCACCGCCCTGCCCTTGTCGGTCAGAACCAGAACCAGAATGTGCGAGCGGCGATCGTTGGTCGAGCGCATCCGCGCGCACAGGCCGCGGCTTTCCAGCGCATCCAGCATCGATACGAAGTTGGGCCGGAGAATGCCGAGCGTGTTGGCGATTTCGGTCTGGTTACGCCCGGGATTGCGGTC
>DATIOA010000046.1:0-59468 GCA_035473575.1 Rudaea sp. | reverse complement strand
GATCGCGCATCGCGACGATGCCGTGACGCCCGCGCTGGCCGGACAGGTGGGTTGCTGCGTGTCGCGCCGCGTGGCGGGCGAGCCGGTCGCATACATCATTGGCCATCGCGGATTCCACGCCATCGACTTGTCGCTCACGCCAGGCGTCTTGATTCCGCGACCTGAAACGGAACTGCTCGTCGAACTCGCCTTGCAGCGAATTCCACAAAGCGCAAAAGTGGACATCGCAGACCTCGGCGTCGGTTCCGGGGCGGTTGCGCTGGCCATCGCGCAGGCGCGTCCGCAGGCACGCGTGCTGGCCACCGACGCGAGCGCAGCGGCGCTGGATGTCGCGCGCGGCAACGCGCAGCGGCTGGGAATCGGCAATGTCGAATTCGCGCAGGGCGACTGGTGCGCCGCGCTTGGCGAGCAGCGTTTCGACCTGATCGTCTCGAATCCGCCGTACATTGCCGAAAACGACACACATCTCGCGCAAGGCGATCTGCGCTTTGAGCCGCGCATGGCGCTCGCTTCGGGTGCAGATGGCCTCGATGCGATCCGCGCCATCGTTCGCGACGCGTCCGCGCATCTGCGCGAAGGCGGCGCGTTGCTGTTTGAACACGGATTCGATCAGGGCGCAGCAGTACGCGGGTTGCTGCAACGTGGCGGATTTGCGGATGTGTTCACCGCGCGCGATCTGGAAGGCCGCGAGCGGGTGAGCGGCGGCGTCAAACCGCGTTGACGACGCCAACGCGAGGCGCGGAGGCGAACTGCGGCCAGCGCGCGAGGATCGCCGCGCGGATGCCGCTCGTGTCGATGCCAGCCTCGGCGAGCAATTGTTCGCGGCTGGCGTGTTCGAGGAAGGCATCCGGCAAGCCGATCTGCAGCAGCGGTATCTGCACGTTTTTCGCGGCGAGCAATTCCGCGACCGCGCTGCCCGCGCCGCCGGCGACGGCGTTGTCCTCGACGCTGACGAGGGCCGCGTGCGTGCGCGCGAGTTCCAGGACCAGCACCTCGTCGAGCGGTTTGACGAAGCGCATGTTGACGACGGTCGCGCCGAGTTCGCTGCCGACATCCAGCGCGGCGGCGAGCGGGCTGCCGAAAGCGAGGATCGCCAGGCCCGATCCGCGCCGGCGAATTTCCGCCCTGCCGATGGGCAAAGTTTTCAATTCCGTTTCGATCTTCGCGCCGGTACCGCTACCGCGCGGATAACGCACGGCGGCCGGACCTGCGTGCCTGAACGCCGTAGTCAGCAACTGACGGCATTCGTTCTCGTCGGAGGGCGCGGCGACGAGCATGTTCGGGATGCAACGCAGGTAGGTCAGGTCGAAACTGCCGGCGTGCGTGGCGCCGTCCGGCCCGACCACGCCGCCGCGGTCGATGGCGAACGTGACGTCCAGGTTCTGCAGGGCGACGTCGTGGATGAGCTGGTCGTAGCCGCGCTGCAGGAACGTCGAATAGATCGCCACCACGGGCTTCGCGCCTTCGCAGGCCATGCCGGCGGCAAGCGTGACCGCGTGCTGCTCGGCGATGCCGACGTCGAAATAGCGTTGCGGAAATTCCTTCGAGTAACGCACCAGGCCCGAGCCTTCGCGCATCGCAGGCGTGATGCCCAGCAGGCGCTCGTCGGCTGCTGCCATGTCGCACAGCCAGTCGCCGAAGACCTCGGTATAGCTCTTCTTGCCGGCGGCTTTCTTGGTCACGCCTTTTTCCGGATCGAAAGGCCCGACCGCGTGGTATTCGATCTGCGCCGCTTCCGCCGGCGCGTAGCCCTTGCCCTTGGTCGTGACGATGTGCAGCAGTTGCGGGCCCTTGAGGTCCTTGAGCGTCTTCAGCGAATGCAGCAATTGCGGCAGATCGTGGCCGTCGATCGGGCCGAAGTAGTGGAAATTGAATTCCTCGAACAGCGTGCTGGGCACGAACATGCCTTTGAGGTGTTCTTCCCAGCGCTTGAGGAAACGCCACAGCAAGCCGTCGCGGCGCAGGCGGTTCTTGGTGCGTTCGCGCAGCGCATTCAGGCGCCGGCTCACCATCAGGCGCGCGAGCATCTTCGGCAGCGCGCCGACGTTTTCGCTGATCGACATCTGATTGTCGTTGAGGATGACAAGCAGGTCCGGATCGACGTCGCCGCCGTGGTGCAGAGCCTCGTAGGCCATGCCACCGGTGAGGCCGCCGTCGCCGATCACGGCCACGATCTTGCGATGATCGCCTTTTCGTTGTGCGGCGATGGCCATGCCGAGCGCGGCGGAAATCGACGTCGAGGAATGACCCACGCCGAACGCGTCGTATTCGCTTTCCTCGCGCTTCGGGAACGGCGCCAGGCCCCCCTTGTGCTTGATCGTGTCGATGCGGTCGCGGCGCCCGGTCAGGATCTTGTGCGGATAAGTCTGATGGCCGACATCCCACACGAGGCGATCGTTTGGCGTGTCGAAAAGCCAGTGCAGGGCAACGGTCAGCTCGACCACGCCCAAACCTGCGCCGAAGTGACCGCCACTGCCAGCGACCTGTTCGATCAGGTATTCGCGCAGTTCGCGCGCAACCGCGGGCAGATCGCTGGCGTCGAGCTTGCGCAGGTCGGCGGGCGAGTCGATGTGGGAAAGGCGCGGGTAGCGCGTGGAGTCGATCATGGCGGGGTCTGCGGGCGGTCTGCTATTTTCGGACACGCGGGCAGTCTGGGCAAGGATTGGGGCGCCGCAATGGCGTTGGTGTGCTAATTCAGAGCTTTGCGTCCGGAGTTTTTCTGCGCAAGGTCTTGCGGATCGTCTGGCGGATGCGGATGTGCCGGTCGGCGTCGCGCGTCTCCTTCAGGCGCCGCGAATGCGCGGTGACGAGATCCCCGCGCGTGAGCACGCCGACGAGCTTGGTCGGCGCTTCGCGCGTCGCCACGATCACGCTGCCGACGTTGTGCTCGACCATGTGGTCGGCCGCTTCGCGCAGGGAGTGATCCTCGAACACGACGAGCGGTGGCTGCGTGAGCAGGTCGCCGATGCGGGCGAGTTCCGCGTGCGCGGGATCGAGCAATTCGCGCCGCGTGATGATGCCGCGCGCGTTGCCGGAATCGTCCAGCACCGGATAACCGAGGAACTGCGCTTTCGCATCGCCGGACGCCAGCCAGCGGCGGATTTCGCCGAGTTCGTCGGATGTCTTGAGCGCGGTGACGTTGCGCGAGGCGCTGTCGCGCACCAGCACCTGGTCCAGGTAATCGGCCGCGTACTCGGTTGGCACGCGCACGCCACGCCGCGCGATCTTCGCGGTCATGATGGTGTCGCGCATGGTCAGGCTGGAAACGAGGTAGGCTGCCGCGCAACCGCCGAGCAGGGGCAGGATGCCGGCCGGCTGCAGCGTCGTCTCGAACGCGAACACCACCGAGGTGAGCAGGGCGCGCGAAGCGCCGGCGAAGATCGCGGCCATGCCGACCAGGCCCGCAATGCGCGGGTCGATGCCCAAATGTGGAAAAAGCGACAAGGCGGCGTAGCCGGCGACGCCGCCGAACGCGCCGCCGATCGTGAACAACGGCGCCAGCGTGCCGCCCGAGGTGCCGCTGCCGAGTGCGATCGACCAGGACAGGAATTTCATCACGCACAGGAACATCAGCGCCTGCACGGTGAAATTGCCGGCGACGATCTGTTCGATGTTGGTGTAGCCCACGCCCAAGGTCAGCGGCGCGAAATAGCCGACCACGCCGACGGCGATGCCGCCGATCGCCGGCCACCACATCCAATGGATCGGCAAGTGGTCGAAACCGTCTTCGATCGCGTAGACGAGCCAGGTCACGCCGACGCTGACTGCGCCGAGCAGGGCGCCGAGCGCGACGTAAAACGCGAGCGCGCCGCCGCCGGGCGTCGCGATCGCGGGCATCGCGAACACGGCCTGCGAGCCGACCATCATGTAGCGGATGCCGGCAGCCGTGGTCGTGGCCAGCGCGACGGGAATCAGCGAACGCGGACGCAACTCGAACAACAGCAGTTCCACGGCGAGGATCACCGCCGATACGGGCGACCCAAATACCGCCGCCATGCCGGCCGCGGCGCCGGCGGCGAGCAGGATCTTGCGCTCGGTCGCGGTCACGCGCAGGACCTGGCCGATCAGCGAGCCGAGCGCGCCGCCGGTGGCGATGATCGGGCCTTCCGCGCCGAACGGTCCGCCGGTGCCGATGGCGATGGCCGAGGAAACCGGTTTCAGGAACGTGATGCGCGGCGCGATCCTGGATTCGTTGAGCAACACCTGCTCCATGGCCTCGGGAATGCCGTGGCCGCGGATCGCGGCGGAACCCCAGCGCGCCATCGCGCCGACGACGATGCCGCCGAGTACGGGAATCGCGATCACCCACAGGCCGAGGTGATTGCCGGCCGGGGACGAAAATTCCGTCGACCAGCGCCCGTAGAAACTCAGGTTCGTGACCAGGCCGATCAGCGCCTTGAGGAATTGCGCGATGAATGCCGCCGCGACCGCGAGCAGGATCGAGATCGCCGAGATGAGTACCACGCGCTTGTCGACCAGGATGGTCTTGCGCGGGATCCGGGCGGCGGCGAGGGTGTCGTCGAGTGCGGGTGCGATCGGCACGCCGCCCACGTCCGCGCCGGCATGGGCCGGCTTGTCCGCATGCGAGGCAGTCATCGAAGTTTGGGTGTCCTTTTAGTGCGGCGCAGCATAACGCCGAAAGCACATGGGGACAATGCGAAAATTCGGCGTTCTACGCGACCTGACGGCGATTCTTCGGCAGATGATGGACGAGAAATTCCATCTGGTCGGCGAGGATGTTGCGGTTGGAAAGGATCAGGTGCTCGACCCAACTTGGGCGATAGGGCACGGCGAGCAGGGGCATGCCGGCCTGCTGCGGCGTGTGGCAACCCTTGCGCACGTTGCAGCAGATGCAGGCACTGATCACGTTTTCCCAGACGTCGAGACCACCCTTGGACAGCGGAACGACATGATCGCGCGTGAGTTCCCCGCGCGAGAAATGATCGCCACAGTACAGGCACAACATGCGGTCGCGCGCGAACAGCGCGGCATTGGTCAGCGCCGGCGCGGGATCGACGAGGCTGGAACGCGCATGACCGCGGCTGGCGACGATGGGATGCAGGTCGATCTGGCTTTGCAATCCGCTGTCGCGGTTGGTGCCGCCATGGATGGTCAGGCACGGGCCACCCAGCGTCCAGGCCACGGCGTCGCGCACGTACAGGCAGACCGCGTCCTGCCAACTCATCCAGTCCAGGATGCGTCCGCTGGAATCCAGCGACAGGACGCGGGTGCTATGGATGTCGTTGCTGGTTCTGACTTCCGCCAGCATGGGCTCCTCCGGGTAGGGTGGGAATGCTGTCGGCTTTGCAGCATAGGCGTTTGCCGGGGAAAAAACTACAACGGCCGCATTGCGCGGCCGTTGCTGGGGGCGCAGAAAACCGCCGGGGCAATCATTGGCCGGTGGGCAGCGAGAGCATCACGATAGCTTCGTTGGTGCGAGCAAACGAAGTTCCGTCCCCGTTGGAAAGATTGAACGTCACCGTGCCCGTCGGCCGCTCCGTGCCGGAGATCGGATTAAGGCTCAGCGTCATGTTGCCGATTTGCGTGCCCTGCACGTTGCCTGACGGTGTGCAGGTTCGGCAGTAGCCGCTGGTGACTTTGTATACCTGCATAGTGACGGTATTGCCTGCCAGCGTGCCGGAAGCGGTTGCCCAAGCGGGCTGGTTTCCCGGTCCCGGATAGTAAAGATAGACGATGACGGCCGGCGAGGCGCTGCCCGTGCTCACGTCGAGCAATTCGAAACCCCAGCCGGAATCGGACGAGCCGGCATACCAGTGGCCGTTGTAATCCGGTGTGGCATGCGCGGCAAGCGAGACGATGGGCTGCATGCACCAGGATGCGCTTTGGTCGTTGGCCGGGTTCGTCGTATTCGTGCCGAGCACCCAGTACATCACCGCGAGTTGCGATGCCTGGCTGCGATCGACGTTGCGGCAGGCCGCCGAATTCGCCGCCTGGTTGAAATCGACGACCACGCTGCCGTAGTAAGTGGCATCGGCTGTCACGCCCAGCTGCCCCGGCGCGTTCGAGGCGTACTTCACGCGCGGCAGCGTGCTGCCGTTCGCGCTCTGGATGAATGGCAGGAACATGCCGTCGATCAGGCGTCCCACCGCCTGATACCACTCCGGCACACCGTTTGCGTCGTATGTATAAAAAGTAAGGAAGTATACATCGCCATTGACCGAATCGCGGGCCGCAAGCTGGAAATCGAAGCCGTGGCCGGAATGCGAGACGTCGTACCAGTTGCTCGGAATCGGCTGACCCCAGGTTGGCATCGTCGCGGTGGCATTCGACCAGCCGATCGGGCCCAGCATGGGCACGGCCAGGCCCATGGTACGCAGGTTCTGGTTTGAGTAGTACGCGTTCATCATGTCGCCGGCCTGCACCGTATGCGACAGCGTAGAGCCGTTCTGCATCGCGCAGGTGGTGCCCTTGGATTGATCGCAGGGCGCGTAAAGGCTGGGGAAGTTGTTCGGTGCGCTGTTGGCGGCATTGATGTTGATGCCGATCGCGTCGGCGGCGGTCGCGTCGGACCAGCGCAGGCCGGTGCACGAGCCGTTGTAGACGGCGCCGCAACTCGCCGCGCCGGACGGACCGGGCGCGTAGCCTCCTGACGTCGTGACCCCGCCAGATACCATCGCCGCAGCGCGCGCCGCATCGTTGGCGCCGTTCACTTCGTAGCCGGTGAACGGCGTGTAGGTACTGCCGCTCACGATCGCGACCTGGTTGTCGAAGATGTCGTCGAACGGGCCATCGGTCACGGCGTTGCCGTAACCGATCGAAGCGCTGTTGCTTGCCGTGTCGACGATGATGCCGGCCTTGGCGCCGAGCGGGCCCTGGGTCGAATCGGTGTTGACCAGTCCGAGGAAGCCCAGCCCGTGTGTCATCTCGTGCATGGCGATGCTGATGAAATCCACGTCGCGCGCCGGTTTCTGGTTCGGATCGAAACCAAGGTAGAAGTTCTCGCCGCCGAGCACCGTGGACGAACCGATATCCATGTTGAACGTCGCGGCGATTTCGTCATTGCTCTTCGTGTCGCAGGGGCCGCCGGCGAATCCGCACAGGCTCGAGCCGTTCAGGCGCGCCGCCGCCGTGGACGGATACCAGGTGTACTTTTGCGGCAGCGATGGCGATGGAAATTGCGGTTCGTCGTAGAAGAACGAGGTCGCGCCCGCGTGCGCGAGCGTGGCCGATTTGTCCGTGCCGCCCAATTTCGCGCCACAGGCCTGCACCGTCACCGTGGTCCGGATGCCGAGCTGGGCGACCAGCTCGTTGGCGGCTTGGGCGAGCGCGTTCTTGCGCTGCTGGCCCAGGGTCTGGCCATTGTTGCCGCCGATCGGCGTCGCAGCGGTAGTGTCTGTCCAGTAGCTGATGTCGCAGTTGTTGGTAGCGTCTTTCGGATCGGTGTAGGGACTGTTGAAATCCAGCACGATGTTGCCGACCGGCGTGGTCGCGGAATAGGTAGCGGTCATGGCCCCGTTCGCCGTGGAACTGCCGCCGTTGATCAGGGCGATATACCAGCGCCCGGTTTGCAGCGGCACCTTGTCCGACGGCAGGATCAGCACGGACTCGTTCGAGGTCGCACTGATCGAGTGATATTGCCCATAGCGGCTGAGCAGGTCGTAGCTGACCGTCGGGAAGCTCGCGCCGGAACTTTGCACCGGAAACGGCGAGCCGTAGCGCACGAACATGTCGACGTCGCCGCCGGTGGCATTGAGGTTGACGCTGAGCTGCTGCATTCCGGCCGGAACGTCGATGTAGTAGTTGGAAAGATAATTGCCCTTCGGCAGTTGCGGCAGCGTGGTCGCGGCGCCTGTCTGCAAGCCCGTATCGGCCCATGCCACGGAACTGACGCACAGCGCGGCGGCGAGAATCGCGAGACGCCGCATCATTGCTGCACCTGCGCGTTCGGCGTCACCGCCCGGTTCGGCGGCAGCGCGATCTTTGCGCGCGGATTCGGTTCCTGGTCGCACTGCATCGCCAAGCTGCCGTCGGGCTGGCGCACCAGCCGGGTCACGGTGACCGTCGGTGGCGGCAGGCGCATCTTGTCGGCGGGTTTGAATTGCGCGGCGACGCCGGTCTTGGCCTGCGCCGACGGCGCGAGCGGCTGCGCGACCATGGGGCTGTCCGCCAAGGCGACGGTTGCGACAAGCAGGCCGAGAATGAGAAACGGCGATTGACGGAGCATGCGAAGGTCCAGCAAATTACGGGTCGTCAATGATAACCCGGGCCAGTGAGTTAAACGTGTGAACGCGACAACCCGAGTTGCCGGATCGATCCGTTTCCGACGCGGTAGCTGTGCGCCAGCGCGCGTTGCACGAAGGCTTCGGCGTCGGCGACCGCTTCACGCAGCGTGAGCCCGCGCGCGAGTCCGGCGGCGACCGCCGATGCCAGCGCGCAGCCGGTGCCGCGCGCACGAATGGGCAGACGCGGATGGCGCAACTGCACGACCCCGCGCGCATCGGCGAGCACATCGCACACTTCGCGTCCGCGCCCGTGTCCGCCCTTGAGCAGCACCGCGCGCGCCCCGAGAGCGCGCAAATCGCACGCGGCTTGCACCGCATCGACGATGCGCCGGCCGAGCAGAATTTCCGCTTCGGGCAGGTTCGGTGTCAGCAACGCCGCCATCGGCAACAGGTCTTTGCGTAGCACACGCAATCCGGCAGCAGACAGCAGTGCCATGCCGCTGCTCGATGCCAGCACGGGATCGAGAACGATGTGGCGTGGCGCCTCGTCGCGCAGCGCGCGTGCGATCACGCTCACGATCGGCGCGGAAGCAAGCATGCCGATCTTGACCGCGCCGACGCGGAAATCCGCGAACGCGGCGTGGATTTGTGCCTCGACGTGCGCGGCCGGAACGCGATGAATCGCCTGCACCCGTTGCGCGGTTTGCGTGGTGACGGCGGTGATCGCGGCAAGGCCGTGCACGTCGAAGGCGGCAAAGGCTTTCAGGTCGACAGCGATACCGGCGCCGCCGCTGGAATCCGACCCCGCGATGGTCAGTGCACTCGGCGTTTTGGCGGATTTCGGCATCAGGCGTATTATTTTCGCAACAAAAAGATGTGAAACAGCGAAAAAAGTCCGAAAAACAGGGATTCAACTGGTTGCAAAAGGCTTGACGGGCTGTTGCATTTTTGCCAAACTGGCCTTGGAGACAACCACCTCCTAACGCATCCAGGGCTATGCGTCGGTCAACAGCGAAGGCAAAAAATCTTGCGGGAGCGCTCGGGCTTGTCCTGACGCTCCCGCTTTCTTTTGCCGCAGCGGCCGAACACCCGCGTGCGAATGTCTCCGCGCTGGCTGCCTATGCGCAGTCCGCAAGTGTACTTGATGCGTGGCGCGACTATGCGCTCGCGGATCTGACTCGCGGCTTCGACTGGGCCGACAACGCCGGTGCGGTACCGCAGGCGCCGAGCCTGTTCGATCGCGGCATCGGCCGCCTCGCGCCATCCGCACCGCATTTGTTCGACAACGGCGTGAATGCCTCGCCGCTGTCGGTCATCTTCCTCAAGACCAAGGCGGCTGAAACGCCATTCATGTCGGCCGAGCAGCCGAGCCTGCTGCGCGATTACACGCCGGGTCTGCAGCGCTATCTGCTGGCACCTTCCTACGCGCAGCGCTGGGGCGATGTTTCGTCGGTGAGCGTGTCGGCGATTTTCGCCTATCAGCGATTTGCCGGCCTTGGCCTCGGCGTCGACAACGTGCCTCTGCAGTCGGGTGCCGACCCGGCCTTGGCGCCGGCGATGGTGGACAAGTACGCGGGCTCCTACGGCACTGGCCTGCGCCTGGATTTCGAGAGCCGCCTGAGCGAGCGCGTGACTTGGCAGGTCGGCGTGCAGTCGCGCGTGAACATGGATGCGTTCAACAACTACCACGGCGTGTACTCGGAGCCCGGGAGTTTCGATATCCCGGCAAACGCGAACGCGGGTCTGGGATTCGAACTCACCTCGGATCTGAAGGCCGACATTGGCGCCGAGCGCGTGATGTACAGCAACATTGCGCCGTTCACCAGCGCCGCGCTGCCGAACCGTTTCCTGGTGTTGCTCGGCAGTTCGATATCGCCGGCGTTCGCCTGGCAGAACCTGGACGTGTATTCGGCAGGCTTCAGCTGGCGCGATCCGGGCAATGGCGTGTGGTCGCTGCATTACACGACCCGCCAGCAGCCGCTGCCGACCTCGCCGTTGCTGCAGACGGCGCTGGACCCGTATCTGGCATCGCACAACGTCGAATTCGGCTTTGCCCGCGCATTCGGCGCTGCTTCCGGCCTGCGCGTCGCGGCTTCGTATGCGCCGTCGGAATTCGTGCTCGGCCTGCCGACCAGCAACAGCCTGCGCACGCCGAACAGCGGCGGGCAGATCGAGTATCAGTTGCTCTGGACCACGCTGTTCTGAGCTTGCGCTGCGCGTAAAACACGACGGGAGCCATGCGGCTCCCGTTTTCGTTTGGACGTATTTTTGCGATCATCCCTGATCGCGAAGATCACGAAGCAGCCATCCATGACTGCACTTTTCATTAAGAGCTATAGCATTTCCGAAGCGTAATCGGCCAGGCGCGAGCGCTCGCCCCGGCGCAGCGTCACGTGCGCCGAATGCGGCCAGTCCTTGAAGCGGTCGACGGCGTAGGTCAGGCCCGACGTCGTTTCGGTCAGGTAGGGCGTGTCGATCTGCTCGACGTTGCCCAGGCACACCATCTTGCTGCCGGGTCCGGCGCGCGTAAGCAGGGTCTTCATCTGCTTGGGCGTGAGGTTCTGCGCCTCGTCGATGATCACGTAGCGGTTGAGGAAGGTGCGACCGCGCATGAAATTCAGCGCGCGGATCTTGATGCGCGAGGCGAGCAGGTCGTTCGTCGCCTGGCGACCCCAGCCGCCGCCTTCCTGCGGCGTGGCCAGCACTTCGAGGTTGTCGGTAAGGGCGCCCATCCAGGGCGTCATTTTTTCTTCCTCGGTGCCGGGCAGGAAGCCGATGTCTTCGCCGACGGAAACCGTCGCACGGGTCATGATGATCTCGCGATAACGTTGCTGGTCCATGGTCTGTGCCAGGCCCGCAGCAAGTGCGAGCAGGGTCTTGCCGGTACCGGCAGTGCCGAGCAGGGTGACGAAGTCGATTTCCGGATCCATCAGCGCGTTGAGCGCGAAGTTCTGTTCGCGGTTGCGTGCGGCGACACCCCAGACGGTGTGCGTGCCGTTGCGGTAATCGTCGACGATTTGCAGGCGCGCCTTGCCGGCATCGACGTTGAGCACGCGCAGTTCGACTTCGTTCTCGCCGGGCAGGTAAAGGAACTGGTGCGGATGCCAATCCTCGTCCTTGCGCCGCTTGACCTCGTAGAGCGTGTGCCCGCGCTCGGACCAGGAGCGCAACTCCGGATGGCGGTCCCAGAAATCCTTCGGCAGTTCGGCATGGCCGGCGAAGAGCAGGCTGAAATCGTCCAGCGCGCGGTCGTTTTCGTAATCTTCGGCGGGCACGCCGAAGATCGACGCCTTGATGCGCAGGTTGATGTCCTTGGACACCAGCACCACCGGCGTGTCCGGCTTGTGCTCGCGCAGCGCGACGATCGAAGCCAGGATCAGGTTGTCCGGCAAGTTCTTGCGCTTGCCGTTCGCGTCCTTCGATTCGAAGTCGCGGGTCTGGAAATACAGGCGCCCGACTTGCGCCTTGCGGTCGAGTTGCAGGCCCTGCGGCAGCTTCAGTTCCAGGCCCTGGTCGATCGGCTGCTTGCGGTTGCGTTCGATCAGCTCGTTGATGAAACGGCTGACCTGGCGCGCGTTGCGCGAGACTTCGGATGTGCCTTTCTTTGCCGCATCGAGTTCCTCGAGCACTGTCATCGGCAGGAACACGTCGTGTTCCTCGAAGCGGAACAGGGCGGTCGGATCGTGCATCAGCACGTTGGTGTCGAGGACGTAGATACGCTTGCCTTTGGTCATGCGGCGATCATCCTGCGGATTGTGCGATGGGAAGCGGCACGCGCGGTGCGTGGAATCGGCGGAAGCGACCGTTGCTCAAGCGCATTCGGTGGCGATCGCTTCGAGGACGGTGGCGGCGTGGCCGGGGACTTTAACGCCGCGCCATTCACGCAGCAATTTCCCGTCCGCGCCGATCAGGAACGTGCTGCGCACCACGCCGAGGAATTTACGCCCGTACAAGGTTTTTTCGTGGATCACGTCGAACGCCTTGCACCATTTCTCGTCGGGATCGGAAACCAGGGCGAAGCCCAGTTTCTGCTTGTCGCGGAATTTCTCGTGCGAAGCCAGCGAATCGCGCGATACGCCAAGGACGACCGCCTTGTGCTTGGCAAAGGCCTTGGTGAGATCGCGAAAATCCTGCGCCTCGCGCGTGCAGCCCGTGGTGTTGTCCTTTGGGTAGAAATACACGACGACGGGGCGGCCGCGCAGATCGCGCAGGCGAATTTCGCCGGCGGTGCTCGCGCCGCGCAAATCGGAAACCGTCTTGCCGATCGCAACCATCAGAATTTCACCGGATCCATGATCGCATCGAGGTTCTGGCCGTCGCAGAATTCGAGAAAATCGTCGCGCAACGCGGCGATGTGCGTGTTCGTCGGGATGCCGATCGTGATTTGCGCGGAGAACATGTCGGCACCGGTCTGCATCGCGCGGTAGCGCATCGACTGCAACTGTTCCACGCTGATGCCGTGTTCCTGGAAGAACTCGGCAAGCTGGAAAAGGATGCCCGGCTTGTCCGCGGCAACCACTTCGATCACATACGGCAACAGATTGGTCTGCGCCGGCTTCGGCCCGGTGCGGAAATGGGTCAGGCGCAGGCCTTCGTCGCGCTCCAGCCGCGCCAAGGCGGTTTCGAGCTTGGCGATGGCATCCCACGATCCTTGCGCGAGCGCGAGCACGCCGACTTCGTTGCCGATCGCGGCGACGCGCGTCTCGGCGATGTTGCAGCCGGCATCGGCGACGCGCTTGGCGATGGCGACCAGCGGCGGCCGCGCGGCGGGTGCGAACGCGTTGATCAGCAGATAGTTTTCGTTCGCGGCCGGACGCGGGGCGGAATCGATGGGTGCAGCTACTTCCGGAATCTTGCGCATGTGGTGGTGAAAGCCGGCGTCGAGGGCGAGAATACTTGTCGCCCCATCAAGTGGCAAGTAACATTCTTCGCTCATGCGTTTTCGAGGCGTGCTTTGAAAAAACTCACCGGCAGCATCTGTGCGCTGGCCACGCCGTTCCGCGGCGATGGGCTCGATCTGGCCGCGTTCGGCGCGCTGATCGACTACCAGCTCGCGGGTGGAACGCAGGGGTTGGTAGTGGCCGGCTCCACCGGCGAAGCGCATGCGCTGAGCGAAGCCGAATTCGAGCGCGCGCTCGCGTTCGCGCTCGAACGCGTGGGCGGGCGCGTGCCGGTGCTGGCCGGAACCGGTACCGCAAACACGCGCAAGACCATAACCGCGACGCGTCGCGCGCAAGCGATCGGCGCGGACGCTGCGCTGGTCGTGACTCCATACTATGTGCGGCCGACGCAGGAAGGCTTGTATCGGCATTTTTCCGCCATCGCCGACGAGGCTGGCCTGCCGATCGTGCTGTACAACGTGCCTTCGCGCACTGGCTGCGACATGCTGCCGGAAACCGCCGCGCGCCTGGCCGCGCACGCGCACATCGCGGGCATCAAGGAAGCGCGCAACGACGCCGCACGCATCGCCGCCGTCATCGCGCTCAAGCGCCCGGATTTCGCCGTGTTGAGCGGCGACGACAACACCTGCGCGCAGGCCATGCTGGGCGGCGCGGATGGCGTGATCTCGGTCGCGGCCAATGTCGCGCCGGCTGCCATGCGCTCTTTGTGCGATGCCGCCCTGGCCAACAACACCGGGCGCACGCGGGAACTGGACGCGAAACTCACCGAACTTTACGCCCTGCTCGGCACCGAACCGAACCCGATTCCGGTAAAATGGTGTTTGCACGAACTCGGGATTTGCCTGCCTGACCCCCGCCTGCCGTTGACGCCGTACAGTTCCGCGCATCATCGGGGTGCGCGGCAGGTGCTCGGCGCCATGCACCTGACCACGGTTCAGCCGCGGCACAGCGGCGTCGCGTAAGCTCCCGCTGTCCAATCGAATCAGCCCGATCGCATAAACCCGATCGAACCAATCAGACAGAATCAATCAGATCGAATCAACTAGGATCAGCCGTGAATCGCATTCTTTCCTATCGCTGGGCCATTTCCCTGATCGCCGTTGCCGGCCTGCTCGGCGGCTGCAGCTGGTTCCGTCACGACAACAGTTACTATGCGAAGGCGAAGCAGACCGCGCCGCTGGAAGTGCCGCCGGATCTGGACACGCCGGTGTCGTCCGATGCGATGGCAATCCCGCAAGCCGGTTCGCCCGGCACGGCGACGCCGGCGTCCGCCGGCAACGTCGGCAGCGCACCGCCGTCGGGCACGATTACCGGCGGCGGCAGTTTGCGCATCGCCGACAATGTCGAGCATGCCTGGCAGCGCGTGGGTATCGCGCTGGAACGCGCGCAGGCGGGCACGATCAGCGCGCGCGACGCGACGGCGCACACCTACACCGTGGAAGTCGCCGGCCTGCGCGCCGCAGCGCAACCGGCCGCAGCACCCGCGGAGCATCACTGGTACACGCGCATCCTGCATCCGTTCGGCGGCGGCGCCAAACCGGCCAATGCCGACACCCGTCCGGTGAGCGGTAATCTGACCGTGACCGTCAGCGCCGATGGCGACGGTGCGCGCGTGGAAGTGAACGGACCGGAAGAGGCCGCGCGCCGCGTGCTGGAGATCCTGCGCGAACGCCTGTCCTGATCGAGCTTGTCCTGATCGGGTTTGCCCTGATCGGGCTTGTCCTGGGCAGGATGTTTTTCAGCGTTCCAGCAGGGGCAGCTTGCCGGTCTTGCCGTCCCATTCCTTGGCATCGGTCGGCGCGTCCTTGCGTTCGGTCAGCACCGGCCAGATGCGCGCGAGTTCCGCGTTGAGCGGGATGCAGTGCTCCTGGCCCGCCGGCACGTCGTCTTCCGGAAAGATCGCGACAGCCGGGCACTCCGGCTCGCACAGCGTGCAGTCGATGCATTCCTCGGGATCGATGACGAGGAAGTTCGGCCCCTCGTGGAAGCAGTCGACCGGACACACCTCCACGCAGTCGGTGTACTTGCACTTGATGCAGTTTTCGGTGACGACGAAGGGCATGGCGAAATTTTATTGGCGCTCCCAAGGGGATTCGAACCCCTGTTTAGGCCTTGAGAGGGCCCCGTCCTAGGCCTCTAGACGATGGGAGCATTCAAGACATTAGTATACCGGGACGCGACTCCATGGGACAATTCCCCATGCGCGCGGGAAGCGCGCCTCAAGACGACACGATGAATCCATCCCCGCAGAATTTCCCTGCCGTGCGCATCATTCCGCGCGAGCAGCACAGCATCTCGCGCAAGCAGGTTTCCAGCGCCGCGCTGCGCGTGCTTTATCGACTCAACGAGGCCGGCTACGCGGCCTATCTGGTCGGCGGCGCGGTGCGCGACCTGCTCATCGGCGGCCAACCGAAGGATTTCGACGTCGCCACCGACGCGACGCCGGAAGACGTCCGCCGCCTGTTCCGCAACTGCCGCCTGATCGGGCGGCGTTTCCGCCTCGCCCATGTCGTGTTCGGCCCCGAGATCGTCGAGGTCGCCACGTTCCGCGGCGGCGGCGAGGGCAACGAGGAAGGGGCCGGCGACCGCCATGTCGTCGACGGCCGCATCGTGCGCGACAACGTCTGGGGCACGCTCGAGGAAGACGCGCTGCGCCGCGACTTCACCGTCAACGCGCTGTACTACAACATCGCCGATTTCTCGGTGCGCGATTACGTTGGCGGATTCGACGATGTGCAGCGCCGCGTGCTGCGCCTGATCGGAGATCCGGTGCAGCGTTATCGCGAGGATCCGGTGCGCATGCTGCGCGCGGTGCGCTTGTCGGCGAAGCTGGATTTTTCCATCGCGCCCGAGGCGCGCGCGCCGTTCGCCGAACTCGGCGAGCTGCTCGCGCAGGCGCCGCCGGCGCGGCTGTTCGACGAGACGCTGAAGATGTTCCTTGCCGGCAGCGGTCTGAAGAGTTTCCGTGCGCTGGAACAATCCGGATTGCTCGGTGCGGTGTTCCCGCTGACGGCGCGTGCGCTCGCGTTCCGCGGCGATGCCTTCCGCAGCATCGTCGAGGCTGGTCTGGCCGGCACGGATGCGCGCGTGGCCGAGGGCAAATCGGTGACGCCGGCGTTCCTGTTTGCGGTGCTGCTCTGGGGCGCGGTGCGCGCGCAGGCCGAACGCGAGATCGCGCGCGGCGTGGAGCCGAACCTGGCCTGGCAGCGCGTGAGCCACCAGGTCATCGCCGAACAGGCCAAGCATGTCGCGATTCCGCGGCGCTTTGGCCAGGTCATGCAGGAAATCTGGGTGCTGCAGCCGCGTTTCGCCGACCGCCAGAAGAAGCGCGTGTTCCGTCTGCTCACCCATCCGCGCTTTCGTGGCGCTTACGATTTTCTGCTGCTGCGCGCGGCCGAAGGCGAGGACATTGCCGAGCTCGGCCGCTGGTGGACGCACGCGCATGCCGCGCCGCACGAGGCGCTGGCCGAGGAACTGTCTGCCGCGCCGACCGAGACGTCCGGCCCGGCTGAGGCGACGAAGAAACGTCGTCGTCGGCGGCGCAAGCCCAAGGCTCCAGTCGCATCCGCGTAGTCCGGAAGCCACAATGGAAAACGTATACATCGGACTCGGCGGCAATCTCGCCGATCCGCATGCGCAGGTCGAAGCCGGAATACGCGCGCTCGCGACACTGCCCAAGACGCGGCTCGTTGCGCGTTCGCGCTTGTATCGCAGCGCGCCGTGGGGACGCGCGGATCAACCCGAATTCGTCAACGCGGTCGCACAACTCGAAACCGAACTTACTGCGCGCGAACTGCTGGCGGGATTGCTGGACATCGAACGCAGCGCCGGACGCGAACGCGACGGCACGCGCTGGGGTCCGCGCGTGCTCGACCTGGATATTCTCGTATTCGGCGAAAGGCGCATTGCCGAGCCCGGCCTGCATGTGCCGCATCCGCACCTGTCTGAACGCGCTTTCGTGCTCGTGCCGCTGGCTGAAATCGCGCCGGATCTGCGTATTCCCGGGCGTGGCCGCGTTGT
The DNA here is from genome assembly GCA_035473575.1 of Rudaea sp. Taxonomy (GTDB): domain Bacteria; phylum Pseudomonadota; class Gammaproteobacteria; order Xanthomonadales; family Rhodanobacteraceae; genus Rudaea. The sequence goes on along the minus strand of DATIOA010000046.1, from coordinate 42,364 downwards.
CGACCTGCTTGCAGGTGTCGATGCTTCGACTTGCGAGTGCGTGGCAGAATAGTCGTCCGGCTCAGGGAGTCCGCAATGTACGCCAACGCCAAATCCACCGCGCGCACCGCCATTACCGTGCCGCAGTTGCACGCGATGAAAGCGCGCACCGAAAAGATCGTCATGCTGACCGCCTACGATGCCAGCTTCGCCGCGCAATGCGACACGGCAGGCGTCGATGCCGTGCTGGTCGGCGATTCGCTTGGCATGGTCGTGCAGGGCCGCGACAGCACCTTGCCGGTCAGCGTGGACGACATGGTTTATCACACCGCGGCCGTGGCGCGCGGCATGGCGAGCGCCTTGCTCATCGCCGATATGCCGTTCATGAGTTTCCGTGATGCGGGCACGGCCTTGCGCAGTGCCGGACACCTGCTCGCCGAAGGCGGCGCGGCCATGGTCAAGCTCGAAGGCGCGGGCTATGTGCTCGACGTGATTGCCGCGCTCGCACAACACGCGGTTCCGGTTTGCGCACACCTGGGCCTGACGCCGCAATCCGTGCACAAGCTCGGCGGCTATCGCGTGCAGGGCAAGAGCAAGGAAGCCGCCGCACAACTGCTGACGGATGCGCAGGCCGTTGCCGATGCCGGCGCGGATTTGCTCGTGCTCGAGTGCGTGCCGGCAGCGTTGGCCAAACGCATCACGGCGGAAATTTCGATTCCAACCATCGGCATCGGCGCCGGCGCGGATTGCGACGGCCAGGTGCTGGTGCTCTACGACATGCTCGGCATCACGCCCGGCAAGCGTCCGCGCTTCTCGAAGGATTTCCTCGCCGGCTGCGGCTCCGTGGGCGAGGCGATTCGCGCCTACGCGGACGCAGTGCGCAGCGGCGCGTTTCCATCCGCCGAACACACCTTCTGATGGACACGTTCGCCGCTGCCGCCGAGTTGCGCGCGCACGTTGCGGCGTGGCGCCGCGTCGGCGATCGCATCGCCTTCGTGCCGACGATGGGTAATCTGCACGCCGGGCATTTTTCGCTGATCGAACTCGCGCATGCGCACGCCGACAAGATTGTCGCGAGCGTGTTCGTCAATCCAACCCAGTTCGGTCCCAACGAGGATTTCGCGAACTATCCGCGCACGCTCGAAGCCGACCGCGCCAGTCTTTCCGAACATGGCTGCGATGCCTTGTTCGCGCCGAGTGTCGATGAAATGTATCCGTTTGGCGTTGCGGCAAGCGTGCGCGTGGACGTTCCGGTGATCACGCAAACGCTGGAAGGCGAACTGCGCCCCGGACATTTCGCCGGCGTGGCGACGGTGGTGACAAAACTGTTCAATCTCGTGCAACCCGATGTCGCCGTATTCGGCCAGAAGGATTACCAGCAACTGCTCGTGATCCGGCGCATGACGCAAGACCTGCGCTTGCCGGTGGATATCGTTGCCGCGCCGACGCGGCGCGAAGGCAATGGTCTGGCAATGAGTTCGCGCAATCAATATCTGAGCGCGGAAGAGCGCGAGCGCGCTGGCGTGATCCATCGAACCCTGTGCGCGATGCGCGAGCGCGTGCACACGGGTCGTTCGCACGATGCCATCGAAGCGGACGCGCGCGCCGCGCTGGAAGCGGCGGGCTCGGTTCCGGATTACGTCGTGATCAGGCGTGCCGCCGATTTGTGCGTGCCGGATGCATCCGAACGCGGCGGCCTGATTGCCTTGATTGCGACGAAGCTGGGTCATGCGCGCCTGATAGACAATCTGCTTCTCGACCCCTAGCTTTTGCGCAACGCCTGTGGTATTCTCGCCACTGCCATCGGGATTTTTGCAACGTTCGCGCGTTGCCCCAAGGCTAGCAGGGCGGCATCGTTCTGGTAATCGTCACTCCGATAATTCAACCCTCGCTGCATAAGCGGGGGTTTTTTTTCGCCCCCGCTCAAGGCGGGTTCGCGGCAAGCCTTGCCCATTTCGCACGCTGCGCGGATAATTTGTGCGACGCCGCAGAATCAGGCGGCCATGTTGCGTAAATGACACACGATCGATCGTGAGACCACCATGCATCTGAGCCTGCTCAAAGCCAAGATCCACCGCGCCAGTGTCACCCACGCCGAATTGCATTACGAGGGTTCGTGCGCGATCGACGGCCTTTTGCTGGACGCCTCCGGCATTCGCGAGTACGAACAGATCCACATCTACAACGTCAACAACGGCCAGCGCTTCGTCACCTACGCGATCCGCGCGGACGAGGGTTCCGGCATCATCTCGGTCAACGGCGCCGCCGCGCATCGCGCATCCCCGGGCGACATCGTCATCATCTGCGCCTATGCGCAATTGAGCGAAGCCGAAGTCGCGCACTTCAAGCCGACCCTGGTTTACGTCGATGCGAAGAACCGCATGAGCCATACCAAGAACTCTATTCCGAAACAGGCGGCATAGAGTACTGTTGTTCCAACGCCCATCCCACATGCTCGCGCACCAGCGCGGACGGATGCTCCGTGCGTGATTTCAACGCATCGATGATGGCGGGATTGCGTGGCGCATTGCCCATCGCCACGGCAATGTTGCGCAACCATTGCTCATGGCCAATGCGGCGGATGGCGGACCCCTCGGTGCGCGTCAGGAATTCCGCTTCGTTCCAGCCGAACAAATCGATCAGCGCGGCGCCGTCCAGTCCATGGCGCACGGCGAAATCCGGCTCGACGCTTTTCTTCGCGAACTTGTTCCACGGGCACACGAGTTGGCAGTCGTCGCAGCCGTAGATGCGGTTGCCGATGAGCGGACGCAGCTCGACCGGAATGCTGCCGCGCAATTCGATGGTCAGGTAGGAAATGCAGCGGCGTGCGTCGAGCTGCTGCGGACCGACGATGGCCTGGGTCGGACACACCTCGATGCAGCGCACGCAGGTGCCGCAGTGATCGCTTTCGGCTTTGTCCGCCGGCAGCGGCAGGTCGGTATACAACTCGCCGAGGAAGAACCATGAACCGGCGCGGCGGTTGATCAGATTGGTGTGCTTGCCGATCCAGCCCAGGCCCGCATTGCGCGCCAGCGCCTTTTCCAGTACCGGCGCGGAATCGGAAAACGCGCGATAGCCGAATGGGCCGATTTCGTTCGCAATGCGATCGGCGAGTTTTTGCAAACGCGCGCGCATGAGCTTGTGGTAATCGCGGCCCAGCGCGTAACGCGAAACGAAGCCGAGTTCCGGGTCTTCGATTACTTCCCAGCCATCGCGCGCGTCGGGCGGATCGTAATCCAGGCGCGCGGAAATCACGCGCACGGTACCGGCGTGCAGTTCCGCGGGACGGCTGCGCCTCGCGCCGTGGCGCGCCATGTAATCCATTTCGCCGTGGCGGCCCTGCGCCAGCCAGTTCAGCAGATGGGTTTCGTCGTCGCCGAGTTCGGTCGCGGCAATGCCGATCTGCTGGAAGCCGAGTTCCAAGCCCCAGCGCTTGATGTTGTCGGCAAGATCGACGTAGTCGGGCGTATTCACCGCGCAAAGTATAAACTTTGCGCATGAGTACGCGTTTGTATACCGCCGCGCAGGTGCGCGAACTGGATCGCCACGCGATCGAGGACATGGGCATCGCCGGTATCGACCTGATGCGGCGTGCTGCCGGCGCCGCCTGGCGCGTGCTGCGTGCGCGTTGGCCGCGGATTGCGCGACTGGCGGTGCTCTGCGGCGGCGGCAACAACGGCGGTGACGGCTATCTGCTGGCTTGCCTCGCGCGCGAAGCGGGCTTGTCGACCGTCGTGCTGGCGCTGGCTGAGCCGGTGACTGCAGATGCAAAGCGCGCACGCGATGCCTGGCGCGATGCCGGCGGAGAAATCATTCCAGCCGAACACGGGCTGCCCGCTGCGGATATTTACGTCGATGCGATTTTCGGCACCGGCTTGGCGCGCCCGGTGGATGGCGTGGTGGCGGAAACGATCCGCCACATGGACGCGACGGGCCGGCCGGTGCTGGCGCTGGACGTGCCATCCGGGATCAACGCCGATACCGGTGCGGTGCTGGGTACGGCGGTGCGTGCTGAAATCACGGTGAGTTTCATCGCGCGAAAACGCGGACTGTCGACCGGCGCGGCGCTGGATTACTGCGGCACCGTCGTGCTGGATCGCCTTGGATTGCCGGAAGAAGCGTTTGCCGACGTGGCATACGATGCGCGCCTGCTCGATCCGAGCCGGATGGCATCGTGGTTGCCGCCGCGCGCGCGCGGCGCGCACAAGGGCGACTTCGGCCATGTGCTGGCGATTGGCGGCGATGCCGGCATGGGCGGTGCGATCCGTCTGTGTGCGGAAGCGGCGCTGCGCGTGGGGGCTGGCCTCGTCAGCGCGGCGACGCGGCAGGAGAATATTGTTGCGATCAATGCCGCGCGGCCCGAAGTGATGGTGCACGCGACAACCGATACTGTCGCGCTGACACCTTTGTTCGCCCGCGCCAATGTCATCGCGTTGGGGCCTGGGCTGGGTCAATCCGATTGGAGCCGGACACTTTGGCGGGCGGCATTGGACTCGCACAAACCCGTCGTCGTGGATGCTGATGCACTGAACTTGCTTGCTGCGCAAACGGCCGCGCTGCCGCCGGGCAGCGTGATCACGCCGCATCCGGGCGAAGCTTCGCGTTTGCTGGGTTGGAGCAGCGAACGCATAGCCAGCGACCGCTTTGCCGCGGTGCGCGAACTTGCGGCGCGCCATCGCTGCGTGGCCGTGCTCAAGGGCGCGGGAACCCTCGTCGCGCACGAAAACGGCGACGTGGCCGTGTGTCCATGGGGCAATCCCGGCATGGCGTCGGGCGGCATGGGCGATGTGCTGACTGGAGTCATCGCGGGGCTGATGGCGCAGGGACTGAATGCGTGGCGCGCGGCGCGCATGGGTGTTTCCCTGCACGCGCAGGCTGGTGACGCGGCCGTGCGCGACGGAGAAGCAGGAACTCTTGCGAGCGATCTGTTCGCGCATTTGCGCCGCCTTCGCAATGGATTGGCCGATGACTGAAATCGCTTTCAGCGGAATCGACGAGGATGCGCTCGTCGCGCTTGCGCGCGACTTGGCGCCGCGCCTGCGTGGCGGCGGCAGCATCCATCTCGCCGGACCGCTCGGGGCAGGCAAGACCACGTTCGCGCGTGCCTTGCTGCATGCGCTCGGTGCCGGCGAACGGGTCAAAAGCCCGACCTACACGCTGGTCGAATCCTATGTACTGCCGGGTTTGACCGCGCAACACCTGGATTTGTACCGCATCGCCGCCGCCGAGGAACTGGAATGGCTGGGCCTGCGCGATTTGGCGGATGGTCCGGTCTTGTGGCTGATTGAATGGCCCGAACGCGGTGCGGGAGAGACCCCCCCGCCGGATTTGACCGTAAGCCTGGCCCATGCGGCTTCGGGCCGTGATATCCGGCTGCTTGCCCATGGTGATACAGGGGGCCGTTGGTTGACCGGACTCAAGACAGCGGGTTAGCCGCGATTCCTGATTTGCACGAGAGCTTTATTGTGCAAATCTACGATTCATAAAGAAAAAGTACTTGAAATTTGTAGTGGTTTTGCGTTTGAATACGCCGCATGAGGGGAGTAGCGGCCCGGATCGGATGTTTCGTCGCCTGCGCAGCCGTGCTGGCCGCGCCTGCGTGGGCGGCTGAAATCCGTTCGGCCCGAGCAACCCAGGGCGACGGCTACCTGCGCATCAGCTTCGATCTTTCCGCGCGGCCGGACTACAAATTGTTCGAGATTGCGAATCCGGATCGCCTCGTCATCGACATGGGCGACGCGGCTTTGGCCGGCGGCTTTGCACCACCTTCCGGGGCGGGCGTGCTCAAGAGCGTGCGCACCGGCCGGCACGGCAAGGACGGCGTGCGCGTGGTGCTGGATCTGAGCGCCGCCGTACAGCCGAAGAGTTTCGTGCAGCCGCGCGGCCGTGGCGGTGACTACCGCCTGGTCGTGGATTTGTATACGAAAAAAAGTAGCGCGCCGGTCAAGAGCATGGCCGCGCTCGCGGCCAAGCCGCGCGACGTGGTCGTTGCCATCGATGCCGGCCACGGCGGCGTCGATCCCGGCGCCACCGGCACGGGCGGCACGCACGAAAAGGACATCACGCTGGCGGTGGCGCGCGATCTTGCCAAGGTCATCGACAAGCAGCCCGGCATGCATGCCGTGCTGACACGCGACCGCGACGCTTTCATTCCGCTGCAGGAACGCTACCAGAAGGCGCGCGAGGCCAAGGCCGACCTGTTTGTCTCGATCCACGCCGACGCCTATGCCAGCGGCGACGCACGCGGCTCGTCGGTGTGGGTGCTTTCGCCGCGCGGCGCGACCAGCGAGGCGGCGCGTTGGCTGGCCGACCGCGAAAACCGCGCCGACCTCGTCGGCGGGGTAAAACTCGAAGACAAGGACAACACGCTTGCGGCGGTGCTGCTGGATTTATCGCAGGGCGCGACCGCCGAGGCCAGCGACGCGGTCGCCAAGCGCGTGTTGCAAGCATTGGCGAAGATCGGTCCCACCCATCGCGGCTATGTCGAGAAAGCCAATTTCGTCGTACTGCGTTCGCCGGACGTACCGTCGATCCTCGTGGAAACCGCGTTCATCACCAATCCAGCCGAGGAAAAACGCCTGAAGAATCCCGTACAGCGGCAGAAGCTCGCCGCAGCCATCCTCGGCGGGGTGCGCGATTATTTCGAGGCAACGCCGCCGCCGGGCACCCTGTTCGCAACGAATGCCCGTCGCGACAAGCCGCGTAGCGTCGCCCAGCGTGCGGTCACGGACGCGGATGCCGATTCCGCGGATCTCGCGGACGATGCGATTGCCGCGCGCGTGCCGAAATCCTGACAACGCCGCGCGGCGCGTCATTTCCATCTTGAAATCCTGTCGATTCGTCGTCACTTGACGAATCTTGGGTCTGCGCTCACCCTGCCTGTGAACGCCGCGCCATCCCGTCGACAGGAATCGCAATGGAATCCAGCACCAAGTCCGAGAAGTCCGCCGCCGCCATCGCCGAATTGCCGGTGCTGCCGCTGCGCGATGTCGTGGTCTATCCGCACATGGTGATTCCGCTGTTCGTCGGCCGCGAAAAGTCGATGAAGGCGCTGGACATGACCATGGCCGGTGACAAGCGCATCCTGCTGGTGGCGCAGCGCGGCGCGGACATCGACGATCCCAAGGCCGGCGACCTGTATCCGATCGGCACGGTCGCCAGCATCCTGCAATTGCTCAAGCTGCCGGACGGCACGGTCAAGGTGCTGGTCGAGGGCAGCGCACGCGCCGAAGTCGTGCGCTACGGCGAGCGCGACGGCGTGCTGACCGGGCACGCGCAAACGCTGGAACCGGCCTACACGCGCGCGTCGCGCGAGATCGAAGTCGTTGTGCGCACCGTCGTGTCGCAATTCGAGAATTTCGTCAAGCTCAACCGCAAGATCCCGCCGGAGCTGCTGACCACGCTCGCGGGCATCGACGACGCCTCGCGCCTGGCCGATACCATCGCCGCGCATCTGTCGATCCGCCTGTCCGACAAGCAGCGCCTGCTGGAAACGCCCGATGTCGCCGATCGCCTGGAAATGCTCATCGGTTTCGTCGAGGGCGAGATCGACGTGCAGCAGATCGAGAAGCGCATCCGCGGCCGCGTCAAGACGCAGATGGAGAAGAGCCAGCGCGAGTACTACCTCAACGAACAGATGAAGGCGATCCAGAAGGAACTGGGCGAGAACGAGGAAGCGCCGAACGAGATCGAGGAACTCGGCAAGAAGATCGAAAAGGCCGGCATGCCCAAACCGGTCGAGAAGAAAGCGCGCGCGGAACTCAACAAGCTCAAGCAGATGTCGCCGATGTCGGCCGAAGCCACCGTCGTGCGCAATTACGTCGACTGGCTGGTCGGCGCGCCGTGGCGCAAGCGCAGCAAGGTGCGCCGCGACCTCAAGGCTGCCGAGGAAGTGCTCGACGCCGATCACTATGGCTTGGAAAAGGTCAAGGAACGCATTGTAGAATACCTTGCCGTGCAGCAGCGCGTGAAGAAGATGAAGGCGCCGATCCTGTGCCTGGTCGGCCCGCCCGGCGTGGGCAAGACCTCGCTCGGCCAGTCCATCGCGCGCGCCACGAACCGCAAGTTCGTGCGCATGTCGCTGGGCGGCGTGCGCGACGAGGCCGAGATTCGCGGCCACCGCCGCACCTACATCGGCTCGATGCCGGGACGTATCGTGCAGAACATGAACAAGGTCGGCACGAAGAATCCGCTGTTCATGCTCGACGAGATCGACAAGATGTCGATGGACTTCCGCGGCGATCCTTCGTCGGCGCTGCTCGAGGTGCTCGATCCGGAGCAAAACCACGCCTTCAACGACCATTACCTCGAGGTCGATTTCGACCTTTCCGAGGTGATGTTCATTGCCACCGCGAATTCGCTGAATATCCCTGGGCCCTTGCTCGACCGCATGGAAGTGATCCGCATCCCCGGTTACACAGAGGACGAGAAGATCAACATCGCGCAGCGCTACCTGCTGCCAAAACAGGTCAAGGCGAACGGTCTGCGCGAAAGCGAGATCCACATCGCCGAAGGCGCGATCCGCGACATGGTGCGCTACTACACGCGCGAATCCGGCGTGCGCAATCTCGAACGCGAAATTTCCAAGATCTGCCGCAAAGTGGTCAAGGAACTCACGCTCGCCGCGGACAAGGGCGCGAAGAAGCGCGGCAAGGTTTCGGTATCGGGGAAGAACCTCGAGCACTTCCTCGGCGTGCGCAAGTTTACCTACGGACGCGCCGAGCAGAAGAACGAATTCGGCCTCGTGACCGGCTTGGCCTGGACCGAAGTCGGCGGCGACCTGCTCAGCATCGAGGCGACCGTGGTGCCCGGCAAGGGCAAGCTCATCCATACCGGCCAGCTCGGCGAGGTGATGCAGGAATCCATCCAGGCCGCGCTCTCCGTGGTGCGCGCGCGCGCCGAACGCCTCGGCATCGATCCGGAATTCCACAACAAGTACGACATCCACGTGCACGTGCCCGAAGGCGCCACGCCCAAGGACGGCCCCAGCGCCGGCATCGCCATGTGCACGGCCCTGGTTTCGGCCCTGACCCGCGTGCCGGTGCGCTCGGTCGTGGCCATGACTGGCGAGATCACGCTGCGTGGCCGCGTGCTGCCGATCGGCGGGCTCAAGGAAAAGCTGCTCGCGGCGCATCGCGGCGGCATCGAACTCGTGATCATCCCCGAGGAAAACATCAAGGATCTGGCCGACATCCCGAAGAACGTCACCGGCTCGCTCACGATCAAGCCGGTGCGCTGGATCGACGAGGTGCTGGATATCGCGCTCGAACGGCCGCTCGCGCCGTTGCCGGTAAAAGTGGAAAATGCTGAAAAGTCCACCCTGGAGCCGGCGCGCAAGGACGAGGCCGACGACACACATCCGCGCGCGCACTGAGCGCGTGTTGCCGCACATGCAATTTTCTTACCCGCGTGTCAAGCGGAATTTTTCCATTTACGCGTCTTTTTTGCATTTTGCGGACTCGCGCAAATCCGCATGGGCGCTTGTGTTGCGCGCATTCGCGGGCGCTGGTATAAAGTCAGCGCCGCGATCCGGGAGACCACAAGTCCGGGCGGTCGCGGGGAAGCGATGTGGCGATTGCATCCGGTAGCGGATCAACGTTGTATCGCGCAGACATCACACGTTGCGGCCAACAGAATCCGCTCGGGAGAGATAAATGAATAAGGCTGAATTTATTAGTGCTGTGTCCGATCACGCCGGCCTGACCAAGGTCGAAGGCGGCAAGGCGGTGGAAGCCGTCATCGAAACCGTCAAGAAAGCGCTGAAGAAGGGCGACACCATTTCCCTGGTGGGCTTTGGCACCTTCATCGTGCGCAAACGCGCCGCGCGCACCGGTCGTAATCCGCGCACCGGCCAGCAGATCAAGATCAAGGCCTCGAAGAATCCGTCGTTCAAGGCTGGCAAAGCGCTCAAGGATGCCATAAACTAAGCGGCTTAGCCCAAAAGGTATTTGTAGGGGTGCTTAGCTCAGCGGTAGAGCGTCGCCCTTACAAGGCGAGGGTCGGGGGTTCGATCCCCTCAGCACCCACCAGTGCCTCGATGCGGAGCATTCCGCAAGGGTCCGGCAGCGCAAACCGCCGGATTCCGGAAACAACGCGGAGTGGTAGTTCAGCTGGTTAGAATACCGGCCTGTCACGCCGGGGGTCGCGGGTTCGAGTCCCGTCCACTCCGCCACGTTTTCACAAAGGGCGCCGAAGGGCGCCCTTTATTTTGTCCTCAGGTGTCGCACATGGCTCGTACGCTTAGCGAAAAATTTTCCGGCCCGTTCGTCAAGGTCGTCCTCGGCATCATCGGCGTCATCTTCGGCGGATTCTTCGGCATTCAGCAGTATTTCAATCCGCGCAGCGAAACCTACGTCGCCACGGTCAATGGCCACGAGATTTCCCAGGACGAATTCCGCGAACGCTTCAACAACTACCGTGCGCAGATGCAGCGCATGATGGGCGCCCAGTTCGACGCGCAGGCCTTCGATACGCCCGAACGCAAGCGCGAACTGCTCGACCAGTTGATCAGCGAGCAATTGTTGCTGCAGGCCAACGACCAGCTCGGCGCCGTGGTGCCGGTGAGCGTGGTGCGCGATGAGATCATGGGCATTCCCGCGTTCCAGGTCGACGGCAAGTTCAGCGCCGACCAATACCGCATGTTGCTCGCCGCGCAACGCAAGTCGTCGGAGGAATTCGAGCAGAGCGTGAGCCAGGACATTGCCCTGCGCCAGCTTACCGGCCAGGTCGCGCTGTCGAGCCTGGTGACCGATGCCGACGTCAACGAGTACCTGCGCCTGCGCGACCAGACCCGCGATTTCTGGTTCGTCAAGCTGCCCAAGCCCGATGCCGGCACGTCGATTGCAGAAGCCGACATCGCCGCCTACTACAAGGCGCACGGCACCGATTTCATGACGCCGGAAGAAGTATCGCTGGATTACGTCGAGCTCGATGCTGCGAAGATGCAGGGCGACGTCAAGCCCGACGATGCCGCGCTCAAGCAGATGTACGACGCGCAGAAGTCGAAATTCGTAACCGCCGAGCAGCGCGAGGCTTCGCATATCCTCATCGCCGTCGGCAAGAACGCCGATGCGGCCGCGCAGAAAGCCGCGCTGGCCAAGGCCGAGGCGATCGAGAAGGAACTCAAGGCCGGCAAGGATTTCGCCGCGCTCGCCAAGGCCGATTCGGACGACCTGGGTTCCAAGGCGCAGGGCGGGGACCTGGGTTGGCTGGAAAAAGGCGTGACCGATCCGGCGTTCGAGGCAGCGCTGTTCGCGATGCAGAAGGGCGACGTGTCCGATCCGGTCAAGTCCGAGGACGGATATCACATCATCTGGCTGCGCGACGTGCATGCGCAGGCCGTGCGCAGCTTCGACGAGGTCAAGGCCGAGCTCGCGAAAAAATATGTCGACGAGCAGCGCGAACACCAATACAGCGACATTTCCGGCAAGCTGACCGATGCGATCTACCAGGATCCGACATCGCTCGCGCCGGCGGCGAAGACGCTGGGACTGAGCGTGCAAAAGACCGCGCTGTTCTCGCGCAATGGCGGCACCGGCATCGCCGCGAATCCGGCCGTGGTCAAGGCCGCGTTCTCCAACAACGTGCTGGCCGAAGGCAACAGCTCCGATCCGATCGAACTCGGTACCGATCACATCGTGATCGTGCGCGTGGACCGGCACGTCAAGCCCGAGCCCAGGCCGCTGGACGCAGTGCGCGAGCAGATTCGCGCCATGTTGAACGCGCAGCAAGTCGCCAAGGCCGCGAAGGAGCGCGCGGACACCCTGCTTGCACGCCTGCAAAAAGGCGAGGTGCTGGACAAGGTTGCCGCGGAGATCAAGCTCGCGCCAGTCGAGGAAAAAGGCATCGGCCGCAACGCGGCGAATCTGGAAAAGCCACTGATCGACGCAGTGTTCGCGCTGCCGCTGCCCGCGGCGGGCAAACCCGAACCGGGCATGGTCGCGCTGAACGGCGACGTGTATGCGCTGTTCCAACTCGATGCGGTCAAGGATGGCGATCCGTCCAAGCTCGACCCGCGTACGCGCGAGGCGGCGTTGAACCAGTTGCGCCAGGGCTTGGGTTACGAAGCCGTGCGCGGCTTCGTCGACAGCCTGCGCAAGGCGGCGAAGGTGGAGATCGCTGAAAACCGGCTGTAAGCAGCCGGTCGCGAGGTCAAAGTCCTGTCATGCCCAGGATGTTGTAGCCCGCATCCACGTAGGTCACCTCGCCGGTGATTCCCGAAGCCAGGTCTGAACACAGGAACGCGGCCGCATTGCCGACCTCCTCGATGCTCACGCTGCGACGCAGCGGCGCGTTTTGCTCCGCGTGTTCCAGCATCTTGCGAAAGTTCGCGACGCCGGCGGCGGCCAGGGTCTTGATCGGTCCGGCCGAAATCGCGTTCACGCGCGTGCCTTCCGGGCCGAGGTTGTAGGCGAGATAACGCACGCCGGCTTCAAGACTGGCCTTGGCCAGGCCCATCACGTTGTAATTCGCCAGTGCGCGCTCGGCGCCAAGATACGTGAGCGTGAGAACGGCGCCGTTGCGCCCTTTCATCTGCGGCCGCGCGGCCTTGGTCAGCGCCGGCAGGCTGTAGGCGGAAATATCGTGCGCGATCCTGAAATTTTCGCGCGTCAGGCCGTCGAGGAATTCGCCCGCCAGCGCTTCGCCAGGTGCGAATCCAATCGAATGGACCAGGATGTCGAAACCGTCCCAACGCTTGCCGAGATCGGTGAACAGCTGCTCGATCTGTGCGTCGCTGGAAACATCGCACGCCAGCACGATGTCCGAGCCGAACGTCTTGGCGGCCTCGTCGACGCGCGGCTTGAGCTTGTCGTTGACGTAGGTGAAGGCGAGCTGCGCACCTTCGCGGTGCATGGCCTCGGCGATGCCCCAGGCAATGGAACGATGGCTGATGATGCCGGTGATGAGTGCGCGCTTGCCCTGCAGAAATCCCATGATGAATCCCGTCGAATGGCCGAAACGCGGATTCTAGCCGACCGCACGGAACCGCGTCAGTCGGGGCTGGCCACGGCCGTCGTGAGCGCCGCCGCGCCGCCCTGATCCGGTGCCTGCAGGCGCAGGCGCTGGCCGAGGCGCAACGTGGAGTGCCGCGACAGTCCATTCCAGTGCAGCAGGTCGGACAGCGCAACACGCGCGGAGCGGGCAATTTCCCACAATGTGTCGCCCGCCCGCACGACATGCGTTCCCGCGTTTTCCACGCCGTGCGCCAGCGTGGCAAGGGACGCCGCGCCGGTACCGCGTCCGGGCACGAGGACATGCGTTCCCGGCGCGAGCACCGCATCCGCAGCCAGCGCGTTCGCCGTGGCGAATGCTTGAGCGTCGATATCGTGGGCTTGCGCCAAAACGTCCAATGCTTCGGATTGTTGCAGGGCGATCTCGTGCCATTCGCGCCACAGCGGCTGCGGCACTTTGTCGAGGGCCGCCGCCAACGTCCGGCCCTGCGCCTCGGGCAGGAGCAGCCGGAACGGACCCGTCGACGGCATGCGTCCGCGCACATAACCCGGATTGAGCTGGCGCAGCCGCGCGGCGTCCATGCCAGCCATGCGCGCAGCGAGTTGCAGGTCCAGCGCGGCCGGCAGGGCAATGGCAGTCAGCCAATCGGTCGCGGCCGGCTCGGGAAGCTGCACGTTGAAGCGCGCCGGGTCCGACACGATGCAGGCCACGGCCAGCAGTTTGGCCAGGTGCCGATGCGTGTGCGCCGGAACGCGCAGGCGCCCGAGGCCTGTCGCATCGGCGGGTACTTCGGAATCACCCAGCAATTTGCCGATGCGATACGGGCCGGCATTGAAAGCCATGTCCGCGACGCGCCAGTCGCCGAAACGATCGGCGTAGCGTTCGAGCAAATCGAGCGCGGCATCGGTGGACGCGACGACATCCAGGCGCCCATCGTAATCTGGATGGATGCGTACGCCGGCCTCGCGCGCGGTGTCCGGGAGCAATTGCCAGATGCCGGCGGCGCGGTCGCCGCTGGAAGCGAGCGGCACGTAGTTGCTCTCGATGTAGGGCAGCAAGGCGAATTCGCCCGGCATGCCGCGTTGCTCGGCCTGCTGCGCGACGTACAGCAGGAACGGCAGCGCCTGGCGCAAGGACTCGGCAAAGCCGGTCGGGTCGGCGCTGAACCATTGGGCGAGACGCAAGACGTCCGGACTGTAGTCGCAATCGGGCAGCGCGAATCGGCTGCCCAGTTTCGTCCACGGCGAAAGCTCCACGGCAGGCACGGCAGCGGCGGGGGCCGGCGTCTGGGCTTCGACGTAGGCGGGTTCGGCCGCAGGTTCGGGTTCCGGCGTGGCGACCGGCGGTTTGCGCGGGGCCGTGCTGCACGCGGCAAGCAGCAGGCACGCCGCACCCAGTGCCGTGCAACCGCTGCCGAATACCGCCATCCGCCAGTCGCGCCTCGGCCGAAAATCGTGGCGTGCGCGGCAGCAGTCCGACTTGCCAAACCGCTTCATCCGTAGCGCCCCTCCCCGGGCAAAAACGGGCGGGCACTATAGCAGCGAACGCGTAACGTCCGGTTATCTCGTGTCGTGCGGCGCAACATGCGGGTTTACCCGTTGCCGCGATTTCGCGCACAATCGCGGTTTGCCCGCTGGCCGCAGTCTGTGTCGATGATCGAAGCCACGAATCCCTATGCGAGCGCGCCGATGCAAGCCTTGCTTGCGCGCGAGATGGCTGCTCTGGCTCCTGTCCTGTCCGCTGCGTATGGCAACTACGGCTTGTTCCTGCGCCCGCGGCAGGGCGGCGCGACATTGCCGGCGCATCTGCTCGGCAAGATCGTGGAACTCGACGTCGACGATGACGGGTTGCTTGCCGGTGCCGTGCACTGCGCGCTGTGGCAATTGCCGTTCGCGAGCGAAAGCTTCAAGGTGCTGATCGTGCAGCACGCATTGGAGCGCATTGTCGACGTCGAGGCCTGCGTCGCGGAACTCGCGCGTGTGCTCGCGCCGGAAGGCATCGCGCTGATGCTCGGCTTCAACCCGCTCGGTACCTGGCGGCCATGGCTGATGCGGCGTGCGCGGGGCCTGCGCCTGCGCTCGGCCCGGGTTTGCAAGGCGCAACTGGAACGCGAACAGATCGATACCCTGCAGGTGCGCTTTCCCGGTGAACTCTGGCCGCGGGTCAAGACCTCGACCGGGCCGGAAAGGCCACCGCACTCGTTGCTGGCGAGATTCGGCAGTTCATGGCTGCTGATCGCGCGCAAGCGTCGCAGCACCCTGACGCCGATTCGTCTGCGCAAAACGGCGCGCGAGGCCGCACGTGCGCCGCAATTGGCGCCGGGTGCGCACAGGAACCGCGTGTGACGGCGGCGCATGTGGACATCTTCACGGACGGCGCCTGCCTCGGCAATCCCGGACCAGGCGGCTGGGCCGCGTTATTGCGTTACCGGACCCTGGAGAAGGAAATTTCCGGCGGCGAACGCGACACCACGAACAATCGCATGGAGCTGATGGCGGCGATCCGTGCGCTGGAAACGCTGCGCCGCGGCAGCGCCGTGCGCCTGACCACGGATTCGCAATACGTCCTGCAGGGCATCGAACAATGGCTGCCGCGCTGGCAGGCCAATGGCTGGCGCACATCGGACCGCAAGCCGGTGAAGAACCAGGATTTGTGGCAGCGGCTGGCAACCGCCATGCAGCCGCATCGCGTACAGTGGCAATGGACGCGTGGGCATTCAGGGCATCCGGAAAACGAACGCGTCGACGAATTGGCGCGCGCGGCAGCGCAAGCAGTGAAGGAGGAGTGATGCGGCAGATCGTGCTGGACACGGAAACCACGGGTCTGGAGGTCGGCAAGGGCCATCGCATCATCGAGATCGGCTGCATTGAGTTGAGCGAGCGCCGACCGAGCGGCAAGCGCTTCCACCGTTACCTGAATCCGCAGCGCCCCGTCGACGAAGGTGCGCGCTCCGTGCACGGCATCAGCGACGAGTTTCTCGCCGACAAACCTCGCTTCGCCGAGGTCGCCGCCGAATTCCTGGAATTCATCGCCGGCGCCGAACTGGTCATCCACAACGCCGCGTTCGACGTCGGGTTCCTCGACGCAGAACTCGTGTTGGCCGATCCTGGTTTGGGCCGCATCGCCGATCACGCCAGCGTGCTCGACACGCTGGCACTGGCGCGCGAGAAGTATCCCGGCCAGCGCATCTCGCTCGACGCCTTGTGCAAGCGCCTGAACATCGACAATCGCCATCGCGAATTGCACGGCGCCTTGCTCGACGCGCAACTGCTCGCGGACGTGTACCTGGCGATGACCGGCGGGCAGGGCGACCTCGGTCTCGCCAACCAGCAGGCGACCGCGCCGGCGCGGGTCGCGGCGCAGTCCGTTGCGCGCCAGCCGTTGCGCGTGCGGCGCGCGGATGCCGCTGAGGCATCGCTGCACGAGGCGCGCCTGCAAGCGATCGACAAGGCCAGCCGCGGCCGCTGCCTGTGGCGCGCCTGAGGGCCTGACGGTATGATCGGGCGACGGTTTGGCCCGTCCTGGGGAGGAAGGCGATGAATGCGATGAGGACGCTGCTCGCGGGAATGCTGCTGTGCGCGTTTGGCGCGCATGCCGAAACGGCGGTCGAGGCGATCGCCGCGCACAAGCACATGGGCGTGGCCACGTGCAGCAGCAGTGTCTGCCACGGCGCGTCGCAACCGTTCCGCGATTCGGACATCGCCCAGAACGAATTCGCGATCTGGCAGGAATTCGATCCGCACGCCAAGGCGTATCAGGTGCTGCAGCAGCCGCGCTCGCAGGAAATCGCGCGCAAGCTCGGCCTCGGCGACGCGACAAAGGCAAAAGTCTGCCTGGACTGCCACGCCGACAACGTGCCGACGGGCGTCCGCGGCGAGCGCTTCCAGATTTCCGACGGCGTCGGTTGCGAGGCCTGCCATGGCGGCGCGGAGCAGTGGCTCAATGCGCACGCCGACCCCAAGGTCACCTATGCGGACTCCCTGGCCAAGGGCATGTACCCGACCGCCGATCCGATCAAGCGCGCACAACTGTGCCTGTCCTGCCACATGGGCGAAAAGGAACGCATGATCACGCACCGGATCATGGGCGCCGGCCATCCGCGCCTGTCGTTCGAACTGGATACCTTCACCTGGCTCAATCCGCATTACAAGATCACGGCGAACTGGATCAAGCGCAAGGGCGAGTGGAACGGCGTGCGCGATTGGGCCGTGGGCCAGGGCGTGGCGGCGGAAAACCTGCTCGGTCTGCTGCTCGATCCGAAAACCGGCTGGCAGGGAATTTTCCCGGAACTGGTGCTGTTCAATTGCCAGGCTTGCCACAAGCTGATGAAGGGCAACAATTGGGGTCCGCGTCAGGGCACGGGCCTGGGGCCAGGCGTGGTGCGTCTGAACGATGCCAACCTGGTGACGTTCCGCTATGCGCTGGCGCCGGTCGACAAGGCCGCGGCGCAGCGCGTGTTCGAGCAGAGCCGCGCGCTGCATCAGTCGACCACGCAAAGCCGCGATGCGACTTTTGCGGCGGCGCGCACGTTGAATGCGACGCTGGAAAGCCTGTTGCCCAAAGTCGCCGCCTACAACTACGACGCGGCCAGCCTGAATCCGATCTTCGCGGCGATGCTTGGCGACGCCCAACAGGGCGAATTCCGCGATTACGCCGCGGCCGAACAGGCGTCGATGGCGGCGCAATCGCTGGTGGTCGCGTTCGAGAACGACGGCAAGCTGGACAAGGCGCACGCTGCGGCACTGCACACCAAGCTCGACGGCCTGTACGCTACGGTAAAGGATGAAGACCGGTATTCGATGGCGCCTTTCGTCGCCGCCTTGAAGGAACTGCGCGCCGCGGCGCCGTGAGTTTGAGCAATGACCGACAGCGTACAGGTGCCCGGCTACAAACTGGTTCAGAAAATAGGCGAAGGCGGCATGGCCACGGTCTATCTGGCCGTGCAGGAGTCCCTCGACCGCGAAGTGGCGCTGAAGATCATGTCGCCGGCGCTGGCGGCGAACGAGACGTTCCGCGAACAGTTCATGAAGGAAGGCCGCATCGCGGCCAAGCTTACCCATCCGCACCTGATGACGGTGCACGACATCGGTTCGGACAACGATGTCTTTTACCTCGCCAGCGAATATCTGCCGGCCGGGACCCTGCGCGACCGCATGCAGCGCCTGAGTATCGCCGACGTGCTGGAAATCGTTCGCGATGTCGCCTCCGGGCTTTCGTACGCCCACGAGATGGGTTTCGTGCACCGCGACGTGAAGCCCGGCAACATCATGTTCCGCAGCAACGGATCGGCGGTGTTGGCGGACTTCGGCATCGCCAAGGCGATCAAGTCCGTCAGCGCGGCAACCATGGCCGGCAATGCCATCGGCACGCCCGACTACATGAGTCCGGAACAGGCGCAGGCGACGCCGGTGGACGGGCGCTCGGACCTGTACAGCCTGGGCGCGGTGTTGTTCGAATGCGTGGCCGGGCACAAGCCCTACGAGGCCGGCGATGCCTATGCGGTCGCGCTGATGCACGTCACCGAACCGGTGCCGAAGCTGCCGGAAAAACTTGCGTGGTTGCAGCCGCTGATCGACAAGTCGATGGCCAAGCAGCCGGCCGATCGTTTTGCCACCGGCGATGCCTTCGTTGCCGAGCTCGATCGCCTGCTCGCGGCCAATCCGCAAATGGATGCGGTTTTGCGCGAGTCGCGCAGCGCACGCCGCCGGGCGGTGTCCGCGGCCAACGCTGCCCCCTCATCCGCAACGCCGGCGAGTGCGAGGAAATGGATTTTCGTCGGCGCTGGCGTCGCGGCGGCGGTTTTGGTCGCGGTGTTGGCATGGATGGCCTGGCGCGGCAAGGCGGCAGGTTCCCTTGCATCGACAGTCGCAACCGGCACGCCGATCGAAACCGCACCGGCGGTGCCGCCTCCACCTCCGCCGCCAGTCGAAAGCGGCGCATCCGACGCGGCCCTGGCTGGGCTGGATTTGCCGACGCTGCTTTCCCGCGGCGACGATTACTTCGACTATGGCCGGAAAAGTGGCGGCGAGAAAATGAGCTTCCCGCCGGGCGACAACGCCATCGATCTGTTCCAGGAGGCGCTCAAGCGCGATCCCGGCAACGCCCGCGCGACGCAAGGCTTGCAGAAGATCGCCGCGTTCTATGCGAACGGCGCACAAGCGGCACTGAAAAACGGGCTGTATACCGGCGCCGACGTCCTGGTCGAGTCGGGCTTGCGCGCGGATCCGAAAGACGCCGCCTTGCTGCAACTCAAGGCGCAACTCGCGAAAGCCGAAGGCGGCGGCTGAGTCTCAGCGGTCGCGGATCAGGATGACCGTTACATTGTCCGACCCGCCGCCTTCGAGCGCGGCCAGGATCAGGTGGTCGACGCATTCCTGCGCGGAAAGATCCTGGCGCGCGAGCACGGCGCCGATGTCCTTGTCGTCGACTTCCTCGGTCAATCCGTCCGAACACAACAGCACCTGCATGCCGGGCTGCAGGCTGCCGCGGATGGTTTCCACGCGCAGGCTCTCCGGGTCGGTGACGCCGAGCGCCTGGGTGACGACATTGCGATGCGGGTGCGTGCGCGCCTGTTCGTGCGTGATCGCGCCTTGCTGGATCAGTTCCTGCACGTAGGAATGATCGCGCGAAAGCTGCTTGAGTTCGCCGTTCCACAAATACACGCGGCTGTCGCCGACCCAGCAGATCTCGTATTCGTTCTCGTGCAGGCGCATGGCAGCGATCGTGGTGCCCATCGGCAACGCTTCGGCCTTGCGGCTGGAATGCTGGATGATTTCCTCGTCGGCGCGCTGCACGGCCTGCGCCAGCGGCGCGCCGGCCGTGACCTCGCGCACCATCGCGTCGCGCGCGATCGCGCTGGCGACTTCGCCGTGCTCGTGGCCGCCCATGCCATCGGCGACCAGCCACAGGCCGAGTTCGGCGTCGGCGTAGTACGTGTCTTCGTTATGCTCGCGACGCAAGCCGACATGGGTGCTGTGGCCGAACTCGATCATGCTGGCGATGTCATCCCCATGCGCGGGCCGCATATGCACGGCCACCTGCGCGATGGCCATAGCATGCCGCGACGGCGGCGGCATGCGCAAGTAGGGCCGGCGCAGGGTGGACGCAGCATGCCCTCAGAACTCGATGCGGATGCCGAGGGAAAGCTGGTTGGAATGCGCACCCGAATAGCCGGCCATGTGCTCGTAGTACACATAGGCCGAACGTCCTTGCGCGAACACCGCGTTCAATCCGAGGCCGAGGTTGAAATAGTTCGAGTCCGGCGCCTGGTCGGTCAACGAGATCGGCGTTTGCGTCGGATCGGCGAGGAAGCGCACGACGACGGTCTGCGGATCGTTGCGGAACTCGTGGTTCCATTCGACCACCGCGTTCGGCACCAGCACGCCCCAGTCGGTGCTCATGGTGTAGCTCACCCGCGCGCCCGCCACGCCGAGCAGCGAATTCAACGAACGGCTCGCTACCGACGTGCCAAGGCCTGCGCCGGCTGCGTTCGGATTGGCCATCGTCTCGTTGAAGCCGTCCAGGCTCAAGTGCGAGTACACGCCGCGCAGGTAGGGGCTGATGGTCCAGGCCTTGCGGTTGAAGTCCCGGCCCGCCGACAGCGAGAACGAATTCTGGTCCCCGCTCGGCGAGGCCATCGCCGTCTCCGTGACTGTTGTCGTTCCGCCGGACAGGCTGGCGATCTGATAGGCGATATTGCGGCTCAGGTTGTAATCGAGCTTGTCGAGGATCAGCGAGCCTTCGACGTACCAGTCGCCGCGATACCAGCTGAAGTAACCGGTGAGGTTGTAGCCGTCCACGTCGGCCTTGCCGACATTCGCATCGAAGTTCGAATTGTTCTGGTTGTAGCCGAGCGCGGCGCCGGCCACGAAGGAATCGTTGAAACGATAGTCCACGCCCGCGGTGAGCGAGGCGCTGCGGAAATCGAAACCCGGACGCACGGCCGTGGCATCGAATCCGCCACGCGCGATCATGCCGGTGGCGAAGAAACCCCAGCGCGAGAAGTCCTTGCCGACTTCATCGCTGTTTGCCGGATCCTTGCGGAACAGATCGCCCAGCATGGCCAGCGGCAAGCCGCGGCCGTCCTGATTCAGGGTGAGCCCGCCGGCACTGAAACCGGTGGCGCCCTGGCGCAGTTCGGCAAAGCGCGTATTGAGGTTGCCGATCTGGCCCGATTGCACGCCCTGGGCCAGGCTGCGCTGCGGCAGCGCCTTGTTGTTGAGCATGGCACTGAGCGCGCCGGACACCTGCTGTGGATCGCCGTTCGCGCCGACGACTACTTCGGAGCAGCGCTGCAGGAAATCCTGCTGCTGCGGCGTCAGCGGCGCCGTCGATGTGGCGAGCGCCGGACAGGCCCTGTCGATCGCCGTGGCGACACCGATCTGCGTCGGCGACAAACCGGGCAGGTTGGCGACACCGTTGTTGAAATTGAATGTCAGCGCCGGAATGTTGGGGATGCCGTTGACTTGCGCGGAAACAGTGTACGTGCCGGGCAGCACGACGGTGAGCGTATTCTGCGCCGTGCCGTCGCTGCCCGTCGCGGTCGTCGGATTCGCCAGCTTGCCGGTCGCGCCGGTGACAGCCCACTGGATCGTTGCGCCCGGAATCGGCGCACCGGCCGATGAGGCGAGTTTGACTACCAGTGGTTGCGAAGGCTGGTTCGGAACGAGATCCTGGTTGTTGCCGGAGACGATCGCGAACGTCGTGCTGCCGGCGGTGATCGCGGGTGTCGCGACCGCGGTGAAAGTCACGCTGCCGGCCCCGGCGATGCTGGCTTGCACGATGTTCGTGCCGGGATTTGCACCGAGTGTCAGGGTATTGCTGGTCTTGCCGGTCGCGTCGGTCAGCGTCTGCGTGCTGGCGAGCGTGCCGCCGCCTTGCACCACACTCCAATTCACGGGAATGTTGGCCGGTGCTGGCCCGCCATTGACGCCGCTGACCTGCACCACGAATGGCTGCAGGGCAGTGCCGACGGAGCCGGACTGATTGTTGCCGCTGGCGGCAGAGGTGCTCGTGTTGGACGCAATCGCCGTGGCGGTGAAGTCGACGGTAACGGTGCCGATGCTGGCTTCGACCGTTACCGGCCCGGGCGTGCTGCCGTAAACAAAATTGATTGTCGCCTGTCCGTTGGCATCGGTTTGCGAGGACGCGGCGCTCAACGAGGCCTGGCCGCTCGCGATCTTCCAGTTGACGGTTTGCCCGGCGGCAGTGCCGGCCTGCACCACGAGCGGTGCGGCTGCAGCCGTGCCGACCACGCCGGTCTGGTTGTCGCCGGATATCTTCTGCAAGCTGCTGGAAGTTGGCGTAATGGTCAGGTGGAAGCGTTGGATCCTCCCATTCGTGCAGTTCTGGCAATACGCGGTCACCACGACCGGCCCCGGGGTGGCGCCGAGATCGATCGATACCGAAGAGGTCTGCCCGGCCGTCGTCGTCTGCGAGTACGTGGTTGCGTGATTCGCGCTGAACGTCGCCGTTCCGCTTTCGATTTTCCAATCCAGCGGATACGTGAACGGTCCGTCGAAACCCAGCGGGGTGGGGACCGTCTCAACCGTCAATGGGACCGGCAGCGTGGAATTGGGCGGCCCGCTTTGACCGTCTCCGCCGACCATGGACATTTGCAGATACGGCGGAGGCGGCTTCAATGTTTCGTTGAATGTCAGCGATTGCGTGCCGCTGCCGCAGCCAGTGCAGATGACCTGCACCACGACTGACCCCGCTGTCGAGCCCACGGTGAGGGAACGGCTGTAGGTCTGGCTCGTGATGACTCCGAAGTCGAATTCGTCGGTGGCACCCGAACTGAAGGTGACATCGCCCTTGAGGACCTTCCATTCAAGGCTGGTCACATACGAGGAGCCCGAAAAATTCACCGACAATGCACTGCTGAAGCCATAGTTCGCGTAGCCGACTTGTCCGTCGCCACCGGCAATGTGCATGGTCGTTTGTGCGAGCGCCCAGCCGGGCACGGCGCAGATCGCCGTTACCGCCAACGCGGCCTTCACCAATCCACCACAAAGTTTGCCCCACAATGCGGACATCGACGTTTTCATACCCGCCTCCCCGAAACAGTCCTATACTCGAGTATAAACGCAAAAACGAGCAACCGGCTCGCTGTGGGACGAGGAAATCGACATGACGATCAAGAATCGAAACACGGCTTCGCTGGCTGTCCGCACGCTGCCGGCTTGTGCCGCAATGTTGCTGGTCGCCCTTGCCGGCACGTTCGCTCCCTGCACCCCGGCGGTAGCCACGGTCACCACCCGCAATCCCGAAGATCTCCTCATCGTCGACTGCCTGCTGCCGGGCCAGGTGCGCAAGCTTGGCCGCGCGGCCACCTACATGAGTGCGCGCCGGCCGATCCGCACCACGCAGGCCGATTGCGAAATCCGCGGCGGCGAATATGTCTCCTACGACCGCGCCAACTACCAGACCGCGCTCAAGGTCTGGATGGGGCAGGCCGAGGCCGGCGATGCCGAAGCGCAGAATTACGTCGGCGAGATTTATCTGAAGGGTCTGGGGACCGAGCCCGACTACGCCAAGGCGCGCGAATGGTTCGAGAAAGCCTCCGCGCAGGGCGACAAGCGCGCGCGCATCAACCTGGGTTACCTCTACGAGCAGGGCCTGGGCGTGCCCAAGGACATCGCCAAGGCGTTGAACCTGTACGGCGAGGCCTCCGGTGTCGACAACGACAAGCTGGTGTTCGCGTCGACCGTCACCGCGCAGGTACAGGCAGCGAAGAACGAATCCGTGGCGCTGCGCGAACAGCTGAGCGCTGAACAGCAGAAGTCCGCGCAGTTGCGTGCGCAAGTCGGCAAGCTGCAATCCGAGTTGCAACAAAAGCAGCAGAACTACCAGAAGTCGCAGGGCGAGCTCGACAGCGTGCGGAAAAAACTCGACGCGGAACAGGCGCGTGCGGGCATCGACAAGAATCCGGATTTCGTCAAGCTGCAAAACGACACGCAGGTACGCGAGAAGGACCTGGCCGCGCAACGCGACGCGCTGAAAGCGCAACAGGATTCCAGCGCCAAGCAGCTCGCCGACGCCGAAGACCAGATTGCCAAGCTCAAGGCGCGCGAGCAGGAATTGCAGGCGCGGCAGTCCTCGCCCGACAACGATCAGGCCCTCGGCGCGCTGCGTGCGTCGGCGTCGCAGATGGATACGGCGTTGCGCGAAAGCCGCGGACGCATGCAACTCGTGCAAAAGCAGATGGCGCAGAACGACCAGCAGCGCCAGGAAGCGCAGGCGAAGTTCGACCAGGCGCGCGCGCAACTCGCGCTCGAGCATGCGCAGAACGAGAGTTCGAAGCAATTGCTCAAGCTGATGGAAGCGCAGTTGTCCGAAAAGCGCCAGGAACTTGCCAGCCAACGTACCCAGATGGCGAGCCTGCAAAGCCAGATCGACGGCGCCAAGTACGCGTCGCTGCCGCCGGGATTCGCCACGGCCAGCCTGACCGGCGACCTGCGCGTGGAAATCCTGCAACCCTCGCTTGCCGTCACGCGTGGCTTGAACAAGCCAGCGGCATCCGTGCCGCCCGCGCAGAACGGCATCGACGTGGTCGGACGCGTGCAGGCACCGGCGGGCCTGACTTCGGTCACGCTGAATGGCCAGACCGTGGCGGTCGGTGCCGGCGGCCTGTTCAAGACCCACGTGGCATTGGCGGGTGGCAACGACACCGCGGTGCGCGTCGCCGCATCCGACAAGACCGGAGGCGAGGCGGTGCTCGACTTCATGCTCCTGCCGGGGCCGGGCGGCAAGGCCGTGCGCGAAGCGGCGCCGAGCGGGCAATCACTGCCATCCGGCGTGCGCCTGGGCAAGTATTACGCGCTGATCATCGGCAACGACAGTTACGCCGCATTCCCGGCGCTTGGCAGCGCCGCTGAAGATGCCAAGGCGGTGGCGGGCGTGCTGCAATCGCGCTACGGCTACGACGTCAAGTTGCTCGCGAACGCGAACCGGTTCGAGATCCTGTCCGCGCTCAACGACATGCGCGAAGCGTTGACCGACAAGGACAACCTGCTCGTGTACTACGCCGGCCACGGCGAAATCGATGCCTCGCGGCAAGGCTACTGGCTGCCGGTGGATGCGCAGCTCAACCAGCCCAACAGCTGGATATCCAATCGCGCGATCAGCGACATCCTCACGACCATGCAGGCCCGGCATGTGCTGGTGATCGCCGACTCGTGCTATTCGGGCACGATGACGCGCTCGGCCCTCGCCACGTTCGGCGGAGGCATGACCGACAATGTCTGGGGCGATTGGGTCAAGACGATGACGGCTGGTCGTTCGCGCACGGCACTGACCTCGGGCGGCGTACAGCCGGTCGCGGACGCGGCGAGCAAGGGCGGCCACTCCGTGTTCGCCACGGCTCTGCTGACCGTGCTGCGCGACAACAACAAATTGCTCACCGGACAGGAACTGTTCCGCGAAATCGCTGGCGGCATGGCGTTGCGCAGTGCGAACGCCGGCCTGCAGCAGGCCCCGGAATACGCGCCGATCCAGTTCGCAGGACACGAAGCGGGTGAATTTTTCCTGATGCCGGAAAACGCCGGACGCAAGACCGCCGCGCTGGCCAAGCCGAGCGGCGACGGCGTTTAAGCGCGCCGCGATTTCGCCGGTCGTACCGTCGAGGCGGCGCGTTTGGCCGCCTTGCCGATTCCGGCGATCGCGCTTTTGACTGCGCCCAGCGACCACGCCGCGATGCGGCGTTCGTCGACGCCGGTGAACGCACGCAACGCATCGGGCATGTCGGCGATGGACGCCTGCGGCAGGCGCGCCGCCGCCTGCGCGCGCTTGCCGATGACGTAGGTCACGGACGCGTTCGCCAGCGCCGACGAAACGATGGCCGCCACCGGCACCGCGCGCCGCGCCACCAGCCCGCCGGCGCGGCGCAGCAGGCTGTGCAACACGCCGCGGCCGAGCGCATCGCCGGCCACGCTCGCGCCGGTCCCGAACAATTGCACATTGTGTACAAGTGTATTTTGCAACGCAGCTGGCAGATTCAACCCATAAAGGTGGATGGTTTCCTCGACCAGCTCGCGCTGTGTCGCCGCCAGCATTTCCGCATCGATCAGCTCGCCGAACACCACGCCGAGCGCCTTGCCGAGTCCGGGCAGGGATTCGGCCGCCGCCGTGCACCCGCCGATCGTGGCGGCGCGCACGCACTTGCGACGCAACAATGCCAGAAAGGCGGCCGCATGCGGGTCCGCGGCGCGTGCCGGTCGACGAATCGCCACGATCTTTCGGCTGCGGATGACCAGGGATTTCATGCGCCGCATGCTAACAGCTTGAATGCGCATCGGTTATCCTGCATGCCTTTGGAAGCGCCCATGCCGTTGCTCGAACATCACGACACGATCCGCGCCGTCGTCTGGAACGATGGCGTGCTGCGCCTGCTCGACCAACGCCGTCTTCCTTTCGTCGAAACCTGGCTGGATTGCCGCGACGCGGATGATGTCGCCGGTGCAATTCGCGATCTGGTCGTGCGCGGGGCGCCGGCTATCGGCATCGCCGCGGCCTGGGGCGTCGTTTTAGCCGCTCGACAGAAGGCCCGGCTCGATGCCGCGATCGCGACGCTGCGCGCGGCGCGGCCGACGGCGGTTAACCTGATGTGGGCGCTGGATCGCATGCGTGCGCGCATCGCGGCGGACGCCGATGCCGATTCACTGGAGAGCGACACGCTGGAGCGCGAGGCGCAGGCGATTCAGGATGAGGACCTGGCCGCGAACCGGCGCATGGGCGAACTCGGCGCCGCGCTGATCGCGCCGGGTTCCGGGGTGCTCACGCATTGCAATACCGGCTCGCTGGCCACCGCCGGTTTCGGCACCGCGCTGGGCGTGATCCGCGCCGGATTCACGAACGGGAAAATTGCACAAGTATACGCCGGCGAAACGCGGCCCTGGCTGCAGGGTGCGCGGCTGACCATCTGGGAACTGCTGCGCGACGGCATTCCCGCGAAATTGATCGCCGATTCGGCGGCATCGCACCTGATGAAATCGGGCGCCGTGCAATGGGTGATTGTCGGCGCCGATCGCATCGCGGCGAACGGCGACACGGCGAACAAGATCGGCACCTACCAGCTTGCCATCGCCGCGCGCCATCATGGCGTCAAGTTCATGGTCGTGGCGCCGTCGTCGACTGTCGATATGCAGACCGCGACAGGCGACGCCATCGAGATCGAGCTGCGCGACCCGGGCGAGCTGTTCTCGGTCGGCGGGCAGCGCATCGTCGCCGAAGGCGCGCAGGCCTGGAATCCCGTGTTCGACGTGACGCCGCACGGACTGATCGACGCCCTCGTCACCGAACGCGGCGTGATCGAGCGCCCGGATCGCGAACACCTGCACGCGGTGTTCGGCGCATGAAATCGCACCTGCGCCGACTGGGGATATTCTGTCTCGTCGGGGTGGTCGGCTTCATCGTCGATGCCGGCGTGTTGCAGTTGCTGGTGCTTGGGTTGGCGTGGGACCGCTACAGTGGACGTTTGATTTCCTTCCTGTTCGCGGCCACCGCGACATGGCTGCTCAATCGACGCTTCACGTTCCGCGGCCCGCGCAAGCATTCGCTCGGCGTGGAATGGGCGCGTTACATCCTCGCCATGAGCGGCGGATTCGCCTGCAATTTCGCCGCGTATTCGGCGCTCGTATACTTTTTCGATGTCGACCGGCAGTGGCTGATCCTCGCCGTCGCCGCCGGTTCCGTGGCCGGTCTCGGAGTCAATTACACCGCCTCGCATTACTGGGTTTACCGGCACCATCGGCGACCCGCGCCCGGCACCGGCGACGGTGCCGGAAATTGACCGCACGAAATTGCTGTTCCTCGCAGTAAAATCAAGGCTTTGCGAGGCATCGGCGGATGCCGGATTGTGATAGAATTTCGGGGTTGAAAAACACCCTTCCAGGGTCCGTGCAAAGCGGGCCTTGAAACCCGCAAAATTCCAGGGAAAAAACCTCAATGGCGGAGCTGGCCAAAGAAGTCATTCGCGTCAACATCGAAGACGAAATGCGGAAAAGTTACCTCGATTACGCGATGAGCGTGATCGTCGGCCGCGCCCTGCCGGACGTCCGCGATGGCCTCAAGCCGGTGCACCGCCGCGTGCTGTTCGGCATGTATGAGGCGAACAATGTCTGGAACCGCGCCTATGTGAAATGCGCGCGCATCGTCGGCGAGGTGATGGGCAAATTCCATCCGCACGGCGACAGCTCGATCTATGACGCGCTGGTGCGCATGGCCCAGGATTTCTCGCTACGCTATCCGCTGGTCGACGGTCAGGGCAACTTCGGTTCGGTCGACGGCGACAACGCGGCGGCGATGCGCTACACCGAGTGCCGGCTCGAGCGCCTGGCCTCCGACCTGCTCGCCGACATCGACAAGGAAACCGTCGACTTCCAGCCGAACTACGACGAGAAGGAACTTGAGCCGAGCGTACTGCCCACGCGTGTGCCGAATCTGCTCATCAACGGTTCGGCCGGCATCGCCGTCGGCATGGCGACGAACGTGCCGCCGCATAACTTGGGCGAAATCGTCGATGCGACGATCGCGGTGATCGACAATCCGGAAATTTCCTTCGAGGAATTGCTGCGCCTCGTGCCGGGACCGGATTTCCCGACCCACGGAATCATCAATGGCGCAGCAGGCATCGTCGAGGCTTACAAGACCGGCCGCGGCCGCATCTACGTGCGCGCCAAGGCCGACATCGAGACCGACGACAACGGCCGCGAGACGATCATCGTCTCGGAGTTGCCGTACCAGGTGAACAAGAAGCGCCTGATCGAGGCGATCGCCGAGCTGCACAAGGAAAAGAAGATCGAAGGCATTTCCGAGCTGCGCGACGAATCCGACAAGGACGGCCTGCGCATCGTCTTCGAGGTGCGCAAGGACACGATGGCCGACGTGCTGCTGAACAACCTGTACCAGCAGACGCAGATGCAGGTGACGTTCGGCATCAACATGGTCGCGCTGGTCGACGGCCGGCCGCAGTTGCTCACGCTGAAGCAAATCCTGGAAGCCTTCGTGCGCCATCGCCGTGAGGTGGTGACGCGGCGCACGCTGTTCGAATTGCGCGAGGCGCGCAAGCGCGCGCACGTGCTGGAAGGCCTTACCGTTGCGCTGGCCAACATCGACGAGATGATCGAGCTGATCAAGACGTCCGCATCCGGTGACGTGGCGAAGGAGCGCATGCTGGCGAAAAAATGGGATGCGGGCCTCGTGCGCACACTGCTCGCCGCGGCCGGCGCAGATGCGTCCAAACCCGAGGACTTGCCTGCCGGCGTTGGGCTTTCCGCTGCCGGTTACCAGCTTTCCGAAATCCAGGCGCAGCAGATTCTCGACATGCGCCTGGCCAAGCTCACGGGCCTGGAGCAGGAAAAGCTCACCGACGAGTACAAGGAACTCCTCGGCACGATCCAGGGCCTGCTCGCGATCCTGATGGACGCCGACAAGCTGCTCGCCGTTATCCGCGATGAACTCGCGCAGATCAAGGCACAATACGGCGACGCGCGCCGCACCGTGATCCAGGCCAGCCAGGAAGACCTCGACGTGCTGGATTTGATCGCGGCCGAAGATGTGGTCGTGACGCTGTCGCACGCCGGCTACGCCAAGCGCCAGCCGGTGACGATCTACCGTGCGCAGCGCCGCGGCGGCAAGGGCCGCTCGGCGACGAACATGAAGGAAGAGGATTTCGTCGAGCGCCTGTGGATCGCCAACACGCACGACACTTTGCTTGCGTTCACCAGCGCCGGTCGCGTGCTGTGGCTGAAGGTCTACCAGATTCCGGATGCCAAACCCGGCGCGCGCGGCAAGCCCATCGTCAATCTGCTGCCGCTGGAAGAAGGCGAGGCCGTGCAGGCGATCCTGCCGGTGCGGGAGTTCCCTGATAATCGTTATGTGTTCTTCGCCACGCGCAAGGGCACGGTCAAGAAAACGCCGCTGTCGGATTACTCGCGACCGCGTTCGACCGGCATCCGCGCGATCGACATCGGAGACGGTGATGGCCTCGTCGACGTGTCCATTACCGACGGCGCGCGCGACATCTTCCTGTTCGCGAGCAACGGCAAGGCGGTGCGCTTCGCCGAGGACGAGGTGCGGCCGATGGGCCGCACGGCACACGGCGTGCGCGGCATCCGCCTGACCGACGACGCGCAAGTCGTGTCGATGATCGTCGCCGAAGGCGAAGGCGATATCTTGACGGCGACCGCGCGCGGCTACGGCAAGCGCACCGAACTGACCGAGTATCCGCGCAAGGGCCGCGGCACGCAGGGCGTGATTGCGATCCAGTGTTCGGATCGCAATGGCGCGCTGGTCGGCGCCGTGCAGCTCGACGACGCGCACGAACTCATGCTGATTTCCAACCAAGGAACGCTGGTGCGTACGCGCGCCGCCGAAGTTGCGCGCGTGGGCCGCAACACGCAGGGCGTCACCCTGATCCGCCTGCCGCAGGAAGAAGCGCTCGTCGGCGTCGTGCGCGTGGAAGCGCTCAACGGCGACGACGAAGGCGAAGTGGCAACGGACGAGGCGCCGCAGCCGACGGTATAATTCCCGAACCGCGAACAGAACCTCTGAGAACCGTTGCGAGCGAAGACAGGTCGCGTGCCGCCAGCGCGCAGGAACCGGAGTTTACTCAGATGTAAATGAGGATTCCGAGCACTGCCGGCGCGCGAGACGTCGAGCGCAGCAGGTTATTCAGAGGTTCTGCAGCATCGCGTCGGCGCTGGACACCTTGAACTCGCCCGGCGCCTCGATGTGGAGCTGCTTGACCACGCCGTCCTCGGCATAGAGGGCGAAGCGCTTGCCGCGCATGCCCAGGCCGAACGCGGTGCCGTCCATTTCCAGGCCGAGCGATTTGGAGAACGTGCCGTTGCCGTCGGCGAGCATGCGCAGGTTCTCGGGAACGTTCTGGTTCTTCGCCCAGGCATCCATCACGAACGCGTCGTTGACGGCAAGACATGCAACGTCGACACCTTTGTTCGTGAACTTCGCGAGATTCTCCACGTAACCCGGAAGGTGCTTGGCCGAGCAGGTCGGCGTGAACGCACCCGGCACGGAAAACAGCACCACGTTCTTGCCCTTGAAGATTTCGTCCGTGTTGATCGCCTGCACGCCGTCCTTGAGGTAGTTGAGCGTGGCGTTGGGAATGCGGTCGCCGACCTTGATCGTCATGGTGTTTCCTCACTGTTGTCGAGTGCCTCCATCATAGTGCCTGCGTAGTTGCCGCAACACCCTTGAAAGCGATCGGCGTGGCCCTATCTTTTCGGCATCCGGGCCAACGGTGCCCGCCATACGTGGAGACATGACATGACGATCGTGCGTTATGCGCCGTGGGCGCAGGGCAACCGCTTCCAGGCCGAACTGAAGAACGTGTTCGACAACTTTTTCGGCGAATCCGACACCGACCAGTCCAGCGTCGTGACCAGCCAATGGACGCCGCGCGTGGACATTCGTGAAGAGGACAAGCGCTTCGTGATCCTCGCCGACATTCCCGGCGTGGAGCCCGGGGACATCGAGGTGAGCATGGACAAGGGCGTGCTGTCGATCAAGGGTGAGCGCAAGTCGGAACTCCGCGAGGACAGCGGCAATGCGACGCGCGTCGAGCGCTCGTACGGCGCTTTCCACCGCCGTTTTGCGCTGCCCGATAGTGCCGATGCCGACGCCATCAGCGCGAGCGGCAAGCATGGCGTGCTGGAGATCTCGATTCCGAAAAGGGCCGAGACCACGCCGCGCAAGATCGAAATCAAGCACTGAGCGGCTTGATTGACGGAACAAAACCCGCGGTTGTCTCGCGCAACCGCGGGTTTTTGTGTTCAGACGGGGCGTGCGCTTCGACTTCGCACGCCCTGCGCGCGTAGTCTATCCTGAGCTTGTCGAAGGACTCAGCGCGAACGGAGTGACCGACCATGCAATTCAAGGATTACTACGACACTCTCGGCGTCAAGCCCGCCGCGAGCGAGGCCGAGATCAAGTCCGCCTATCGCAAACTCGCGCGCAAATATCACCCGGACGTGAGCAAGGAAGCCGGCGCCGAGGAGAAATTCAAAGGCGTGAACGAAGCCTACGAGGCGCTCAAGGATCCGGCCAAGCGCCGCGCCTACGACCAGTTGCGCGCGCAGGGTTACCGGCCGGGTGAAGAATTCCATCCGCCGCCGAATTTCGGCGACGGCGAGGGTTTCGATTTCTCCGATCTCGACGAAGGCGGATTCTCCGATTTCTTCGAATCCCTGTTCGGGCAATCGCACGGGCGCGGTGGCCGTGGTGGACAGGCGCGTCCGCGGCGCGGACGCGACATGCAGGCACGCATCGAAATTCCGCTGGTCACGGCCTACAGCGGCGGCCGCGAACGCATCACCCTGCGCGATGGCGGCGGCGAACGCACGTTGGAGGTGAAGCTACCCGCTGGCATCCTGCCCGGCCAGCAGATTCGCCTTGGCGGACAGGGATCGCCCGGCGCGCAAGGCGCTCCGGCGGGAGACTTGATGCTCGAAGTCGCGGTGCGCGAGGATTCGCGTTTCCGCCTTGAAGGCCGCAATGTGCACTACACGCTGGCGTTGCCGCCGTGGCAGGCCGCACTCGGCGCAACGGTCACGGTGCCGACCCTGGGCGGCGAGGTGGAACTGAAGATTCCGGCGGGTTCGGACAGCGGCAAGCGCATGCGCCTGCGTGGACGCGGCATGCCCGGGGCGACGCCGGGCGACCAATACGTCACCGTGGAAATCCATGCGCCGCCGGCGCACACCGACGCGCAACGCAAGCTCTACGAGTCGATGGCGAAGGCGTTCGGCTGAAGTCCTGCCGTCAGGCGGCAGGCAAAAGTTTGTTGATCATGTCGACCAGCTCGCCCTCGTTCACCGGCTTGGTGACATAGGCCTTGGCGCCCTGGCGAATGCCCCAGACGCGATCGGTTTCCTGATCCTTGGTAGTAACCAGCACGATCGGGATGTGGCTGGTCTTGGCGTCCTTGGAAATCGTGCGCGTGGCCTGAAAGCCGTTCAGGTTGGGCATGACCACGTCCATGAGGATGAGATCGGGGACTTCGCGCTTGGCCGCTTCCACGCCCGCTGACCCGTCCTCGGCCGTGACCACCTGGTGTCCCAGCTTTTCGACGATGCGTTTAAGACCGACCAGCTGCGACGGCGAATCGTCCACGATCAGGATACGCGCCATGATTTTCCCGTTCCTTCCTTCCCGCTCGTGCGGGCAGCGCATTCTAAGGCGCTGCGCGACGATATTTCCAGCGCGATTCTCGATACAAAAAAATCTTCTTGCATTCCAGATTGTTGACGCGTTTTCTTGATCGGGAATCGAGATCGGTTTCGGGTCAAATCTTGACCACGGTGCGGCCGAACGAGCCGCCTGCCAGCATGATGTCGAATACGCCGGGCAATTCGGTCAGACCGACCTCACGCGTGGCGATGCGTTCCAGATGCGCCGGTTTCCAGTCTGAGCCCAGGTGTGCCCAGATCTCGTCGCGGATGTCGCGCGCGGTTCCCGCGGACGCGATGCCGAGCAGGCTCAGGCCGCGGATGATGAAGGGCATCACCGTGGTTTGCAGTTCCGCGGCGGCGGCGAGGCCGCAACTGGCGATATTGCCGTAGGGCTTGATCACGCGCGTCAGGCCCGAGAGCATGTCGCCGCCGACATTGTCGATGGCGCCGGCCCAATGCGCCGACTCGAGCGGGCGCCGGCCCCAGTACAGGTCCTTGCGCGAGATGCATTGCTTGGCGCCGAGCGCGATCAGGTCGTCAAACCGCTCGAGCTTGCCGCTGATCGCGTGCGCCTCGAAGCCGGCGCGGGTCAGGATATCGATCGCGAGCGATCCCACTCCACCAGTCGCGCCAGTGACGACGATCGGTCCCATCTCCGGAACTTGCCCGTTGCGACGCATCTGGTAAAGCGACAACGCCGCGGTGAAACCCGCCGTACCGACGATCATGGCTTCGCGCAGGGTCAGTCCGGCTGGCAGCGGGATCGTCCACTTCGATTCGAGGCGCGCGTATTCCGCATAGCCGCCATCGCGCGTTTCGGACAGTCCGCAACCGGTGCACAACACCTGATCGCCTTCCTTGAATGTCGGATCGCTCGAAGCGGCCACGTAACCCGCCACGTCAATGCCGCCGTTGAGCACCGGCTCGCGCAGGATCTT
Source organism: Rudaea sp. (assembly GCA_035473575.1). Lineage (GTDB taxonomy): Bacteria > Pseudomonadota > Gammaproteobacteria > Xanthomonadales > Rhodanobacteraceae > Rudaea. Next base: position 8,310 of record DATIOA010000046.1, on the reverse strand, counting down.
GCCGCGGCCGGTGCCGGCGAGCGCGTCCTTGTAGTTGACCGAGGAATACGCGACCTTGACCAACACCTCGCCGGGTGAAAGATCGTCCGCGCGCATCGTCTGGATGCCGGCGCGATAAGGCTTTTCCTCGGCGTGGATGCGGAAGGCGGAAAACGTCGAGGCCATCGCAGTTCAATTCGCCTTGTGGATCGCTCGCTTGTCCACCGACAGTGCGGCCTCGTGCACGGCTTCCGAGAGCGTCGGATGGGCGTGGACGATGCGCGCGAGGTCTTCCGCGGCGCCGTGGAATTCCATGGCGACGACGGCTTCGGCGATCAGTTCCGATACCACAGGGCCGACCATGTGCACGCCGAGGATGCGATCGGTTTCGGCGTGGGCGAGTACCTTTACCTGTCCCGCCGTTTCGTTCATCGCCACCGCGCGGCCGATCGCTGCAAAGGGGAATGTTCCACTTTTATACGGGATGCCGTCCTTCTTGAGTTCTTCCTCGGTCTTGCCGGCCCAGGCGATTTCCGGTTCGGTGTAGATGACCCAGGGAATCGTGTCGTAGTTGACGTGTCCAGCCTTGCCGGCGATGAGTTCGGCGACGGCCACGCCTTCTTCCGAACCCTTGTGCGCGAGCATCGGACCGCGCACGCAGTCGCCCGTGGCCCAGATGCCTTCGACGCCAGTCCAGCAGTGGCCATCGACGACGATGCGGCCGCGCTCGTCGAGCTTCACGCCGGTGCCTTCGGCGAGCACGCCCTGCGTCGCGGCGCGGCGGCCGACAGCGACCAGCAGTTTGTCCACGATAATCTTCTGTTCGCCCTTGGCATCGACGTAGGTCACTTCGACCGCGCCGCCCTTGATTTCAGCCTTGCTGACTTTCGCGCCGAGCTTGATGTCGAGCCCCTGCTTGGCGAATTCGCGTGCGGCGATCTTGGCCACATCGCGATCCGCGACGGCAAGGAAATCCGGCAGCGCTTCGAGGATAGTGACTTCCGCGCCGAGGCGGCGCCACACGCTGCCGAGTTCCAGGCCGATCACGCCCGCGCCGATCACGCCGAGGCGCTTTGGTACGGCGTCGAAGTCGAGCGCGCCGGCATTGTCGACGATGAACTTGTTGTCGAACTTGGCGAACGGCAGTTCGATGGACGTGGAACCGGGCGCGAGGATCACGTTCGTGCCCGCGATCTCGGTGACGGCGCCGTCGTGGCCCTTGATCGACACGACGCGGCCGGGTTTCAGCGTGGCGAAACCGGCAAAGGCCGTCACCTTGTTGCCCTTGAACAGCATGGCGATGCCGCCGGTGAACTGCTTGACGATCTTGTCCTTGCGCCCAACCATCGTCTTCACGTCGATCGCCGGATTCGCCGCCGTGATGCCGTGGTCCTTGAATGAGTGCGTCAGGTTGTGGAACTGCTTGGAAGAATCCAGCATAGCCTTGGACGGGATGCAGCCGACGTTGAGGCAGGTGCCGCCGAGCGCGGGCTTGCCTTCCTTGCCAATGAAGGCGTCCACGCAAGCGGTTTTCAGGCCCAGCTGCGCGGCGCGGATCGCGGCCACATAGCCGGCCGGGCCGGCACCGATGACGACGACGTCGAATTGTTCTGCCATGACGATTCCTTGCGTGGCGGGCGCTTACATGCCCAGCAGCATGCGCTGCGGATTTTCCAGCTGGTTCTTGATGTCGACGAGGAACAGCACCGCGTCCTTGCCGTCGATGATGCGGTGGTCGTAGCTGATCGCGACGTACATCATCGGCGCGGCGATCACCTGGCCATTCTCGACGATCGCGCGTTCCTTGATCGTGTGCATGCCCAGGATCGCGCTCTGCGGCGGATTGACGATCGGTGTGGAGAACAGCGATCCGAACGTGCCGCCGTTGGTGATCGTGAACGTGCCGCCCTGCAGGTCCTCGAGCTTTAGCCCGCCTTCGCGCGCCGCCTTGGCGTAGGCCGCGATGGCCTTTTCGATTTCGGCGAAATTCATGGACTGCGCATCGCGCAGCACCGGCGTGACCAGGCCCCTGTCGGTGGATACGGCGACGGAAATATCCTGATAGCCGTGATAGATGATGTCGTTGCCGTCCGCCGAGGCGTTGACCACGGGATGGCGCTTGAGCGCCTCGCAGGCGGCCTTGACGAAGAAGCTCATGTAGCCGAGCTTGATCCCGTTGGCCTTCTCGAATGCTTCACCCAGTTCCTTGCGCATCGCCGCGACCTTGGCCAGGTTGATCTCGTTGAACGAGGTCAGCATGGCGATGGAATTCTTCGACTGCATCAGGCGCTCGGCGATCTTGGCGCGCATGCGCGTCATCGGTACGCGCTCTTCCGGACGCGATCCCGGCGTCGGCAACGCGGCTGCCGGCGCCTTCGCGGCGGCAGGAGCCGATGCGCCGGTGCGCATGAAGTTGACGAGGTCTTCCTTGGTGACCTGGCCGCGCACGCCGGTGCCGGCGACCTGGGCCGGGTCGATCTTGTTCTCGGTCGTCACGCGCTGGCCGGCCGGCGAGAGATTCGCCGCGGCTGCACTCGGCGCAGGCGTGGAAGGTGCGGCGGGTGCAGCCGGAGCGGCGACTTTCGGTGCTGCGGGAGCGGCGGGCGTCGCGGCGGCGACCGCACCTTCCTCAATCACGGCGAGCAACTGCCCGCTGGTGACGGTGGCGCCGGTCTGCTGTTTGATTTCCTTGAGCACGCCGTCGGCAGGTGCGGGCACTTCGAGCACGACCTTGTCGGTTTCCAGGTCGACGAGGTTCTCGTCGCGCCGGATCGCGTCGCCCGGTTTCTTGTGCCAGCTCGCGATCGTCGCGTCGCTGACGGATTCGGGCAGTACCGGAACTTTGATTTCGAGTGCCATGATCGTGTCCTTTGTTTTTGCGTTCATCCATGTACGCGAAATCAAGAAGCGGCCATCCTGACCGCATTTTTCATATTGTATACTTTTAGTCTGCGGCGTGATCCGCGCCTGCCTGCCCCGCCAGCGCCTGCTCGACCAGTGCAGCCTGTTCGGCGATGTGGGTCGGCAGGTGGCCGGCGGCGGGCGCGGGCGAGCGCACGCGGCCGGCGTAATGCAGCGAATTTTCGTCGGTGAGACAAGCAACCAGGTGATGCTGGATCTGGTACCAGGCACCCTGGTTCATGGGTTCTTCCTGGCACCAGACGATTTCCCTTGCCGCCGGATATTTGGCGATCTGGGCCTTCACCTCGGTGCGCGGGAACGGATACAACTGTTCCACACGCACGATCGCGACGTCGGCCAGATTACGCTTGGCCGCGTCCTCGACCAGATCGTAATATACCTTGCCGGAACACAGCACGACGCGGCGCACCTTCTGGCCGGGCTTGGCGGTCGAATCGGGAATGACGAGCTGGAAACCGCCGTTGGCGAGATCGTCCAGCGACGACACCGCCAGTTTGTGGCGCAATAGGGACTTGGGCGTCAACACGATCAGCGGCTTGCGGCAGTCGCGCAACATCTGCCGGCGCAACATGTGGAACATCTGCGCCGGGGTCGTCGGCACGCACACCTGCATGTTCTGCAGAGCGCACAGTTGCAGGTAGCGTTCCAGCCGCGCGGACGAATGCTCGGGGCCCTGGCCCTCGTAACCATGCGGCAGGAACAGGGCAAGTCCACACAGGCGGTCCCACTTGGCCTCGCCGGCGGCGATGAACTGGTCGATGACGACCTGCGCGCCGTTGGCGAAATCGCCGAACTGTCCTTCCCAGATCACCAGCGTGTGCGGATCGGCGGTGGTGTAGCCGTACTCGAACGCCATCACCGCTTCTTCGCTGAGCAGCGAATCGATGACCTGCACGTTCGCATCCGTGCGCACGCCGTCCAGCGGCACGAAAATCCTGCCGGTCTTCTGGTCGTGCAATTCGGCATGGCGATGGAAGAACGTGCCGCGGCCGGTATCCTGGCCCACGAGGCGCAGGTCGTAACCGTCGTCGACGATCGTGGCATAGGCGAGGTTCTCGGCGAAGCCCCAGTCCATGGCGTGCGTGCCCGCTGCCATCGCCACGCGATCGGTGTAGATCTTGGCCACACGCGAATGCAAAACGAAATCCGGCGGCAAGGTCAGGATTTTTTCGTTGAGCGCCTTGAGCTTGTCTTTTGCCACGCCGGTCTTGACGGCCTGGTCCAGGCGCGCGCCGAGGTGGCGACTCCAGTCCACGGCGAAGGAATCCTTGAATGTCGGATCCAGCGGCGCGATGGGTTGACCCGCTTCGAGCTTGGCGCGGTAAGCATCGATCATGGCCTGCGCGTCGTTCGCCGCGACGACGCCGGCATCGCCCATGCGCTTGGCATACAGCTCGCGCGCCGTCGGCCGCGCGCGGATGACCTGGTACATCAACGGCTGCGTCGCCGCGGGTTCGTCGGCCTCGTTGTGGCCATGGCGGCGATAGCAGACGAGATCGATGACGACGTCGCGCTTGAACCTGGCGCGGAAGTCGAAGGCGAGGCGCGCGCAGAACAACACGGCTTCCGGATCGTCGCCGTTCACGTGCAGCACCGGTGCGTTGACCATCTTGGCGACGTCGGTGCAGTACAGCGTCGAGCGTGCGTCCTGCGGATCGGAGGTGGTGAAGCCGATCTGGTTGTTGATCACGACATGGATCGAACCGCCGACGCCGAAACCGCGCGCCTGCGACATGTTGAGCAGTTCCATGTTGACGCCTTGCCCGGCGAGCGCGGCGTCGCCGTGGATCAGCACGGGCAGCACCTGCTCCTGATTCGCGTCCTTGCGCCGCGTCTGGCGCGCGCGCACGGAACCGGCCACCACCGGATTGACGATTTCCAGGTGCGAGGGATTGAAGGCGAGGGCGAGGTGCACGGTATGGCCGGCGGTTTTCACGTCGGCGGAAAATCCCATGTGGTATTTCACATCGCCCGAATGCGCGGGATCTTCGGTATGCTCGAACTTGCCCTCGAATTCCGCGAACAATTTCTGCGGCGCCTTGCCGAGCGTGTTGACCAGTACGTTCAAACGGCCGCGATGCGCCATGCCGATGACCATGTCGCGCACGCCGTCTTCACCGCCGCGGCGCACGATCTCGTCGAGCAGCGGAATCAGACTGTCGCCGCCCTCCAGCGAAAAACGCTTCTGGCCGACGTACTTGGTGTGCAGATAGCGTTCCAGACCTTCGGCCTGGGTCAGCAATTCCAGCGTGTGCTTGCGTTCGTCGACCGACAGGCCGAATTGACCGGCCGCCGCTTCGAGGCGCTCGTGCACCCAGCGCCGCTGCTCGGTATGGCTGATGTGCATGAACTCCGCGCCGATCGTCGCCGCGTACGTCGCTTTCAGGCGCGCGATCAGGTCGCGCAGCTTGAGCTTCTGCGGGCCAGCCAGCGCACCGGTGGCGAACTCGGTTTCCATATCCGCGGCGGTGAGGCCGTGGAAGGTTGGATCGAGGTCTGGCGCCGGAAGCTTTTGCGCCATGCCGAGCGGATCGAGGTCGGCCGCCAGATGTCCGCGCGAGCGAAAGGCCGTGACCAGTTTCAGCACCGCCGCCTGCTTTTGCGCGTATGCGTCGGAAACCGGGGCGGTGGCGGCGAAGGCTACCGCATGGCCGTTGCGCTGCTGCGCCGCCTCGATGCGCGCGATCGCGTCCGCATGGGGCACGTCGCCGGCTTCGCGGCCCTTGAAGGTGTCGAAATAGGTGCGCCATTCCGGCGCGATCGAATCGGGGTCGCGCAGCCAGGTTTCGTACAGGGACTCGATGAATCCGGCATTGCTGCCGGAAAGCTGGGACGATGCCGCAAATTGCTGGAGAAGACTCTGGCTCACGCTGTCCTGCCGGGATCGAAAAACGGCATCCGCGGGCGCGGACGCACGAACGGGGAATTATACGCAATTCAGGCGGAATGTTGCGTTGCGCAACATCGTCACAGGTTCAACTGCCGCAAATCCTCGCTGGGTTCGGAACGCTCCCAGACCTGGTTGAAGTATTCCAGCAACTGCGCGTGCCGGCCGGGCGCGTAGTTCACCGCCTCGCCCTCGAAGCGCGTAGCCAACGTGCGGAAGTAGTAGCCGGAAGCGTCGTTGAGCAGGAATGCGCTTGGATACTGCAGATCGTTGTCCTCGCTCGGCGTGCGCAGCGCGAACGCGCTGGGCAGGCGTTGCGCCAGCGCGATCAGGCGATGACCCTCGACGACGACGGCGCGCGGATCGTGCACGATGACGCGGACGCGCGCGTTGCGCGCGGAGATCGCCACCCGCTTGAGTCCTTCGAGGGCGGGTTCGTTGTCGAGCAGCCAGGGGTCGAAGTCGCGGGAATAGATGCACATTTCGTGACGCGCGGCTTCGATCAGGCGCAAGGTCTCGAGCACCGCGTCTTCGCGCGACGCGATCGCGACAATGCGCCGCTCCGGCCGTGGCGGTACCAGTCGCGGCAAGGGGGTTGCCAGCGGTTCCACGTTGCACCGCATGTTGAAGTGCTTGATCGCGCATTCCTCGAATTCGCCGCCGAATTTGACGAAACCGAATTTCTCATAGAACGGCACGGCGTGCGTTTGTGCATGCATTTCGAGCGTGTGGTAGCCGAGTGCGCGCGCCTGTTCGATCAGCACGTTCAAGATGGCTTCGCCAACGCCTTTCCCGCGCCAGTCGGCGAGCACGGCCATGCGACCGATTTTGCGTTCGGTCGTCAGCCGCCCGGTGCCGATGGGATTGCCGGCGTCGTCGCGCGCGAGGACGTGGCGCGAGGTGGCGTCGAGATCGTCCCATTCATCCTCGCGCGGCACATTCTGCTCGACGACGAATACCTGTTCGCGGACCGCGCGGCACGCGTCGCGTTCGGCTTCGTTGTTCCAGTCGACGGGGGCGACGGAAAAGTCGGTAGCAATCATGGGGGGATTATTCAGCGTTCGCGCAAAAGCCGCAAATGTCCGCCATCGACTAGCGCCGCAACCACGACCATTCCGGACTTCCCAGCCACGCGTGTGAGATCGGCACCGTCGAACTCACGGGTCGCACAAAGCGTTCTCGCCAGTGCCAGCGGGCAATCGTGGCGCTCGCCCGCGACGAACAATGCGGCAAGGCGCCCGTCGCGCATCCAGGCGAAGCGACTGAAGGGATTGCGCAGCACGCGCGACGCGGGCAGCTTCGCCGCGAGTCGTGCGGGCGAAAGCGGACGCGTTGATGGTGCCACGATCTGCGCGCTGCGATAGCGGGTGATGAAGCGCCCGAACCAATCCGCAATCGTGGCTTTGTCCACATTGGAAAAATGCGGTATCGCCGTTCGCACGCGCGCGAGCGCCAAAGCGTCGATTTCGCCGGCATCGCGTACGGGGCACAAATCCGGATCGGTGAAGCGCGCTTCCTCGCCCAGCGGCTCGGCCAGGAATTCGGCAAAGTCGAGCAGCAGTTCGGCTTGCGATGGCGCGCGCATGCCGACGGAAAACGTCATGCACTCGCCGACCGCAGTGCCTTCGTGCGGCACGCCGGGTGGCAGGTAGAGCGCGTCGCCGGGTTCGAGGATCCAGTCGTGCGTCGGCGTGAATTCGCGCAGCAATTTCAGTTCGGTGTCGTCGCGGAAATCGACAGGCGCGTTCGGGTCGGTGTTGATGCGCCAGCGCCGTTTGCCGATGCCTTGCACGAGGAACACATCGTATTGGTCGACGTGGGCGCCGACGCCACCGCCATCGACGGCATAGCTGACCATCACGTCGTCGACGCGCCAGCTCGGGATGAAGGCGAACGCATCGAGCAACGCGGCCACGTCCATGTCCCACTTGTCCACGTCCTGTACGAGCAAGGTCCAGTTTTTCTTCGGCAGCTTGGCGAAATCGTGTTCCGCAAACGGGCCGCCGCGTAGCGTCCAAGTGTCGCGTTTCGCGTCGTGCAACACGATTCTTGATAACGCCGCTTCTTCGCACGCCAGTCCGGCCAAATCATCGGCGGAGATACATTTGTGGATATATGGAAACCCGCCGCGAATCAGCAGCGGGTGTTTCTGCCAGAACTCGCGCAGGAACCTTGCCGCTGGCATGCCGAGCGGCTGCCTCGGCGTGCCGCGAACATCGATCGCGTGCGTCATGCGGCCAGGCGCCGCGGTGGCGCCGCATCGTGCCTGAGCTTGGTGCCGACCTTGACGATGGCATCGAGCGCGGGCAGCAGTTCGTGGCCCAACTCGGTCAGTTCGTATTCGGCTGATGGCGGCGAGGTATCGAGCAGGCGGCGCACGATCATGCCGCGCGATTCCAGCTCGCGCAGGCGTGCGCTTAGCACGCGCGCGGAAATGCGCGGGATGTCGTGGCGCAGCTCGCCGAAACGGCGTGCGCCGCCGCGCAGGTACCAGATCACGTTTGGTGCCCAGGCGCCGCGCA